>JAJQII010000087.1 GCA_021199295.1 Clostridia bacterium
GAGGCAGACGTGCAGCGCGGCATGTATATACTTTACAATATGAAGCTGCTGCGCAAGCTGAAAAACACCATAGACGACAACAACTTCTTTATAAAAACGGGCAACGCGTCGCTGGGTAATCTTCTTTCTGACCAGAAGGGGCTTGCCGCGTTTTTGAATAAGGCGTTAAACACCAAGGTGAAGAGCGAGCAGGTGCTTACCGATGCCGACGACACCTGGCGCGAGGTGCAGAGCAGCTATACCGAAAACGAGCGTATCTACGGCGTAGGCGAACACGACGACGAGCTTTTGGCTATGTTCGAAACGCAGGAACAGCTCGACGACGAGCTTAAGTCGTCTTCTTCCGACACGTCCGATTCCCCCGAAGCCCAGAGCGACGCCGAATAAGGAGATACTATGTCTATTTTTAAGAGCAAGGCAGATAAAGAGTTCGAAAAGAAGCGCCTTATAAAAAAGACCGTCTACGATATGAACAAGCAGATATCCGCCCTGGAAGAACAGAAAAAAATATTCGTCCAGAAGGCTACCGAGGCGAGAAAAAACGGTCTTGAAGCCCAGTACAATCTTGCGATAACGGGCTACCGCATGACGCTTACCCAGCAGAAACGGGCGCAGGAGATGCTTTTAAACTTCGAGATTACTTCGCAGATGAAGGATATGACGATGATGACAAAGCAGTTTCTGGGCGGTATGAGCGTTTTAAGCAAAGAGATGGCAAAACTTGCCGACGAAAAGGAGTTCGTGCAGGTCCAAAGGCAGTTTGAAGATGCAATGGGCAAGGCAGAGCGCCAGGCGGAACAGATGGATTTGTTTATGGAAAGCAGCCAGGACAGTTTTTCTTCTGCGGCAGGCACTGGCGTGGACGAAAGCCAGATAAAGGAAATGATAGATCAGCAGGCGGGAATGAGCGACGAGTTTTCAGACGAGGCTATAGACAGGGAGATCGAGGAATTAAAGAAAAAAATCGATTCCCAGATTTAGCCGAGGGGTAAGTAAAATGAAAGACTACAGCCCCGTGTTAAACTGCGAAACATGCGGCGGAGCGCTTATATTTTCAGACGGCGGGCTATCGGCTAAGTGCCCGTACTGCGGCAACGAATACGCTTTCAGGGAAGAAAAATCGCAGGCGCTTTCGCTTGCGTTAAACCGTGCCGCGGCTTACCGTGCAAAGGGCGACTTTGACGCGGCTATAAACGAATATAAAAGCGTGCTTGCCGATTACCCTCAGGATGCCGAAGCGCACTGGGGGCTTGCATTGAGCATTTACGGCATAGAGTACGTAGAGGATTCGCGTACAAAAAAATTAATACCCACGTGCAGGCGGACCGTAAGGCAGAGTATATTCGATAACCCCGATTATGTACAGGCTATAGACAACGCCGACCCCGCGCAGGCACAGGCGTATGCCGCCAAAGCAAAGGTGATAGACCGACTGCAAAAGGATATAATGCGGCGTATGGACGAGGAGCAGGACTACGACGTGTTTATCTGTTTCCGTTCAGCCGACGAAAACGGCTTGCCCACGCGAGAACGCACGATAGCAAGGCGGATATACGACGAGCTTACAAGACGGGGAATAAAGACTTTTTTTTCAGAAGTTACTTTAAAAGACCGCATAGGCGACGATTACGAGCCTATAATCTATAAGGCATTATACAGCTGTAAGTTTTTTATATTAGTTGCGGTAAGCGAGCAAAATATAAACTCGCCTTGGGTAAAAAACGAGTGGTCGCGATATCGCGACAGAATGGCGGAAGAGGGGCTTACGGGAGCATGCTGCGCCGTGTACGAGGGAATGTCTTTAGCCGACTTTCCCGCGTTTATGCGATCGGTGCAGGGCGTAAACCTTGCCAAGTATCCAGCGGGCGGCTACGAGATAGAGCTCGCCGACAATCTTGAATCAAGGTTCAAAAGCAAAAAGAAAGAGCTGCGCACGGGCATTTTGCGTAAGAATGCCGAAGGCGTTGAGCCCCTTTTAGAAGAAGGTTACATATTGCTGGAAGACGGTGAGTTCGTTAAGGCGGCAGCCGAATTCAGCAGGGCGCTCAGCCTTGACCAAAGGTGCGGCGACGCGTGGCTGGGGGCTTTGCTCGCCGACGTGGAAGTCAGAAAGTTCGAAAGCGGCAAAAAGTTTACGCAGGAGCTAAGCAACAGGCTGTGGGCGTCGGCCTCGTCTGCTGAGGAATGTACCCAAAGGCTTGCGGCAAACGGGCGTATAATATACTCGCTCAACTCCTCTAACTTTGCAAACGCCGTAAAATACAGTAAGTATTCGGTGGCTTCGGCATTGGAAAACGCAAAAACGCAGGTAACCGAGCTTGCTAAAAAGTGCAACCAGGCGTTAAATTTGTGTATGGAGCAGTTGCAGGCACAACCGCAGGAAGCGGCTGAACAGAACGAGGTACAGGCGGAAAGCGCGGATAATCCGTCTATAGGCGCGGCAATAGCGGGCGCGGCGGCAGGCAGTATAATAGGCGACCTGTACGCGGCAAGCCGTATAAGAAGACCGCCGCGAGGACCACGCGGAGGGCCGCACGGCGGACCGAGGAGATAATTTTAAGACGGCAGGATGCGGACGGCGGTTTTGCCGCCCGCTTAAGTATATAAGAGAGTAAAATATGACATCAAACGTATTGAATTGCCAGACTTGCGGCGGAACGCTTGTTTATTCCCCCGACGGGCTGTCGGCAAAGTGCCCCTATTGCGGCAACGAGTACCATTTTAAAAGCCGCAAAGGGGAAGCGCTTTCGCTTGCGTTAAACCGAGCCAACCTTATGCGCAGGTCTTGCGACTTTGACGGCGCTATAACTGAATACAACCTTATACTTTCGACAGACGGCGGTGACGCCGAAGCACACTGGGGGCTTGCGTTAAGTACTTACGGCATAGAGTACGTAGAGGATTCGCGTACAAAAAAATTAATACCCACGTGCAGGCGGACCGTAAGGCAGAGTATATTCGATAACCCCGATTATGTACAGGCTATAGACAACGCCGACCCCGCGCAGGCACAGGCGTATGCCGCCAAAGCAAAGGTGATAGACCGACTGCAAAAGGATATAATGCGGCGTATGGACGAGGAGCAGGACTACGACGTGTTTATCTGTTTCCGTTCAGCCGACGAAAACGGCTTGCCCACGCGAGAACGCACGATAGCAAGGCGGATATACGACGAGCTTACAAGACGGGGAATAAAGACTTTTTTTTCAGAAGTTACTTTAAAAGACCGCATAGGCGACGATTACGAGCCTATAATCTATAAGGCATTATACAGCTGTAAGTTTTTTATATTAGTTGCGGTAAGCGAGCAAAATATAAACTCGCCTTGGGTAAAAAACGAGTGGTCGCGATATCGCGACAGAATGGCGGAAGAGGGGCTTACGGGAGCATGCTGCGCCGTGTACGAGGGAATGTCTTTAGCCGACTTTCCCGCGTTTATGCGATCGGTGCAGGGCGTAAACCTTGCCAAGTACCCTGCGGGCGGCTATGAGATAGAGCTCGCCGACAACATTTGCAGGCGGTTCGGGCTGGAACGCACTCTGCCCCGTACATATACGGGTTATACCGATAAGCCCAAAGATTTGCAGACAATGTTAGAGAGGGCGCAGTTAGATCTCGACGACGAAATTTACGGCGCTGCCTTTGAAGATTACCAGAAAATTTTAAATGCCTATCCCCGCTGCGGCGAGGCGTGGTGGGGGTGTTTCTTAGCCTCGCAAAAGGCAAACACGGGGGCGCTTGCCGCGCAAAAGACCGATTACGCCGTAGCCGCGGGCTTGAGCTCTGACAGGAACTTGCGCAATGCCGAAAGGTTTGCCGACGAAGACTTAAGGGCAACTATAGCGTCTTACAAAAAAATGTGCATATACCGCTGCGGCGAGCTTGCCGCCGAATGTAACAGCACAGCGGAAAAACTTGCAAGCCGTATAGAGGGCGATAAAAAGCAGCTGGAAGAAATTTCGGTTAAAAAGCAGGCGGCAGCAAAAAAACGGGAAAAGACGGCAAAATATTCCGATCCCAAAAAATTTGCCAGAATGATGCGGTCGTTTGTCGCGGCAGTTGTCATTCTTATGATTATTTTTGTGATAATGGCTGTCTTCGTGGGCGGTACGGCGGCTATCGTGTTCTTTGCTATGCTGTTTATGTTTGCCGTCGTGTGCGTAATTACAATAATTATGATGGGCATAAAGCGCAAAAACGCACAGGAAAGGGCAGACGAGCTTGGGTTGCAGGTTTCGGGTTATTACGCCCAGGAGAAGCGGCTTAAGGAACAGATAGCAGATGCGCAAACGCAGATAGAGGAAGAAAACAGGAAAGAGAAGGTATTTTCTTCAGTGTTCAGATAATAAATTGACCGCCTACTATGCGGCAAATAACGTGATTTACGGGTAGAATATGGAAGATTTAAGCGTAAGTTTTTTAAACGATAAATTTAATATGTATTACGAGGCTGCCAAAAAGGCTTACGCCGAAAATAAGGGTGCGCTTGCAAAGCGCAACTACCTTTTAGCCGCCGAAACACTGTTGCAGCTTGCCAAAAAATCCTCGCCAAAGTTAAGGCAGGCGAGAACGGAAAGGGCAAGGCGGCTTGTGGAAATTGCTGAAAATATAGACGTCGCCATAGAAAAGAAACAGATTCCTAAGGGCGAGGCGGCAGAAAACGCGGCGGAAAGCGACGCACGCGAATGGGCGGCTGCAAGCATACCCAACGTGCATTTCGACGATATCGCGGGGCTAGACGACGTTAAAAAGGCAATTACCACCCGTATGATAAACCCCTTGAAATATCCCGAAAAGTATAAACTTTACAACAAAAAGTCGGGCGGCGGCGTGCTCTTATACGGCCCTCCCGGCACGGGCAAAACTATGATAGCCAAAGCCATTGCCTGCGAGGTGGGCGCTAAGTTTTATGCCGTAAAGGGCTCTGACGTGGTAAGTAAATGGGTGGGCGAATCAGAAAAGAATATAAATTCCCTGTTCCAGACGGCGCGTGCCGATAAACTTGCCATAATATTTTTAGACGAGATGGACTCTCTCATAGGCAAAAGGGGGGTAGATACCCACAACGACAAGCGCGTAAACGAGTTTTTGCAGCAGATAGACGGTTTTGCGGGCAGTGCGCCTAATCTTCTTTTGCTGGGCGCAACAAACCGCCCGTGGGATATCGACAGCGCGGCTTTACGTTCGGGCAGGTTCTCGCAAAAAATCTACGTGCCCCTTCCCGACGCCCCCGCGAGAAAGTTTTTATTCGAAAAAGCCCTTAAGGGTACGCCCGTGGCAGATGATATTTCGGTAGACGAGCTTGTAGCTCTTTCAGACGGGTATTCGGGGGCGGATATAGAGGAAGTATGCGACCGAGCCAAGGAAGACCCGCTGCTTGAATCTATAAAGACCGACAGGGAAGTTCCCGTCACTATGGAAAATTTTAGCCGTGCTTTTAAGGCAGTGCCCCCTTCGGTAAGCAAAAAGGAAGTAGAGCGGTTTGAAGCCTACTTACGGGGCTGAGGGGGATTTATGGGCTTTATATGCAAGACTTGCGGCGGCGAGTGTACCGCCGTAAACACTTCGGCTACAGCCGCTACGTATAAATGCGTGTGCTGCGGCAACGTATATATAGTAAAAAACGGGGAGCAGGCATTTGGCGGGGATGCTTTTCAAAAACCGATAAAAAGGGAAGAGAGCGTTATACCCCGTACTATGCCCGAACAAACGGCAAAAAGCCGCCTCAGCGCCGAAGAAGTTTTTGACAAAAATATTTCTTCCGTTCTGGAACTCCGCTCAAGTTACGGCGGTAAGCAGTATTCCGGTTCGGGGTATTCAGTGGGCTCAGGCTATGCCGTGACCAACGCGCACGTGGTTATGAAAAACGGTAAAATTGTGCAGGGCATAAAGGCTTACGTATGCGGTAAGACGTATACCGCCGAAGTGGTTAAAACAGATGCCGCCGAAGATCTTGCCCTTATAAGGGTAAATGGCGCTCCTCCTGATATGAAGGCGGTTAAGTTTGCCGACATTTCTAAATTACGCAACGGGCAAACGCTGTATGTTATAGGCAATTCTTTGGGCGGAGGTACTTGCATTACAAGCGGCATAGTAAGCGATAAAAGGCGGTTAGTCGGCGGCAAGCCAAGGCTTATGACCGACTGTGCCGTAAATAAAGGCAATTCTGGCGGACCTGTCTTTAACGATTCGGGCGAGGTAGTGGGCACTGTTGCAGCCGTTACCACCGCCGCCGAGGGTATGAATTACGCCATACCTGCCGACATAGTGTTAAAATTTTTGTCGTAACAATTATAAATAAAAAACAAGAAAGGCGGCGCGTCGCGCCGCCTATATCTTTACATTAAAGTATTGCTCCTGATCCAGAAATAATCACAATATGTACCTGTAAGTTTTGCCGCATTATCTTCGGCATTGGTTAAATTAAAGTATGTTCCGCTTGCGGCTGTAAGTGAAGTGAAAACTGCCCAGCCTGTTGTATTTGTAAATGTCACGCTTTTAAGATTACTGCAGCCATAGAATGCCTGATTGCAGATTAATGTCACGCTGTCGGGAATTGTTACGCGATATAAAGTTATAGGCATTATACCATAAAAAAATAAGCGGTTTCAATATTATCTATGTAAAAATATTATATATTTTAATACAAAAATATTAATTTCAGTTTTAGTTTTGCATCGGCTTATATTTTCACAAAGTTTTTACACAATTGGTATTGACATATAACATATCTCGGCATATAATAAGTTAATACTAAAAACTATTAACAGTATTGTCATAATTTTTTATGACATTTATGACGTTTTGTCATATTTTGCAGGAGGGTTTTATGGCTTTCGTACAATTTACCGACGTGTGTAAACACTACAAGATGGGCGACAACATTATCAAAGCCGCCAACGGCGTGACTTTCGATATCGAAAAGGGAGAGTTCTGCGTAATAGTAGGCCCTTCAGGGGCAGGTAAAACCACCGTTTTAAATATGCTTGGCGGTATGGACGGCGTAACGTCGGGCGAAATTTTAGTTGACGGCGTAAAAGTGAGCGGCTTTAAGGAAAAGCAGCTTACGCAATACCGCCGTTACGACGTGGGCTTTGTATTCCAGTTTTATAACCTTATACAAAACCTTACGGCTCTGGAAAACGTGGAGATTGCCTCGGAAATATGTAAAAATCCCCTTGATGCAAAACAGACTCTTATAGACGTGGGGCTGGAAGACAGGCTGTCTAACTTCCCTGCCCAGCTTTCGGGCGGCGAACAGCAGAGGGTTTCTATAGCAAGGGCTATAGCCAAAAACCCCAAACTGCTGCTTTGCGACGAGCCCACGGGCGCATTGGACTACGAGACGGGCAAAAACATTCTTAAGCTTTTGCACGACGTGTGCCGCAAAAACCAAAAAACGGTAATAGTAATAACGCACAACACGGCAATAACGCAGATGGCTGACAGGGTGATACACGTAAAGAACGGCACTGTCGTTTCTGAAGAGGTAAACGCAAATCCCATGGACGTGTCCCTTATAGAGTGGTAATCTTAAGTTATAGTTTGCGCGAGGATATTTATGAAGAAATTTCCCAAAAGCATAGTAAAAGAATTTAAAAACAGCTTTGGCAGGTTTGTCGCCATAATGGCGATTATAGCGCTTGGTGTGGGCTTTCTTATAGGCATTTCGCAGTGTACGCCCGATATGAAGACCTCTATGTCCGATTACCTTCGCTCAACCTCTGCCTACGATATAGATATAAAGGGCTCTTACGGCTTGACCGAGAGCGATATAGACGAAGTAGTCACTCTTAAAGACGACGGCGGGAAGACGGTAGTTGAGGCATATATGCCCGTCATTTCTACATACGTAATGGCAAGCGCCAACGGCGGATCGCAGTACGCCACAAATATTATTGGGTTTGATTTTTCCCTTATGCAAGGCGGCTTAAGTGGAGCAAGCTACCTTAACGAGCTTGAGCTGATCTCGGGCAGACTGCCTGAGGCGGCAGGCGAGGTTGTCGCCGTTCGCTCTAATAACCACTTCGAGGACTTGGAAGTGGACGACGTTATCACGCTTGCAGCCTCGCTCGATTCCACAAACAGTACTTACGGCGACGTTTATGCGACAGAAACGTTCAAGGTGGTGGGCATAGTGGCATCGCCTGATTATTTTTACAGCGACGCCCGTGAAGTAACCTCGATTGGCACTGGCGTGGTGGGCAGCGTGCTTATAGGCAACAGCTCGGATATATACGACCTTGAAAGTTCGCAGTTCTTTGCCCTGCTGGCAAATTTAAACGGTGAAAGCGTGGTCTGCACGGATATATGGGTGCAGGTGAACGGGGCTGACAGCTACGAAATGTTCAGCGAAAACTACAAAAGTTACGTTTTAGAGAGGGCTGAGCTTATAGAAAGTTTAGGCGACAGCATTTGCGAAGATTTTAATACCTCTTTAGAGAGCAACCCTATGTACGCCATGCTCTCGGCGCAGGGGCTTACAGCCGATTCGGGCTGGTATGTATTGGACAGGGCGTCGAGCAACGTAAGCTACGTAAGCTACGATATGAACGTGGAAAAGGTAGAGGATATCGCGGGTATATTCCCCGTGTTCTTTATAGTAGTGGCGGCGCTGGTTGCCCTTACCTCTATGACGAGGATGGTCGAAGAAGACAGGCTGCAGATAGGCACGTTAAAAGCTCTGGGGTACAGGGAAAGCGCAATCATGTCCAAATACCTTATATATTGCTGCCTTGCCTGTATTATAGGGCTTGTCGCGGGCATACTGTTAGGGTTTTCCATTCTGCCTACCATAATATGGAGCGCTTACGGCACAATGTATTCGCTGCCGTCGCTCAAACTGGGCTTTTCTTGGTATATAGCGTCAGCCGTGGTGTTCGGCGCTCTCGCTCTTACCATATTGGTTACGGTATATGCCTGCCGTTCCACAACCAAAGAGAACCCTTCCAAACTGATGCAGCCCAAAGCGCCTAAACCCGGTCAGCGCATACTTTTAGAAAAGGCGGGCTTTATCTGGAAGCATTTAAAGTTCAAATGGAAGGCTACTATCCGCAATATATTCCGCTACAAAAAGAATATGGTGCTTACCATAATTTCTGTAATGGGCTGCACGGCGCTTATTTTAACGGGCTTCGGGCTTGGCGACAGTGTGGACGCCGTGACCGATTTGCAGTACACCGACGTAATTTATTACGACACTATAATAAGCTACACGGGCGATATTGCTGAGATACGCGCGGAAGAAGACAGCGCCCTTGCCGATTACCTTGACTCCCTTGACAGTATGGGGGAAAATCTCTGGCTGGATATATATACCGAGAGCGGGCAGCTTCACCTGGATTCCTCGCGCGAGAGCGTGGATTTATACCTTATACAAGACAGCGAAGCGTTCGCGGGATTTACCAGCCTGCACAGCCGCAAGAGCGGGGATATGCTTGATACGTCGGCAGACGGCGTTATAATTCCTGAAAACATTGCCTCGGTTTACGATATCGGGGCGGGGGATACTATAACCTACGTAACGGCAAGCCGCCAGACTATAGAGCTTACCGTTTCAGGCATTGCCGAATACTATACGGGTTCGGCTGTGTACGTTTCAGAGAGCTATTTTAAATCGGTGACGGATTGTGCGGACTGTGCCCACAATACCCTGCTTGTAAAATACGGCTACGGCGAAAACGAGGAGGCAATGGAGGCTTCGGCGCAGCTATTGCTTGCAGACAGCTATGTAGACGGGGTGGAGTTCACTTATACCACTGTAAGTTCGTTCAGCGCGTTAAGCTCTACCATGGGCTACGTGGTGCTGCTGCTCGTTGTCTGCGCGGGCGCACTGGCGGCAATAGTATTGTATAACCTTACGAATATAAATATAGACGAACGGCGGCGGGAGATTGCTACGCTCAGGGTTCTCGGCTATACGCGGTGGGAGACGGCTGGCTATATCTACCGCGAAAGCGGAATACTTACCTTGCTGGGTACGCTCCTGGGGCTGCTGCTCGGCTGGCTGCTGCATAAGTATATAGTCGGCAGGGTGGGCAGCGTTATGATGATGTTCGGGCAGGCTATAAACCCGCTGAGCTATCTTTACTCGGTGCTTATAACGCTGGGCTTTGCCTTAGTCGTGTGGGCGTTTATGCTTATAAAACTGTTTAAAATAGATATGGCGGAATCGCTTAAATCTAACGAGTAATACAGGGGGGATAGTATGGAAAGCAAAAAATTGCGTTCGGAGCTTATGGAGCAGCTCTGGCAGCTTAGCAAACTGGATATAATGTCGTACATATGCGAGATTACCGAGGGCGAAACGGCTGTGCTGTATTACCTTTATAACGGGGACAGTGCCACGCCTTCGCAGATAAGCGACGCGTTGGGTTTAAGCCGTTCGCGCGTTGCCAATATTTTACGTACTTTGCGGGGCAAAGACTGCGTTACAATGGTTATGGCTGACGACGACAGAAGAAAAATGCTCGTAAGTTTAACGGCGGAGGGCAGGGAGCAGATGCAGGGTAAGATTGCCTTTCTGGAAAGTTACGTCGATTTGTATATGGACGAGCTGGGCGATACGGCGGCCACCGTCCTTACCGATATTATAAAAAAGACGGTGGGCTGCCAGAGCGAGATTGTAAAAAAGCTGGGCGAGTTTCCTTCTCCGAAAACTAAAAAATAAGTTGCCAAAGTAAAGGCGTAAATGGTAAAATATTCTTACGGAACATTTCGGAGAATTATTATGAACAAAAAAGACGAAAGAGAAGTACAGGAACAGTTATTCAATATTTATAGCGGCTTGCTTTTTGCTTCCGCGAAATTTACCGACGGGCCTAAGGAACATACCGTTTACGAATTTACCTGCCCCGAATTTAAAGAGCTTAAAGTAAAATATCCCATAGAAGAAAAGGCGGGCAAGGGCACTGATTTCCAAAAGGCAATAAAGCTGATAAAATGGCTCGCGCCCGAACTTAAGCACGACGGCAACTATTGCAAGGATATTCCGATGGACGCGGCAAGCCTTCTGGATTACTCTTACGGCAAACCTGAAAACGGCATTAACTGCGTCTGCAAGGCAAAAATATTGCAGGAGTGCTGCCTTGCTTTAAATATCTTCGCGAGAAGGGTGTGGATGTTCCCCGCGTCTTGCTACGACGAGGATAACCATGTGGTAAACGAGATTTACGACCGCAAGATGAAAAAGTGGATAATGATTGACCTTTCCACCGGCGGATATTTTGTGGATGAGAGGAAGAACCCGCTGTCTCTTTTGGAGCTCCGCGAGTGTTTTGCAAACGGGCAAAAGGCAATATTTGTGCTTGCAAGGCAGTCCTTAAACAGCGTTGCTGCCCTGTACGAAAAGAATTTTGCCCAGAATGTCTATTTTGCAAAGAACCTTTACTATTTCTGCCTGGAAGAAGTTTCCACGTACGGCACTCGCGGCGGCGTAAGGTATGTAGTGCCCTGCGGACTTGATGTAAGCGGCGTACAGACTAAAAATATCAGCTGGAAACTGAAACTTACAGAGGTTGAGCACTGGGACGACGGATTAACAAAGAGCCTGCTCGCGCAGAAAGGGGAGGCGGAAAAGGGAGAACAGCGCGTTGTGCATATACGCACCATGCAGGAAGAACCCGACTGGAAACAGCTTTTAAACTACAACCTTGCCGATCTTCTTAAAAAATAATTAATTTTTATAGGGCAGACCTTAAATGGTTTGCCCTTGGCTTTTTTTTGCGGCGAGTCGGTGGTATTGTCCGATTATTATATAATGTCTTGTTTTTTTATATTTTTTGTGCTACAATATTTTTTATATGAAAGAAAAAAAGGGGCGGGAGCTTTCGCCCGAGTTGCAAAATAAAATAAAGCTGCTTACGGGGCGGGATTTCTGGTCAACGCAGGATTTCCCCGAGCTGGGCGCTCGGACAATAAAGTTTGCCGACGGTCCTCACGGGCTGAGGGTACAGAGCGGTTCTGCGGATAACTTCGGGCTGAACGGCTCGCTTGCCGCCACTTCTTTTGCCGAAAATTCTTCTGCTGCGTGCAGCTGGGACGAGGATTTGCTGTTCGGCACGGGTGAGAGACTCGGCCAGGAGGCGGCTTACTTCGGTGCTGGCGTGCTGTTAGGCCCTTCGGTCAATATAAAGCGCAATCCGCTTGGCGGCAGGAATTTTGAATATTTTTCCGAAGATCCTTATCTTACGGGCAGGCTTGCCGCGGCATACATAAAGGGAGTGCAAAAAAAAGGCGTAAGTTGTTGCGTAAAACACTTTGCTGCCAATAACCGCGAGTTCGCGCGTACGGTATGCGACAGCGTTCTTTCCCGTCGGGCTTTGCGTGAAATTTACCTTGAACCTTTTGAAATGTGTGTAAAAGAGGGCAAGGCTGGCGCTGTGATGACGGCTTACAACAAAGTAAACGGCGTGCATTGCAGCGAGAACGAACAGCTTATTTCGGGCATATTACGGGGCGAATGGGGCTTTGACGGTATTGTTATTTCTGACTGGGTAGGCACGCACGACCGCGTTGCAGGCATAAAGGCGGGCGAGGATATCGAGATGCCGCGCTGCAAGTTATCGTACGGCGAGATAGAAAAAGCACTGTTAAACGGGGAGCTTTCTGAACGGGATATAGATAAGTGCGTAAGCCGTATAGCCGATTTTTCCCAAAAATGGGGCAAAAAGACAGATATATGCGGCTTTGAAGAACATTCGGCATACGTGCAAAAGGTGGCGGAAAGCAGCATAGTCCTGTTAAAAAACGACGGGGTTCTTCCCCTGAAAAAGCGTACCAAAGTGGCGGTAATCGGCGCATATGCCGAGGATCTGCATATACAGGGCGGCGGCTCTGCGCACGTAAACTGCAAGCATAAAGAGGACGTTTTAGCCTGCCTTGGTCAAACATTCGATATCGTCGGGTACGAACGCGGCTACGAATTTTCTGGCAAACGTAATAAAAAATTAATAAAGCGGGCGGCAAAACTTGCGTCTTGTGCCGACGCAGTTATACTTTTTGTCGGCTTAAACGGCAGCCAGGATACCGAGGGCGCTGATAAATCGGGCATATCCCTGCCCCTTTGCCAGACAGAATTAATTGACGTACTCGCCAAAACAGGCAAAAAAATAATAGTTTCGCTGGCAAGCGGTTCGTCTGTACATACCGACTGGGATATAAACGTAAACGCGCTGCTGCAAAACGGGCTATTCGGTCAAAGCGGTTGCAAAGCGTTTGCACGCATACTCTGCGGCGAGGTAAACCCGAGCGGCAAACTGTGCGAAAGTTATCCCGTAAGTTATGGCGATTTGCCTTGCGCCGAAAGCTTTGGCTCAGACCCTTATACCGAAAGGTATGCCGAAGACATTTTTGTAGGCTACCGCTGGTTCGATGGGGCGGATATATCCCCCAAATACCCGTTTGGCTTCGGGCTTTCGTATACGTCGTTCGAATACGGCGGCTTGACTGTCGATGCAAGCGGCGTAAGGTTTACCGTAAAAAATATTGGCACGGCAGACGGCGCGGAAGTCGCCCAGCTTTACATATCATACCCCGATTGCGGGCTTATTTTGCCAGTAAAGGCGCTTAAGGGCTTTAAAAAGGTCTTTCTTCACGCGGGCGAAAGCGCCGAGCTTTTTATCCCGTTCGACGAATATACCTTCCGCATTTTTGATGATATATTGGATAGTTGGCGCATATTCACAGGGCAATACGGCATAATGGTTGGTTCGTCTTCGCGCGATATCCGCCTTGAATGTAAAGTGCTGGTGGGCGGCGAAGATCCTGCGCCTTGCGGTGATACAAAACAGGATATAATCGAAGCCGCGAAAAAAGCCACGCCGCATATGCAGGAAGATGATGTGCGGCAGGAAATAACCCTTTACACGCCCTTTATAAAATTAAAGAATGCCAAAGGCGCTGGCGGCAGACTGTTATATCGCGTTGCCGACAAGGTATGCTCTAAAAATCCCGCTATGCAGACGTTCAGATATCTGTATGTCAGGTCTATCGCGCAATATGCAGGGTTTAACGGTACGCAGGCGCAGGGGTTGCTGCTTGTGTGCAACGGGCATTTTTTCAGGGGTTTAAAGAAAATTATTTTTAAAAAGTAGGTAGTTATGCGGGTAGTGATTTACGGCGCTGGCGCTATGGGGACTATCCTCGGCGCATACATAAACAGGCAGGGTAAAAACGTCGACCTTGTTACAAGGAATAAAGCCCATGCCGACGCCATAAATAAGCGGGGCGCTCACGTTACGGGTACTGTGGATTTTACCGTTCCTGCAAGAGCGCTTGCCCCTGAAGATATAGAGGGCGTTTACGATATAATTTTTTTAATGACAAAGCAGGGGGATAACGGGCAGATATTAACTTTTCTCTTGCCGCATTTAGCCCCCGACGGCATTGTGTGCACTATGCAGAACGGCTTGCCCGAACCTTCCGTTGCCGAAGTAGTGGGCGAAAACAGATGCTGCGGCTGTGCCGTAAGCTGGGGAGCTACCTTTGTGGGCGAAGGCGCGTCGCGGCTTACCACTTCGCCTTCCGCCTTGCAGTTTGCTTTGGGCAACCCTTACGGCAAGGCAGACGCCGCCAATTTTACGGAACTTAAAGACCTGCTTTCCTGTATGGGGAAAGTTACCGTAGAGAGTAATTTTATCGGCGCGAGGTGGATAAAACTCAGCATCAACTGTGCCTTTTCCGCTCTGTCAGCGATGTCTTCGCTTACCTTTGGCGAGGTTGCCAATAGCTCTTTCAGTAAAAAGGTCGCCCTGGAAATTTTTAACGAGAGTATTGCGGCAGGCTGTGCTTCGGGTATAAAGCCCGAGAAAATTCAGGGGCACGACGTTGCAAAATTGCTGGCGTACAAAAATAAATTAAAAAAGAGGATAGCCCTCTTATTTTTGCCGATAGTTATGAAAAACCATTCGGCTTTGCAGTCGGGTATGCTTTTCGATCTGCAGAAAGGTAAAAGGTGCGAGGCGGAATTTATCAACGGCGTTGTGTGCGCCTACGGCGAAAGGGCGGGTTTTGCCACCCCGTTTAACAGTCTGGCGCTTAAAATTATAGGCGAAATAAAGCGCGGGGAGCGAAAAATTACCCCCGAAAATATAAATTTATTCAAAAATTTGCTGTAAGCTATGCTTGTGCTTGCGATTTTTGTTTAACAGTGATATAATTTTTATAAATTTACAGGTATTTTTATGCAAGATATTTATTACGCTTCATCAGACGGCAAGCATACCGTTCACGCCTGCATATGGCAGCCCGAAGGGCAGGTTAAAGCTGTTTTACAGATTATCCACGGAATGGAAGAATATGCGGCGCGTTATGCGCCTTTTGCCGAAGAACTTACAAAAAACGGCATTCTCGTGTGTGCCGAAGACCACCTCGGCCACGGCAATACCGTAAGCAAAGAGGAACTGGGCACATACCCCGTGGACCACGGCGAAAGGTACGTGTTAAAGGATATTTACTCGCTTACCCAAAAGGTAAAAGGCGGCTACGCGGGCGTTCCCTATTTTGTCCTCGGGCACAGCATGGGTTCTTTCTTTTGCCGCGCGTATATAGCTGAATACGGCGAAGGACTTGACGGCGCTGTGATAATGGGCAGCGGCTGGCAAAGCAGGGCGCTTATGGACGTCGCGATAGACGTTACAAAAATTATAGGCTGTGTAAAGGGCTGGGACAGCAAAAGCAAACTGATAGAAAATCTTGCTTTCGGCAGTTACAATAAAAAGTTCTCGCCTGCCCGCACCAATTACGACTGGCTTTCGGCAAACGAGAAGAATGTGGATAACTACATTGCCGACGGGTTTTGCGGCTTCGGTTTTAAATGTTCGGGATTTTTAGGGCTCTTCAGGATTATAAGGCTTGCTTGCTCTAAAAAGACGCTTAAAGCCATACCCGACAAGTTACCTTTATATGTAGTTTCGGGCGACAAAGATCCCGTGGGCGGCTACGGCAAAGGGGTGCAAAAGCTATATAAAAAGTTGCAAAAATATGGTTCGGAAGACGTGAGCATCACGCTTTACAAAGATATGCGCCACGAAATTCTGAACGACGACTGCAAAGAAAAAGTTACGGCAGACATTTTATCTTTTATAAACAGCAAAATATTGTAAGGGGCTTAACATATGGTCAATGAATGGGATATTACAATACCTTGCCTTACGGGGGATCGCAGCCGCAGGGCGTATGTGTATCTGCCCGATGATTACCATTTTACGGGCAGGCGCTACCCTGTAATGTATATGTTCGACGGGCAGAATGTGTTTTTTGACGGGGAGGCTACTTACGGTAAAAGCTGGGGCGTGGGCGAGTACCTCGACGCGACTAATACCAAAATAATTGTAGCCGCCGTGGAATGTAATACCGTGGGTAACGGCAGACTGTCGGAATATTCTCCCGTAGATTTTTATATGAGGGAAGATAACGCCTTTATCCTGGGGAAAGGTAAAATATATATGGACTGGCTTGTAAGCGAGTTTAAACCGTTTATAGACAGTAACTTCCGTACGCTGCCTACAAGGGCAAATACCGCCATAGCAGGCAGCTCTATGGGCGGGCTTATGTCGCTGTATGCCGTGTGCGCATATAACAAGGTCTTTTCCAGGGCGGCGGCACTTTCGCCCAGCCTTTGGGTAAACGGAGGGATTCCGCCTTTTATCAAGAATGCACGCTTTGGGATAAATACCAATATATATATGGATTACGGCAGTAAAGAGCTTTTAAACCATAAAAACCAGCGTGATCTTTTCGGCAAAACGGCAGCCATGCTTATAGATAAAGGCGCGTTTGCCACTGCAAGGATAGTGCCCTACGGCACTCATTGCGAGGCAAGCTGGCAAAAACAGATACCTTACTTTATGAATGCTTTAGGTTTTACCGAGGATTGATGGCATAATATTTTCCTTGAGGGGAATACCGCCTGTAAGCCTTCCCATTGAGGGGAAGGAGGACCGCTTTGCGGTGGATGAGGTGTAAAAGTAATTCCCCCTCATCCGTCATTATTCCGCTTTCAGCGACTGTAATGACACCTTCCCCCCGCAGGAGGAAGGCAAGGGTAAGTTTTTGCACAGCGATGCAATCTGAAACGGCAGCACCCATTCGTCATCCTGAGCGAAGCGGCGTAAGCTGCGCAGTCGAATGGATCTCGCGAGAGCAACAGAATGTTGCGGCTCGCGGATAGTCAAGCCTGGCGGCTTTCAGCTACCATACCACCACATATAGGAATACAAAGGTGTTGTGCGGTACAATGTACTCTGCTGGTTGGAGATCTCTCGACTACGGGCTTTGCTCTCCCGTTTTGCGCACATTTATCTGAAATCTTTACAATAAGGTGCGCAAAGTGTCGCTAACGCTCGCGCGAGATGACAGCCCTGCGTGGCGTGACAATCTAAGCCTGATAAATTCACGAGAGAAAAATAATGAGTTTTGGGCGTCACTGCGTTATGCCCTTTCTCATATATAATTCGCTCTTTTGCGGTAGCAAAAAGCGGCTAATTCTAAAAATAATAACTTGCGCACGTGCGGCTTTGCCGTGCGTAAGCGCCCCTGTTTGCTGCAACCTACTTGCAGCTTAAGGTAAAAGATTGAATTGCAGGCATTATATAGTACGTACGCTAAAGTGTATGCCTGCAAGAAAGAAAAAACATTCATAGGTGCTTGCACCGAGAATGGTTTGTCTTTAAAAATCGTGTAATTTGTTTTTCGGCAGCAACCGAAAAAGAAATTCACGAGAGAGGATTTTTTTATGAAAATAAGTTACTACAAGCGTTATAGTCCGTCGCTGGGGCGCGATATGGAATTCAAGGTGTACGGCGACGGCGGCAAGCCGATTATTGCCATACCTTGCCAGGCGGGGAGGTTTTACGAGTTCGAGGATATGCACATGCTCGATATATATGCCCCCTATATAGAAAACGGCGACATACAGGTATTTACTATAGACAGCATAGACGGCGAAACGCTTGCGTCTTCGGGCGAGCCCCACTGGCGCATAACCCGCCACGAAAGCTGGATTCATTATATTGTATACGAAGCCTTGCCCGAGTTTGCCGCGATAAATTGTTCGGGATATAAATTCGGCGTTTGCGGCTTAAGTTTAGGCGCTCTGCACGCGGCTACACTTATGTTCCGTTTTCCCGATAAATTCGATATGCTATTAGTACTTTCGGGCGTTTATACCAACGAATATTTTTTTGGGGCATACCACGACAGGTTGACTTACGAAAATTCTCCCCAGCAGTTTATAGCCAATATGCCTGCCGACCACCCGTACATAAATATGTACAACGAAAGCCGTATGGTGCTTTGCGTGGGGCAGGGCGCATGGGAGAATGAAACGCTTGCGAGTACCCGTTCGTTCAGTGATATATTGCGGTCTAAGGGTATAGAAGCGTGGGTAGATTACTGGGGCGGCGACGTCCGCCACGACTGGGACTGGTGGTATGTTCAGGCGGCATACTTTTTGCCTAAACTTTTAGAAAAATAAACGCCTACGGCGTATTTCAGAGGAACTTATATGAAAAATTTTATATTTACATCGCCCAACTTCCCGACGAATTACTGGAAGTTTTGCAGGGAACTTAAAAATAACGGCTTTAACGTTTTGGGAATAGGCGACTGCCCTTACGACAATCTTGCCGAAGAACTTAAAAGCTCGCTTACCGAATACTACTGGGTTCATTCCCTTAAAAATTACGACGAGGTTTACCGCGCCGTGGCGTATTTTATACACGGCTACGGGCGTATAGACTTCCTTGAAAGCAACAATGAATATTGTCTTGAACAGGATGCAAGGCTTCGCACGGACTTCAATATAACGAGCGGTTTCCGCAACGACGATATGGACAGGGTAAAGTGCAAGTCGCAGATGAAGAAGTACTACCGCAACGCGGGCATAGTTACCGCCCGTTACTGCATGGCAACTTCTATCGACGAATGCCGCAAATTTATAAAAGAGGTAGGCTATCCCGTAATAGTAAAGCCCGATAACGGCGTGGGCGCTAACGATACCTACAAACTTTCGGACGACGACGAGCTTGAGGCTTTCTTCAGGAATAAACCGCCTTTCGAATATATTATGGAAGAATTTGTCGATGCCGAAGTAAATTCTTACGACGCTATAATCGACAGCCACGGCTATCCCATTTTTGAAACGGGCAACGTTACGCCCTATTCAATAATGGATATAGTAAACAACAACTCCAACAGCGTTTATTACATGGTAAACGAGCTTGCTCCCGACGTGCGGGACGCTGGCAGGCGCACCGTCAAATCTTTCGGCGTAAGAAGCCGCTTTGTGCATTTTGAATTTTTCCGCCTTACTTCCGACCAGTATCTTGGCAAAAAGGGCGACGTTATCGCGTTAGAGGTAAATATGCGCCCCTGCGGCGGATTTTCGCCCGATATGATGAACTACGCCAACAGTACCGACGTGTACAAAATATGGGCGGATATGATAACTTACGACAGTTCGCTTGTAGGCACGGGCGAAAGATATTACTGCGGTTACGCGGGCAGAAGGGACGGTAAGCGCTTTGTGTACAGCGACGACGAAATTACCAATATGTATAAGGACAACCTTAAGGCAATAGACCGCATTCCCGAAGCACTTTCAGCGGCAATGGGCAACATTATGTACCTTGCCACTTTCAAAACCAAGGAAGAGCTTGACAGCTTTTACCGCAATGTGCTCCTTACCGAAGAAATATAATTTATAATACATTTTTATGCCGCCTTGCATCTTCCGCAGGGCGGTATTTTTTGTTTTCGGCAAAATATGCCGCATAATTCGCGCTGCCGTGTAATATATTTTTATAACGGTACTGAAAGGAGAGTGAATTATGCTGGATTTAAATATATGCGGTGATTTGTCGCAACGTTGCGGCGGCGACGTTATCTTGGGCGCGTGGGGCGGCAAAGAGGGGTGCGAGGCGTTTGCTGCGGACGTAAACTACAATGCCGACGGTTTGAGCGTTTCGGCAAAGCTGAAAGATGGCGCGTGTTACGCCCATATCTTTTTTATTGACGGGGCGGACGATGCCGACGGAACGGAATTTTTTGCGCGTACGGATGGTAAGCCGAGGGTGGTGGTTTACGGTGATGGCGGGCTTCGCCCTGCCGCCGAAGGTATGGCGCAGAGATGCAGCTGCCCCGCGGTGTTTTACCAGAGGGAAAACGGCGATATTTCGGGAGTGCTGCGCACCCTGCTTTTCGAATGCCCTGTAAAACGGATAGACGTTGAAATCCCCGAATGGACGCAGGTTATGCCTCGGGAAAATTCGGCTATATCCGAATTGCTTGCCTGTATATCAGAGCATGCTGCGAAAATAAACAAGATGAGCGAGCTATCTGTTTTTGACGATCTGTTTGAAGGTTCTAAATACTGGAATGTCAATGCGCAAATTGATGCCGACCTTAAGACGGGCAGCGTAAAAATTATTGCTTCGGCGTGCGATGGTATTTTCTTTGAAATGCTTTCTGAGATTGCGGGCGACGAGATAGACGGCGAGTATCCGCTTATGCGCTTTGTACGCTCAGCGGCAGAGGCAAAGCGGGGGTATGCCAAAGTAAAGGATGCCCTGGAATGTGCAAGCGTAAACGGTTACGGCATAGTGCAGCCGTCTGAAGACGATATAGTATACGATACACCGTCAGTCGTGCGCCAGGGCGGCAACGTGGGTATAAAACTTAAAGCCAGCGCCCCGAGCTACCATATAATACGCGTGGACGTGGCGGGAGAGGTAAACCCCATAATGGGCTCTGCCGCGCAAAGTGAAAATATGGTGCAGGGAATGATGAGCGGATTTGAGCGCAATGCCGAGGAAATGTAGAATACCGATTTATTTGGCAAAACCTTAAAATCTATGGTTCAGGAAGGGCTTTCGGCTAAAGTTTCGTGCATACAGGAAGAAACGCGTGCCAAATTGCGGCGGGCTGTAAACCGAATGGTAAACGAAGGCAAAGGCGGCGCGATAGTTATTATACTGTAGGTATAGATTTCTATATATCAAGTTGCCTTTTTAAGAGCTTTGTTCATTACCTGTCATTGCGAGGAGCACTAAGTGCGACGTGGCAATCGAAGTAAAGATGCCGTACCTATAACATAAAAATTCTTGCCTTCCCTTTGGGAAGGCTTTTCTGTTGCCTTTAAAGGAAAAAGCGGAGCAATATGCAGACTTATAATTTAGTGTATTCCCCTGCATATATGCCTGAATTAATATTAACGGCAAATCATTTAATGGTTGCCGCATATGGCGGGGTGTAAAATTAATTGCCCTGCATATATGCCCGAACTGATATGTGCGTAAAATAATATTATCTGGAATTAATATGCGCTTAAAAACGTGTGCCTGAAATAATATGCAATCAAAAAAATGTGCGCCGCAGCAAATATTTGCCGCGGCACACAAACCAAAGAGAGAGAATGAGTATAATTATATTTCCTCGCCTGCAAACTGGGCGTTGTAGAGGGTAGAGTAGAACCCGTTTTTAGCCATAAGCTCGTCGTGGTTGCCCTGCTCTACAATGTTGCCGTCCTGCATAACAAGTATAAGGTCGGCATTCTTTATAGTGGAAAGCCTGTGGGCTATAACAAAGCTCGTTCTGCCTTTCGTAAGGTTATCCATGGCGGTCTGTATAAGTTCTTCAGTACGAGTATCCACGTTAGAAGTAGCTTCATCCAGAATAAGCATCGGGGCGTTTTCTATCATAGCCCTTGCTATGGTAACCAGCTGTTTTTGTCCGCCCGAAAGTTCGTCGCCAGACTCCATATAATAGTCCAGCCCGCCCGGCAGGGTAGAAATGTAGTGGGATATGTTGGCGGCGTCGCAAGCCGTTTTAATCTGTTCTTCTGTAGCTTCTTTGCCGTAAACTATATTGTCGCGGATAGTGCCTTCAAACATCCACGTGTCCTGCAAGACCATTCCGAAAAGATCGTGAACCTCTTCCCTGGGCATATCCTTTACCGAAACGCCGTCGACGAGAATGTCACCACCGTTTACCTCGTAGAACCTCATCAAAAGGTTTACCATTGTAGTTTTGCCAGCGCCCGTAGGACCTACTATGGCGACTTTCATTCCCGCTTTAACCTTTGCCGAAAAGTCGGGGATTATAATTTTATCGTCGCTGTAGCCGAAGCGCACGTGCCTGAATTCCACGTCGCCCTTTACGCCGTTGGTAAGCTGGCGCGTCTTGCCCGTTTCGTCTGAAAGTTCGTCTTCTTCCAGGAATTCAAATACCCTGCCTGAAGCCGCCGCGGCAGACTGTAATGTGTTGAATGCCTGCGCTATCTGCGTTAAGGGGCTCTGGAAAAGGTTTACATAAACAAGGAACGCCGTTATCGTGCCGTAAGATATGCCGCTGTTGTCGTTTACCAGTAAAAGTCCGCCCACAATGCACACGGCGGCGTAAGCAAAGTAGCTCATTATGCTCATAACGGGCTGCATCATACCCGATATAGCCTGCGACCAGAACGTAGCTTTCTGCAGTTTATCGTTGGTATTTTCAAAATCGTCCGCCGTCTTTTTCTCTGCGTTAAAGGCTTTTACCACTAAGTGGCCTGAATACGTCTCTTCTACCTTGCCGTTGAGCGTGCCCAGCTCGTTCTGCTGTTTTCTGAACTGGGGCTGCGAGAAGTGCATTATTACCATAAGCAGTACTAACATAACGGGTACGGTAATCAGTGCCGCGAGCGCCATCTGCCAGCAGGTAATAAACATTGCTATCAGCACGCCTACAAGCATAAATACCGACTGTATTACCATGGTTACCGCCTGGTTCATACTCTGCCCTATGGTGTCTACGTCGTTGGTAACGCGGGAAAGCGTGTCGCCGTACGCGTGGTTGTCGAAGTATTTAAGGGGTACTTTGTTAATCTTTACCGATATATCCGAACGGAGCTTCTGGCACGTCCTTTGCGTGACGGTAGTCATTATAAAGGAAGAGGTGTAGTGGCACAGCGCGTTGCATACGTAAAATACTATAAGAATTATTGCAAAGTGCCATATAACGTCTATATCCACCGTAAGGCCGTAAAGCCCGTTAGACAGTTCGTCGGTAAGGTCAGACAGAAATTGCGGTGCAATTATTGAAATGACCACTGCGGCGACAGTGAAAATTATAGATATAAGTATGGGTATATAGTATGCTCTGAATGCCTTTATTAGTTTACCCATATTCTTTTTAAAAGAGCCTTTGGGTGCAGGTGCGTCGTTAAAGTTTCTGCGGCCTCCGGGGCCGCCCATAGGTCCGGGCATATTACAACACCTCCTTGGAATTTAATCCTAATTCCTCTTCAGAGAGCTGCGAAAGGGCTATCTCCCTGTATACGTCGCAGGTCTGCAAAAGTTCGCTGTGCGTTCCCTGCCCTACGGCTTTGCCCTTGTCTAATACTATAATGGTATCAGCGTCCATTATAGTGCCTATACGCTGGGCGACTATAAGACTGGTAGTGCCTGAAAGGTGCTCTTTAAGGTTTGCCCGCACCTTTTTATCTGTCTTGTAGTCGAGGGCAGAAAAGCTGTCGTCGAATATCATAATTTCAGGGTGGGGAGCTACAGCCCTCGCTATAGAAATACGTTGTTTCTGTCCGCCAGAAACGTTCTTGCCGCCCTGGGCGATATCGCTATCGTAGCCCTTTTCCATATGCTGAATAAATTCGTCGGCTTCGGCAACTTTTGCGGCTTCTTCTATCGTAGCCCTATCGGTAACGCCGCCGTAGCCTATATTTTCGGCGACCGTGCCCGAGAACAAAACGCCCTTCTGCGGCACGTAACCTATCTTTGAATGCAGCGTGTGCTGCGTTAAATCTTTTACGTTTACGCCGTCTACCAATACTTCGCCCTCAGTAGCGTCGTAAAAGCGGGGTACAAGGTTGATAAGGGTAGACTTGCCGCTGCCTGTCGAGCCGATAAACGCCACCGTCTGCCCCTTTTCGGCACGGAAGGATATATCCTTTATAACGTAACCGTCGGCGTCGGGATATTTAAAGCTGACGTTGCGGAATTCCACCGTGCCCTGTTCGGCGGGCGTAACTTCCTTTTCGGGGTCGTTTATGCTGTCGGGGGTGTCAAGCACCTCGTTTATACGCTTTGCCGCAACCTGTGCGCGGGGAAGCATTATAAACATCATTAAAAGCATCATAAACGCCATTATAACCTGGCTTGCAAGCATCATAAACGAAGTGATGGTGGGGTAGTCTATGCTGCCCTTGTTCATAAGGTAAGCGCCAATAACGTATATGGCAAGCACAACGCCGTTCATTATTATGGTTATTACGGGGTTCATAAATGCCATAATCCTGCCCGTAAACAGCTGGGTTTTGGTAAAGTTCTTATTGGCTTCGTCGAATTTTTCTTCCTGGTAGCTTTCGGCGTTGTACGCGCGTACAACCCTTATACCCGTAAGGTTTTCCCTTGTAACGCCGTTTAAGCGGTCGGTCAGCTTTTGCATTATCCTGAACTTGGGAAGCACTGTAACCATTATCGCGCCTATGCAGATAATTAAAATCACTATCGCAACCGCCGTGGCAACGGTGAGTTCCCAGCTCGAGGCGTTAAGTTTGCATATAGCCCATATGGCAGTGACGGGTGCGGCAATAAGCATACGCAGTATAAGCACGTTTGCCATTTGCACCTGTTGTATGTCGTTGGTTGAACGGGTTATAAGGGAGGCGGTGGAAAATTGGTTTACCTCGGCTACGGCAAAGCCTTCTACCTTGGTAAATACCTTGCTCCTTAAACGTTTCGAAAGGTCGCTGGATACGTGTGCCGCAATAAAGCCTATTGCAACCTGGCAGCAGGCAGAACATGCGGAATACAGTATCATCATGCCGCCGTTAAACCATATGTCGCCCGTTTCGCCCGTAACGCTTGCGGTAGCTATCGCCGTTATAATGCCGGAAACGTAGTTCACGACGGTCATGGTAAAGTAGACCTGTGCAACCGTAAGCCCTACGATTAGTACAATAAGCACCCAGTCTAAGGCTTTAAGGTTTTTGTAAAGTTTGAACATCGTGATCTCCTGATTATTATTTAAACAGAATAACTAAAATCTCGGCTTGTGTTTCAGCTCTGATTTTTATTATCCTGCCCATGTTGTTGTTCTATTATATTGTTGAGCGCCGAAGAAATTTTTTCGCTGCAATTTACGTAAACGCTTAGTTCTTCTTCTAAAAGCGTGTCAAGCATCTGCTTTAAAATTACGCTTGCTTCTTCTATTTTTGCCGCAAGCAGCTGGTCGCCGTCGGCGGTAATGTGCATATAAACGTTGCGCCCTATGCGCTGGCGTTCTATATAGCCGCTCTCTTCTAAGGGGCGTAAAAAACGGCTTACGTTTGGCATAGCTATGCCCGTTTGCCTGGATATGTCTGAAATGGTTATCTGCCTGCCGTTCTTTTCAGAAAAACCGCGTATAAAGCGCAGGACGTGGATTTTACGTGTGTCTTCACTGTTAAAAGGTTCTAACAGTCTTATGCTTTCAGATAAATCTACAAAAGTTCTGGTAAAACGTTTTACGTCCTGGTCTGTAGCCATAGTTATATTCTCCGATTGGTAAGTTTTTAAAAGTTATCACGTGATAACTTTCTTATATTTTATAACCGATAAATAGGTAAGTCAAACATATGCGGCGGAATTATTTTTATATTCACTGATTTTTCATTTTTTTACACAATCGTCACGTTTAAAGTGGGGGGGGGTAGCGTATTGCAACTAACGTTGCACGGAAAGCCGAGCGCTTAAGGTAGGAGATCTTTCGACTACGTCTTTCAGACTTCGCTCAAGATGACATGGGCATAGCCCATGTACAGCCCTACAGGGCGGTCGTTCCAGCTTAGGAGCGGCACACAACAATGTGTCATTGCGAGGGGGCTCTACCCCGTGGCAATCCCGCGCGGACGCGCGACCAGCAGGCAAGACGGCAGATTAGTTGTTTAAAAATAATACGTTTGTTCTGATAAATCTTCACCTTATTAAAAGGTAGAATGGTAGCTGAATGCCGTCCTACTTGGCTTTTCGCGAGCCGCAAATAAATTTGCTCTCGCGAGATCCTCACGTCACGCTTCGCGTTCCTCAGGATGACGTAGTGTGCGATCGTTTGCCAGTGGTGGTATGATAGCTGAAAGGCAACGGGCTTAGATTGCCACGCTCCACGGCATAGCCGTTCCGCTCGCAATGACATATCCCTTGCCTCCCATGTAAGGACGAGCCAATATTTCCCCAAACAGTGTGGTACACTGTTTGGATTGGCGAGATGAGCAAACGTATATGCAAAACGTTTGCGGCGACCGAGACGGCGGGTAAATACCTTACCGCCGTTGAGACGGAATTAAAGGAGGGGTTAATAACCCTTCAGTCACGGCAAGCCGTGCCAGCTTCCCTCTCAGGGACGCCTTTAATGCGGTGAGAATGATAGCTGAAAACGACAGCACACCCCGTCATCCTGAGCGGAGCGGCGTAAGCCGCGCAGTCGAATGGATCTCGCGGGAGCAACAGAATGTTGCGGCTCGCGAACAGCCAAGCAAGACGGTTTTCAGATACCATCCGACCATTAAAAACAAATGTTTTAATTTTAATTGACATTATATGGTAAATATGCTATAATTACTACAAGCAACAAGGAGCAAAATGCCTTACGTGCGGTTAGCCTTCTGAAAGGGGGAATTTGGTGATAAATCAAAATTCTACTTAAGGAGGGAAATAGCATATGACAATTTCTGATTTATTGGAATTCGCCATACTGCTTGAGCAGTTGGAAGCCGTTCTTGATAGATTACATATCGAGTACATAGCTGTAAAAATTGCAAAAAAATAACCGCCTCATTTTTTTTCTGGTCATGCTGGCGGTTATTTTTAAATATAACTGAAGGCTAACCGTTAAAGGTAGCTCCTTGTTGTGATTTTATTATAAAGCATTTTAAGTAATTTGTCAACTGTCTAAATATAATTGGTGTTATGAATTTATAACACCTTATATAATGCGGTGAGAATGGTAGCTGAAAGGTGATGAGCTTAGATTGCCACGGCTTTTACAAAGCCTCGCAATGACAAATACCTTGTAAGTTTAATGGTAAATTCAGGTACAAAAAAATGCGGGGCGAAAGCCCCGCAAGGTTTGTTCAGCTTCCCGTTTTACGGGAAAGCTCTTGTTTGTCAGTAGTTGCCTGTTAATAGTAACCTGTCAGTAGTTGCCTATTGGCAGTTGCTTGGCAGTAGTTATCTGTTAGTAGTTATCTAGTATAATTACATAGAAAGCATGAGCGCGTTGATTGCCGCTGTATATTCATCTATTGTGCCGGAATCGTGTGCTTTTACAAGGTTGGTGTAAATATCGCCAAGCTCGTCAGCGTATAATTCAGCTTCCTTTATATAACAGTTATAAAGGAAGTCGCATATATCCTTGTCAGAAGTCTGTATAAGCAGATATTCGCTTACGCCAAGCCAGAATAAGTCGTCATCGTCATATACCGAATAGCCGTCAAGTACTAAATAATAGCAACCGTTATAATATGCGTACATTTCGAGAGCGTAATCGCAGAGGGATGTTTTAGCATCGAGTGCGGTAAGCCATGTGCCTACATAGTCCACGCTGCTGCTGTAAACAGTGCCGGTGAAATTGTCCATCGCTCCGTCTACATATACATATGTCTCATCTGCATCTTTTTCATATCCTCCGAGTAAATCAAAATTAATGTCATATGCAGCTTCGTATGCTTCCTTATAGGATTTACCAGAAGACGTGTACGAGGATAAGGCTGTGTAAACAGCATTAAAATCTTTGCCCTCGGTAATATAATCGGCAAAGTACTTTTCTAACGAATACTTGTAAGAGTTTACCATTGTATCAAGATAATCAATCATAGCAGAACTGTAGACATATATATATTCACTATTCGTTGCACTGCCGCCGTCAGCTGTAGTGCCTACCATATAAAGGTATATTTCGTCGCTATAACCGAAGGCGGAATCATCAGAGAGCGCCGCTAAGGTTACGGTGAGGTATGTCTTGCCGCTGGTAACACTGCATGCAGCCGTCGCGGATATGCCGCTTATAGTAAGTGTGGCAGAGCCGCCCACGGGTATATTAGTGCCGTTTAAAACAACCTTTGCCAGTTCACCGCTTGCAACATAGTAATATGTTGATGAAGTATCGGTAAAGAATGTGTTGCTGTAATCTTCGTCGTAGCCTTCGGCTTTGTCGTTCTCTGACCAGTAAACAGACGAAGACGAGCCGTATTCTGAAACGGTTATATTTATAGTCTTGGTAAGGGCGGTTATAGCGGTGTTCTCGCTGTCGTAAGGGGTAACGGTAAGTTTATAATTGCATTCCGAGAAAAAACATCCACAGTAATTTATGCACCAAACTCCAGATGAGTATTCATTCGCATTACAACTAAAGCTACCGTCATAGCTGGTCACCTCATTGCCTTCGGTATCTGTAAGTGTGTAACTTATGCTTTCAATATCCGAACCTGCAATATAGTAGTATTCATCAAAATAATAATATGTGTATGTATCTATATCGGCAGGCTGTACCAATACTGTATTTTCTGTTATGGTTGCCTCTTTTACGGTAAATGTAGCGGTAGCCGAGCCGTAGTCTGCCGAGGTAAGTTTTACAGTGTAGGTATAATCTTCGTATAAACGCGATTCATAAATTCTTACATAGTATTTTCCGTCGGAATAACCAGTGCCAGCACTATATACATAAGTCTTTGTGCCGTCAGTATAGGTTACCCTTGCTTCACAGTATTCGGGAGCGTTGAAGTAAACGTATACATAATCATAAGCGCTATACAATGAAACTTCGCTGCCGCTTGTATAAGTGCTGCCTAAGTAGGTTATGCTGTCTACCGAAACGGTGCTGCCTGTAAATGTTGCCGACGTTGAGGTGCTTTCGCCTGTTACAGTAACGCAGGTGCTGGCGGTATCGCCGTTCGCATACGCGTGTATGGTGTAGTCTCCGCTTACATCAAAATAAAGGTAGCCATAGAGCTCATCTGAGTTTACGTCAACGTAGCTGTTTGAAAGCCAGCCTGCCTCAAGAGCCTCGTCTTCGGTGTAAACGGTATTGTTCTTTTCTATGGTTATGTAACCGTCAGTAATATAACCGTCGTAGTCAAACTCAAATTCAAAATAGCCAGTTTTAACAATGGCTGCGTTTTGGTAGTAAAGATATAAATCGTAGGACTTTGACCATTTTGCGGTAAGGGTGATATCTGCCACTACAGGGATATTTTCGGTAAATTCTACCTCGATAGAATTGTAAGTGTAGTACCAGCCTGCAAAATTGTAGCCGTCTTTGGTGGGGGTGGGGAGTGTAACCGTGCTGCCGATATCCACGGTAGACTGTTCTACTGT
>JAJQII010000056.1 GCA_021199295.1 Clostridia bacterium
GTATACCCCCCCCCTCGACATTTTGTCAAGTGTCTATGATTAAAATTTTTGGTAATGTTGTAATATTTATGTACCGCCTGCCTTAACGGTTGTTTTTCAGCTACCACTCTCACTGCTGGCGAACGACCGCGCACCACGTCATTCTGAGCGTAACGTAGTGGAGTCGAATGAATATCTGCGCCTTATTATCTGAAACATAATATAATGAGGTGCGCAGAGTGTCGGGCTAAAGCCCTCGCACGCTAAGAGCGTTAGCGGCTCGCGGAAAGCCAAGCCCGTCGCCTTTCAGATACCATTTCCACCTTTTTATAAGGTGGTATGATAGCTGAATGTTCACTTCGCTTAGATTGCCGCGTCGTGCCTTTGGCACTCCTCGCAATGACAAAAACAAGGGGCGGTTATTCTGCGCCATGACAAGTAACTTACCCGTAACGCACAACCCGCCGCGGGATATCCCGCGGCGGGTTGCCAATTTAATCAACTTATAATATTGATTATTCTTCTGTCTTTTTAACGGTCTTACGCTTTGCCGTGCCAGCCTTTACGGGCTTTTCGCCGTCGGGCGAGGGCACTTTAGGCACGTGTTTGTTGTCGCTCTTCGCGTCCTTATGCTCTTTGGCAATGCGCCTGCGGGTCTCTTTTTCCACTTCTTTTTCTTCTTCGGTAGCCTCGTGGTAAGGCACTTCGAAGATCATAGATTCGAAGGGGCGGAGATTGAATACCAGTCTGTAAGGTCTGCCGTCACATTCCTGTTTTACAGCGCGTACGTTCAAAGGCTCGTCCTCGGCATACGTAGTGAATATGCGTTTGTATTCGCCCGAAACGGGAACGCCAATCTCTACAGGCTCTCTGAACACGGGGGCGAAGTTGCAGATAAATACCAGGGCGTTGTTGTAGTTCCAGGGGTTACGCCTTATAAAGCTGAACAGGTTTCTTAAATAGTCGCCGCTGTTTATCCATTCGAACACGTTCTTTTTGCCCGTGTCGTTGTATAAAACGGGGTATTTTGTGTAGATATGCAACAGCGAACGGTAGCAATTCATAATATCGCGGTGGCCAGTGTCGTCGCACAGATGCCACTGCAGTTCGCCCTTATAATCCCACTCTGCTTCCTGCCCGAAATCCTGCCCCATAAACAGCAATTTCTTGCCGGGGTGGCCCATCATCATCGTGTAAACGGTCTTTAAACTGCCTATCTTGTCGAGGTGGTTGCCGCTCATCTTGTTGAACATAGTGCCCTTGCCGTGTACAACCTCGTCGTGGGAAAGCACAAGTATATAATTCTCATCGAACACGTAATCGAAAGTCGACGTCATAAGGTGGTGTTTGTAGCGCCTGAATACAGGGTCTTCGTTGTAGTAGCGGATAGTGTCGTTCATCCAGCCCATATCCCATTTAAGCCCGAAGCCGAGGCCGTCGTTCTTGGCGGGGGCGGTTACACCCGACACTATGCTTGAATCTTCGGCTATAATAAAGGCGTCTGTGCGCTGGCGGAGTACGGTGTTGAGGTGGCGGAAGAAAGCGAAACTTTCCATATTGAAGTCAGTTCCGTACTGGTTGGGCCTCCACTGTTCCCTGCCGAAGCTGTTGTAGAGCATTGCCGCAACGGCGTCAGCCCGCAAAGCGTCTATATGGTACTTGTTTACCCAGAAGAAGGCAGAGGCTATAAGGAAGTTGGAAACTTCAGGCTTGCCTAAATCGAACGCTTTAGTGCCCCACTGGGGATATTCGGCTCGCAGGGGGTCGGCATACTCGTACAGAGGCGTGCCGTCGAACCAGCTGAGACCGAACTCGTCTTTGGGAAAGTGTGCGGGGACCCAGTCAAGAATTACGCCTATGCCGTTTTTGTGCATATAGTCGACAAAATACATAAAGTCCTGCGGCTTGCCGTAACGGGCGGTAGGGGCAAAGTAACCCGTAACCTGGTAGCCCCAGCTGCCATCAAACGGATATTCGCATATGCCCATTACCTCTATATGGGTATAGCCCATATACTTCACGTACTCGCACAGTTCGTGCGCAAGGCGGCGGTAATCTAAAAATTTATCCTCGTCCCACCACTTTTCGTGGTCCTTTTTCCAGCTGCCAAGGTGCACTTCGTATACCGCCATGGGCTTTTCGAGGAAGTTTTCGCCTTTCTTTGCCTTAAGCCACTCGCCGTCGCCCCATTCGTAGCTTTCAAGGTCTGCCACAACCGAAGCGTTGGCGGGGCGAAGTTCTGATGCAAAGCCGTAAGGATCTGCCTTCATAACCTCTGAACCGTCGGCGCGGACAACAAGGTACTTGTACTTTACGCCCTCGCACATTCCGGGAACGAAAAGCTCCCACATGCAGTCGTCAACCTTTTCCATAACGTCGCGCCAGGGAGTCCAGCCGTTGCCGTCCGACACCACGCAGATAGCGCGGGCATTGGGCGACCACAGCACAAACTGCACGCCCTTTACGCCGTCTTTTTCCACAAGGTGCGCACCCATCTTTTCGTACAGCTCGTAATGTACGCCGTGATGGAAATAGTACCTGTCAAGATCGGTAAAAAATTTCTCACTCATTTAATTTGCCCCCAATATATCATTGATTCATTTATAATTTAAAACCGCAACAGCGGTAAAAAATCCTAAGCTATTTGTGTTCTTTCGCATACTTGTAGCTGTAAACGCAAGCCGTTTTCGCGGCAAGGCAGATATGCATTCTGCCGTATTTCACGCGGTGCTCTTTCAAAAGGTCGGCGTTATCGTCGGTGGCAGCCGCCAGGGTAAGTTTACAGCCCGTGTCTATGCCTATCTCCCACACGGGAAGGGCGAGCTTTAAATCGCCGTCGCTGACGTTTACAACCACAACGGCGCAATCCACGCTGTCAAAACGGGCGTAAGCTATGTACCCGTTGCCCGCGTCCAGTTTTTTGATACTGCCTTTCTTAAGGCAATGAACGCTTTTACGCAAAGATATAAACTGCTTGTGCAGCTCTATAAGACTCTTGTCCTCTTTACCCCAAGGGTACGTGCGCCTGCTGTCGGGGTCTGTCCAGCCCACCTGGCCAGCCTCGTCGCCATAATATATACCTGGCGAGCCTACCCATGTCATCTGGATAGCCACAGCAAGAGCGAATACCCTTTTATCTATGCCAGCGCCCGCCGCCTCAGGACCTAACGTTTCGGTGCGCCCTATCCTGCGGTTTGTGCGGGTTAAAAAGCGGGAATGGTCGTGGTTAGACAGCTCGTTTAACGCCGAATCGAGGGAAGGACGGGGAAAACGGCTCATATTCTTGAACATATCTTCAAAGAACCGCTTGCCGTCGCCCAGCCTGCTGTCGTCGCGGTAATCGCTGTGCTTTTCCATACCCGTCAGAAACCACGTTACGGGCTCCATAAAGGCGTCGTAATTCATTACAGAATCCCATTCCTTACCGTTAAACCACGGGGAGGGATCGCCGTAATATTCGGCAAATATAAAGGCATCGGGGTTTGCCGAACGTACGCGCTTGCGGAAAGTTTTCCAGAATTTGTGGTTAAATTCAGGGCTGTGCCCAAGGTCCGCCGCCACGTCCAGCCGCCAGCCGTCGGCATTGTACGGGGCGGAAACCCACTTAGCGCCCGTATCCATAATATAAGAAGTAAGCTCTTCTGATTGCTCGTAATTGAGTTTAGGCAGCGTGTCGTAATCCCACCAGCCTTCGTAAGAGGAGTAATTTTCGTTCGGTCTGTCGAATTTGAAATAACTGCGGTAAGGGCTTATTACCGACTGGTAAGCGCCCTCTTCAAAGCCCTCTTTGTAGAGGTATATCCCCTCTTTATCCATCCATTTGTTGAAAGAACCGCAGTGGTTGAACACTCCGTCCATTATTATGCGCATGCCGCGGGAATGTATTTCTTTTACAAAATCGGCAAAATATTCGTTGCTTTTATCAAGGTTTACCTGCGACGTTACCCTTTTAATATACCTTCGCGCATAGCCGTTGTGCTTTTCCCAGCTTTCCATACGGCTGTCTTCGTCTTCTTCTATTATCGCAAGGTGCGGGTCTATATATTCATAGTCCTGCGTATCGTATTTGTGGTTGGACGGGGAGACGAACAGCGGGTTAAAATAGATAGCCTCTACCCCTAAATCCTGCAGGTAGTCGAGCTTTTTCCTTACGCCCTGCAAATCACCGCCGTAAAAGTTGCTTACGTCCAGCCCGTCGGGGTACTTGCCCCAGTTGGTAATTTTATGTGTGTGCGAGCCCGTATACCAGTATTCGTTGTCTTCCACGTCGTTTGTGGGATCGCCGTTGTAAAACCTGTCGATAAATATCTGGTAAACCACCGCCCCCTTTGCCCAGTCAGGCGCTTTAAACCCAGGGATAAAGGAAAAGTTATATTCCGCCTGGTTATTTTCCGCCCAGCCGAGTTTGTTGTAACAAACCTTGTCGTCGTCGTCGTAAAGTATAAAATAATAGTTTACGGGGTCGTCGGGGCATATCATCTCCAGCTTGTAATAATCGAACGCGCCCTTTGTATACGCCTTAGCCATCTCGTTTTTAATGCCGTTCAACACGGCATATACGCGTTTGACGTCGTCTGCCATAGTGCGTATAAAAATAGTGACCGTGTCGCCCTGTACGGGTTCGTATGGTGTTCTGAAGCACTCGGTTTCGTCGCTGAAAAGCGCCATTCTGTTTATCATAAATTACCTTCCCTTTGCCGTCACGCCTGAGCGCAAACGAAAAAAACGGCTTGCCCGCAGCAGAGAACTGCTAAATTATGCCGCTGCGCCCGAAAAAATGGCGCATTTTACCTATTGTTAGCTAATCAAAATTTTAACATATAATGACAAAATTGTCAATAGCGAAAATTTTACGAAAACCGCCGTTTAATAGTTTTATAACCTTAATCTTGACTTACTACCCACGGGCGGCGAATTTTAAAGTTTGCTTTACTGGAGGGGGTATGGTATAATTTGAGTGTATTAAACGAATTGCAAGAGAAACTAAATACAAAGGTCAAAATTGAAATAATAATTAATATAACTGCTTCGGGCACTGTAAAATCTATTAAAAGCGGTTGGGTTTTGCTACCTAACGGAGTAATTAAATTAACAACCCCATTTTCAGGGTGGGCAAGATAAAGGAGGAAAATTATGGATAAGTATTCTGACAACTCTTTGGTTGAACCTATGGACGATATAATTCTTTTAAATGATAACTATGCAGATATAGGATTATATAAAGGTTACATAGGTGTTACTGTTGCAAGTTTTATACCGCAACGAGATTACATTCTTGCTGACTTCTTTAATCCATTTTCCGGTAAAGATATCGCTGTGCAGGCAAAAATTAGAAAGAAAGATTTTAAAGTTTTAAGCCATTCAACCGAAGATAAATTAAGCATGAAAGAGTATAAAGATCTGTTCAGAAACAAATAATTAAACAAACACGGCGGGAGCGGTTAAGCTGCCTGCCGTGTATATTTATACTCTTTTTAAAACCGCCAAGGTTTCTATAGCCTTTGTCTGGGGGAACATATCGTAAGGCTGGATATATTCTATACTGTATGCCCCGTTAGTTGCGGCATATCCCTGGGGTAATTGCGTTTTTACAAGTTGACCGTCTTCCTCTTTTAACGTCCCCGTCAACAGCCCTAAATCACGTGCAAGCGTCGCGGGGTTGCACGATACCATAATAACTTTGTCTGCCCCGCTTCCCGCTATCGCCTTTACCACTCCGCGCTCCATGCCCTTGCGGGGCGGGTCGCACACTATTACGCGGTTAGCTCCCTCTGTGGCGGCGACCACGCCCGAAAGCTCGTCTTCTACCTTACCGCAGATATTAAACATTTTGCCGCCGAGCCCGTTGAGTTCTTTAAGCCCGTCGGCACATTCCGATGCCTCTTTTACCACCTCTATGCCGTAGGCTCTGCCGCAAGCCCGTGCAAGCAGGGCGGTAAGCATGCCCCCGCCGCTGTACAGATCCACGGCAACGTCTGCCCCCGCCGCCTCGGCGGTTATGCGGCTGTACAACTGGGCGCGGATGCCGTCGTTTACCTGCAAAAAGGTGTTAGCGCCCGCCTTGAATTTTATCCCCATATCCTCGGCGGTAAAAAATCCCTCGCCGCTTACCGTAATAAATTTATCACCGAAAATGGCGTTCGTCGGCTTACTGTTTATATTTAAAAGCAATGTAACGTCGCCCAGACTGCCTGCAAGCATATCCGCAAACGGACGGGCGTCTATCTTTCTTGCCGCCACAAGGGCGACTATATACCGCCTGCCTATCCTGCGTGCCACAAGGTGGCGGAGATCGCCTTTACCAGTTGCCTCGTCGTAGCCGTGCAAGCCGTATGTGCGCATAAAAGAAAGGGTACAGCCTGTTGCCATCTGAGCCCAGTCCTGCTGCAAGGCGCAAGTATCCGAAGGCACTATCCTGTGGCTTCTCGCGGCGTAAAAACCCACGGCGTCCTGCCCGCCCACAACACCGATGGGCAAGGCGAGTTTGTTGCGGTAGCCGTATTGCAGTGGGCTTGCCGCGGCAGAGGGCACTTCCGCCTCTATCCCGCCTATTTTGTAAAGGGCGTTGGCAACAGCCTTGCCTTTGAACGCAAGCTGAGCTCCGTAACCCATATGCTGCAGCTGGCAGCCGCCGCATTTACCGAACACGGGGCAGCGTGGCGTTACCCTGTCGGGAGAGGGGGTCACTACCTCTGAAAGTTTGCCGTAAGCGATATTTCCCTTTACCGAAAGCGCCTTAAACCTGACCGTTTCGCCTGTAAGGCAATAGGGCACGAACGCGGCAGTGCCGTCTATATCTATTATGCCCTCTCCGTCTGTGCCGAGTGCGCGGACTGTTCCGACGTATTCTTCGTTTTTTACCATACAAGCCACCCCGTTTTATTTAATATATAATATCACAGCTTTGCAAAAAAGGCAATTAATCGCAAGACTGTTGAGCGGAAACCCCTTTCGGTCAAACGGTAACTTATAACCGCCCTAAAAAAACCTAAAAAAAGAGCCTTCCTGCTATAAGAAAAGCCTTTTTTACTTTATTACTTTATTTAAATTATTCTTCAGTTTTTACCCAAACAACAATTTCACTATTTACATAGTGCCAATAATTGCCACTATCCGTCGGCTCGTTTTCGCTGTAGTAGTAAAGTGTTGCACCATAATAAGTAGGGTCAGAAGCACTACCGCTAAACATTATTGAATGCCAGTCATCTACTGTTCCGCTATAGTATACATTTGTAAGCGAGGTGCATTTATAAAATGCACAGTCGCCGATACTTTCGCAAACGTTACCATCTTCAAACACAATGCTTGTTATTTTAGGTGAGTAATCAAAGCCACCACTTACATAATATGAATTAAACAGATAAGCGGGTATTTTAGTTACATTTGCTCCTATTGTTACTGTTATTCCTTCGTCGTTTTGTCCTGCTTTATCGAATGCATGAGTATTTGAAGATAAATCATCCATTGATGTTGCGTTAAAATTTATTTTCATTAAAGCTGTGCAATTATAAAATGCGTTATTACCAATAGATGTTACGTTCTCACCTATGGTTACACTTGTTATTTTTAGAACATAGTTAGATCCATAAGAATAAAACAGACAAGCAGGAATTTTTGTTACATCCTCGCCTATAGTTACAGTTATTCCGCTATTACCTTGTCCTGCCTTAAAAAATACATCATCGTCTGAATTTAAATCATTCATGTTTATTGCGTTAAAGTTTATTTCGGTCAAAGCCGTGCAACCATAGAACGCCTTGCTACCGATAGAAGCTACATTTTTGCCTATGGTTAAGTTTTTAAGACTACTGCAACCATAGAACGCCCAACTGCCGATAAAAGATACGCTGTTGGGAATAGTGATACTTTTTAGTGAGGAACAACTACGGAACGCACCCTGGCCGATAGTAGTTACATTCTCGCCCAATTTTATATTTGTGAGTGATGAACCAACATAAAAAGCATAGCTACCGATACTTGCACATACGCTATCTTTTTCAAAAATGACACTTGTTATTTTTGGAGCATAATCATTTAATGAATAGTAAGGGCAGAACATATATGCGGGTATTTTTGTGACATTAGAGCCAATCGTCACCTCTATACCTTTACCATCTTGCCCTGCGCAATAAAAAATATAATTGCTTTGAGATAAATCTTCTATAACGGCTGCGTTGAAAATTATTTCAGTTAAAGCAGTGCAATTATAGAATGCGTAATTACCGATTGAAGTTATGTTGATTGGTATAGTTATACTTGTTAGTGAAGTACAATTATAAAACGCATAGACTCCGATAGAAGTCACGGCGTTGGGTATATTTACGCTTTCAAGCGAAGTGCATCCTTTGAAAGTATGACCTCCAATAGAAGTAACACTATCGGGAATTACAATGTTTGTAAGCGAAGTACAATATTCAAACGCACCGTCGCCAATAGCAGTTACGCTTGAGGGAATACTGATACTTTTAAGTGAGGAGCAACCGTCAAAAGCAAATGAGCCGATACTTTCGCAAACACTATCTTTTTCGAATACAATATTAGTTATATTAGGAGCTTTATCATAATTATGATAAGAATGGTGATAAAACAGATAAGCAGGTATTTTTGTAACGTTTGCTCCTATTATAACCGTTATTCCATCTCCAGCAATACCAGCATTGCAAAATACGTTTGCATAAGTAACTGCAACATCTGTAAAATATTCACTTGATAAATCATTCATTGCTGTTGCATCAAAATATATTTCTGTCAGCGCCGTGCAGTCATAAAAAGCTGAATAACCAATAGAAGTTACTTTATTTGGTATAGTTATGCTAGTGAGTGAAGTACAGCCATAGAATGCACTACCAATATATGTTACACTGTCTGGTATAGCTATGCTTGTAAGCGAAGTGCAATAAAAGAAGGCATCATCACCTATAGAAGTAACACTGTCTGGTATAGCCACACTTGTAAGCGAAGTACAATATTCAAACGCACCGTCGCCGATAGAAGTAACACCACTGCCAATAGTTACGCTTGTCAGAGAAGTGCAATTTTTAAATGCGTTATCACCTATAGCTGTTATAAGCAAATTATTATAAGTAGATGGAATTGTTATATCGATATCGGTACAAGATCCAATGCCCGTTACAATGTAGCAAGTTCCATCGTCTGAAAGAGTATAATCTAATTCACTTGAATCACTGCCACTATTCTCGCCAGTGCCGCCACAGGCGGTTAAGCCGATGCACAGGCACAGCACACAGATGATTGAAAGAAAAATTAGCGTTAATCTTCTTTTCATAGTTCTTTTATTCTCCTGAATTTTTTTTGCAAGCTAAAATCTGTTTACTATATGGTAACACTCCCCCCAAAGTAAATTAACGTAAAACTAAAAATAATTTTAAAAATATTTCGGAAAAAAAGCGTCCCAACGGGACGCCTGCAAAAGTATCCCGTTATTTGTTGTTGCGCCACAAATCCAAAAACGATGGTTAAAAGGATACAATATGCCTATTGTACCGTCGTTTTTGAATATTAATTTGTGGCGCATTATGATTATACCAAATTAAAATAATAATTTCAATAGTTTAATGCAAAAATTACAGATCTTTTATTTTTCAATTTTAATTGCCGCCGAGTAAATCGGCGGCAATTAAAGCCCTAGAAAAACCTAAAAAAAGGCTTTCCTGCTATAAGGAAAGCCCTTTTTACTTTTATTTTCGTATTCTGTATATAAGTTTGTTCACCCATATCTGCGCCTTGAACATTATAAAATCGTACAGCCACAAAAACAGCGAGCCAAGCACTATTATAAACAGCCAGATATATTTTTCGACAAACTCCACCACGTTTATTATAGTCTGCGAGCCCATCCCGGTAATGCCCGTAATGTTCCACATTAAAAGGTACATTACGTACAGCGTTACGTCGAACCACACCATTTTTATTACGAGGGCTATCCACTTGTTTATCTTGAACTTCACCTGGAAGTAGTTGGCAAGCGGATGCAAGCCGAAAAACATTATAAACGGAACGACGTCCCAGAAAGACGCCACCGCGCCGAGAATGAGCGCCAGTATTACCGTGCCTAAATAGGCGAGGAAGTCGCCCAATGCAAATTGTTTGGAAAGGGGTATCATAAGCGCGATCTGCGCCACGATATAACCCGTTGCCAGAAGATAGCGGCTGAACACGCCCAGCGTTAAAAACAGCACCGCCACTGCGCAGGATATTGCCGACAGCGCTATCTCGAAAGACTTTGAATATTTATTCTTAGGCATTTACCCGCCCGTCAGCGGCAGCAATTACATAACATATTTATGCACATATTTATAGCGCAGCACTGTATGCACGAGTTACAGAAGCTGCCGCCCATCTGGTCTTCGTCGCCCGTGGACTGCACCGTCTGCCCCTGGTATGCACCTTGCTGGTTGGTATTGTTGTGTTTTGCTTCGTTAGATATTCTGTCTGACAGCTTGCGGTATGTCTGTTTATACTTTTCGTTATCCGGTTCTAACTGTATGGCGATTTCAAGCTGTTTCTTGCTCTCGTTCATCCAGTTCTTTTTATAAAATACCACACTCTGCAGATAGTGCCATTTTGCGCTCCTTTCGTTAAACGAGTCAAGCACCCTCTGCGCTTCCTGAATATCTCCCGATTTAATTAATTCCTCTACCCTTTCGAACGAAGTTCCCTCGCCGTTTTGCTGTTCGGCAAGTTCGGCAATAATCTCGTTATAAGCGGTATCGAGTTTTGTAAGCATACGGGCAGCCTCGTTGCCCTCTTCGCCGTCCTTAAAACGGTCTTCAAGATATTTAGCGCACAGCTTGCTATACGCCTCCTTGATTTCGTCTTCGGTAGCGTCTTCGCTTACCCCTAAAAGTTCAAGATTGGACTTTTTCATTAACGTCCTTTACCTCCGTTTTGGCTTTACATTGCTTTTGCATACCGCAACCGCCGAACAACAGCTGGCGGGTTTTTAAAGGTATCCCGCGCAAAATAATGTTATCCGTAAGGTCGTGGTTGAAGTGAAACTTTATATTAGCAAGACTTTCACGCATATCGGCAAATAAATTGTCGAATATGAAAATCAGCTCGTCGCGGTTATTATTTACCGCGTCTTCTTTACATTTATCCCCGTAGGCTTTGTACAGTACGTTGTAACGCCCCTTTTTAACGTCTTTATCGTAGTCGTCAAGGGCGTCGGCAAGGTATACCCACTTGCCTACGGCGTAACTTAATGCCTCGGCATATGGCGTGGTCTTATCGCCGAGCACCTCGGCACAAAGCTCTTTCATCATCTCGGCAGAGGGCTCGCACGCCATATCTATTATTGCACAACCGTCCTTTTCCAGTTTTGCCTGCGCCGCCATCTGCGCGGCTATAATTTTGTCTGCCGCAGGGCACTTTTTTATAGCCCGCTTGTAGCCTTTTTTATAGAAGAAACGCAGAAAGGAACGCGCCTCTTTGTCGTTTTTATCGTCGAGCAGCTTATAATAGGCGAGGGCGGTATTTATACAGCCGAGAAGCACGGTAATTTCGTCGGCGCACGCCATGGGGCGTTTTTTAAAAGGGTGTATAACGCAGTGCTGCTTTTCTATTACTATGTCCTGCCCGGCAATGTTGTGAACGAGTGCCGACATAAACGCCATATCGTAGGTCAGCGCGGTACGCGCCGTCTGCCCGCATCCCTTTTTAATGCCTTTGCAAACGCCGCAATACATTGCTTTATATAATTCCTCGTCCTTTATAAAAAGGTACGGTCTGTCTGGCGATATATAACCGAACATAATACACCTTGGCTCACTATTATTTTTTGTTTCTCGTGGATTTCTTTTTGCATTGCACTGTTTGTTTTATTTCGTTCGTCATTATTAATAAACGACACTCAACTACCTGTCATTGCGTGCGAGCGTAAGCGCAGGATGACGATTGGGTTACCTGTAAAAGCCGACCTTTTTATAAACTTTGCTTAAGGTCTTATTTGCCACATAGTACGACTTTTCTGCGCCCTGCTTTAAAACGCCGTCAAGGTATTCCTTATCGGCTAAAAGCTGTGCCTGCTTTTCCTGCAGGGGTGCAAGTCTGTCGGCAACCGTTTCGCCTACGGCAAGTTTAAATTCGCCATACCCGCAGCCTTCGAACTGCCTTTCGGCTTCTTCTATGCTCTTGCCGCTGAACGCCGTATATATCGAAAGCAAGTTAGATACGCCTGGTTTGTTTTCAGGGTCGTATTTTACCTCTGCCCCGCTGTCGGTAACGGCACGCTTGAATTTACGTATAACGGTATCCCTGTCATCGTCCATAAAAACAGAGCCGTTAGCGTTTTCCGCCGACTTGGACATCTTTTTAGAGGGGTCTAACAGGTCGCCTATCTTCGCCCCTACCTTGGGATATATACCCTCGGGAACGGTAAACGTGGGGGAATATGCGTTATTGAAACGTATGGCGATATCCCTGGTAATTTCCAGATGCTGGCGCTGGTCTATGCCCACGGGCACTACGTCGGTCTGGTACAAAAGTATATCCGCCGCCATAAGCACGGGGTAATCCATAAGCCCCATATTTATATTATCGGCGTGTTTCGCACTCTTATCCTTAAACTGCGTCATGCGCTCCATCTCGCCCACGTAGGTAAAAGTATTGAGCACCCACGCAAGCTGGGCATGGCAGGAATTATGCGACTGAACGTACAGCGTGCATTTTTCGGGATCTACGCCGCAAGCGATATACAGCGCAAGAAGGGAAAGCGTCTTGCTCCTTAATTGGGCGGGCACTTGCCTTACCGTTATGGCGTGCATATCGGCTATGGCGTAGAAACACTCGTACTCGTCCTGAAGTTCTACCCAGTTGCGTATCGCGCCTATATAGTTGCCGATGGTAAGCCCGTTTGTGGGCTGTACCGCCGAATATAACGTCTTTTTCTGCTTTTCCATACTGCTTCTCACTATAATATATAAAATTATTTTAACATATAGGCAGACAAAAAGCAACTTTTGTTAATATAAAATCGTGAATACCGTGTGATAAATTAAGTCAAGTTTAATGATTTTACCCCTCACGCCGACCATAAATTTTTGTTAAATTATACAATACATTCCTTAAATAAAGCATAGTATCGGGGCAATTATATAAATACAATAAAAATATGCCGCCCCGTAAAAGGGACGGCATTATAGGAGGTGAAAGATAGTATCACGTGTGGTCAGCCGATAAATTTAAGTACTTCATCAAACAGTTCGTCCCGCTTTGCCACCGTGGTAAAGCGTACTGCCTTTTCTTTCAGCCCCATAAGGCTCTTGGGTACAGCCATGGCGGTTGCCGCGTGCAGGCGCTTGATGCCCTTGAAACTGTCCTTTACGTCGTTGCCCGTCACGGCATATAAAACGTCCTGCGGGAACTTGTAGGGGCTTGCCGTGGAGACTACTACCATATTAATAGTATCCTTTTTATTCTTTTCGAACCAGTCCTGCGCCACCTTCATAGCACAGCCCGTGTGCGTATCCATAGTATAACCTACGTCGCAGAACACGTCGTAAATTGTCTCGACAACCTCGTCTTCGTTGGCAAAACCGCCGTCAAACGTCTGCGCGATGGCGTCCTGCTCCTCTTTGGTAATGCGGTAAATGCCGTTATCCTTAAGCTCCTGCATGCGCTTTGCGGTGAGCTCTGCATTCCTGCCGCTTACCTCGAACAGAAGCCTTTCAAGGTTAGAGGATATAAGTATATCCATAGAGGGCGAAGTCGTCTTGTAGAACTCGCGGTGCATATCATACTCGCCCTTCTTTAAAAAGTCGGTGAGTATGTTGTTCATATTAGAAGCACAGTGCAGCCTGCGTATGGGAAGCCCCATATTCTTGGCGTAGTACGCGGCAAGTATGTTGCCGAAGTTGCCCGTAGGCACGCAGAAGTCTATTTCCTGCCCCATTTCTATCTGTTTGGAAGTAACCATATCGAGGTATGCCGAAAAATAGTAAGCTATCTGAGGGGCAAGCCTGCCGAAGTTTATGCTGTTGGCAGACGAAAGCACGTAATTTTTCTCTTTAAGCTGTTTGGCGTACTGCTTGCTGTTGAAAATTTCCTTTACAGCCGACTGGCAGTCGTCGAAGTTGCCCTTTACCGCGACCACGTTTACGTTGCCGCCGTCCTGCGTGCACATCTGCAGTTTCTGCATTTTAGAGACGCCGTCGTCGGGGTAGAATACCATTATTTTTATACCCTCGGCGTCTTTAAACCCTTCCAGCGCGGCTTTGCCCGTGTCGCCCGAAGTGGCTACAAGTATAAGCACGTTTTCTTTGATGCCGCATATATCGCAGCCTTTGCGCAAAAGATAGGGCAGCACGGTGAGCGCCATATCCTTAAAGGCGCATGTAGGGCCGTGGAATAATTCAAGGATATACACGCCGTCGTCCAGCTTTACAAGGGGCGCGGGGTCGCCGTCGAACTTGGAATAAGCCGCCTCAAGCGCCTTTAAAAGTTCCCCCTCGTCGTAGTCGTCAAGGTACTTGTAAAGCACCTTGCAAGCCCTTTCGGAGTAACTCATAGAGAGCATTTCTTCCAGCTCTTCCCTTGTTACCTCGGGGAAAGTTTCAGGCACGAAAAGCCCGCCGTTTGCAGAAAGCCCCTGCACTATTGCCCTTGCGCCGCTTACCTTTTCGCCGCCGCGCGTACTTATAAAATTCATTCTTCTTCCCTCCTCTCCCGAAGATAGCAAAATAAAAAACGGGGAGCAAAAATTGCTCCCCGCCGTAAACAGTTTAATATCAAACGTATTTCGCAATGAAAGCGGGCAGCTCCTCTACGGGGCAGCTGCATGTAATGGTAATTACAATGCCGTTATCATTGGAAAGTTTGTCGAGCATATAGAAAATGCCCGCCATGTCGGAAAGCTCTTTACCCGCTATGCGGGCAATGCCGTCTATGTAAATATATTCGTAATCGTGGTTGCCTGCCGCAACGCCCTTTACAAAGCCGCACAACGCGTCTTCGCCCGTAACATTGTAGTCGGTAACATCTATAAAGCGTACTTCGCGGTTAAGGTCGTACATATACCTTTTGGTATCAGTAATGAACGCGCTGACGCCTTTAGCCGTCTGCACGTCTTTGTTTGCCGCGTCGATAAGATGCTTTGTCTTGCCTGCGCCCTTTGCACCTGCGATAATCTTGATCATTGAAAGTCCTCCTGTAGCACAATTTCTGCTGTGTCTTCTATTTTACCAAGAAACGGAAGGAATTTCAATACCTTTCTTAAAAATTTATTTAATTTTTATTTTTATTTTAAAAACATTGCAAAATGTCACTTGATCTGCTTAACAAAATCGGCTATACGCGCCAGTCCTTCCTCTATCTCGGGCATAGAGAGCGCATACGAAAGGCGCACGCAGCTGTCGTCGCCGAAGCACACGCCAGGTGTTAAAGCAACTTTGGCGTATGTCAGAAGCATATCCGCCATATCCATACTGCCGTTTATCTTTTTGCCGTTGTAGCTCTTGCCGTAGAACTTGTCGCACACGAGCATAACGTAGAAAGCGCCGTCGGGTTTAACGAAGTCGAGCCCAAGAGCCTTCATATCCTCGAGCAAGGCAAGCGTCTTTTCCCGCCTTTTCCCGAACGCGGCAACCATCTCCTGCATGGGCGCTACAGGCCCTTCGAGAGCGGCAAGCGTGGCGTACTGCGTCATCGTGTTCACGTTTGAAGTGGCATGGCTCTGGAAAGAGGCTATAGCCTTTGCAATGCTCTCTTCGGCGGCAAGGTAGCCCAGCCTCCAGCCGGTCATGGCGTAGGACTTGGAAACGCCGTTTACCACGATAGCAAGCTCCTTCATCCTGGGCGACACCGCCGCTATGGAATAGTGCCTGTACCCGCCGTACACGAGCTTTTCGTAAATTTCGTCGGATAAGACAAGAATGTCGTGCTTTTCGCAGACAGCCGCTATGGCGCGTATCTCATCTTCGGTATACACAGCGCCCGTAGGGTTGCAGGGCGTATTGAAGATGAGCATCTTGGTCTTGGGCGTTATGGCGTTTTCTATCTGCTCTGCCGTTGCCTTAAAGCCGCTTTCCCTTGTCGTATAAACATACACGGGAACGCCGCCGCAGCACTTTACCACCTCGGGATAAGTAAGCCAGTAAGGGGCGGGAATTATAACTTCGTCGCCCGGGTTTATCGTGGCAAACACCGCGTTGAAAATGGAGTGCTTAGCGCCGTTAGAAATTATAATCTGCGAAGGGGTATAGTCTAAGCCGTTGTCCTCTCTGAACTTTTTGCAGACAGCTTTTTTAAGGGCGGGCAGACCTGCCGCCGCCACATATTTTGTATAACCCTTGTCCAAAGCGTCTTTCGCCGCCTGTACTATATGGTCGGGCGTGTTGAAATCAGGTTCGCCCACGCCGAACGAAATTACCTTTTCACCCGCCGCTTTAAGCTCTGCCGCCTTCGCCGATATAGCGAGAGTCATAGAGGGTGAAATTGTAGAAACCCTGTCTGAAAGTTTAGACATAAAAAAGCCTCCCCGCTTGCGCGATTAATTTTTAACCTTTTTGCTATTTTCTATTCAATTATACAATAAAGTCAACCGATTTGACAAATGTATGAACAAAAATATTTTCACAAAGGAAAATTTGTATAATATTGTAAACTTTTTGCAAAAAAGATGCACATTGGCGTCATACATATATAACAAATATTCAAAAGAGGTTTGCCCTGCCGTTAAGCGCAAACCTCTTTTTATTTGGAATTTTTATTTCTCCGACGGTTTCAATGCCGTAAGTTCAAGCAAATTACCTTTCGGTTGCGTGGAAAATGAGCCCTATCGTCCCTGGTCCGCAATGAGCGCCTATTACCGGTCCGACAGGCTGCAAAACGACATCTATGCCGTCAAACTCCTGTTTTAAACTTTCGACGAACTCCTTCGCGACATCCTCGCAATCTGCCTGAAGCACCATTATTTTGTACTTGTCAAGCTCGCTGCCCTTCTGGCGCAGATAGTCCTTAAGCGCTGCCAGCGCCTTTTTAAAGCCCCTTGCCTTGGCGATGTTGATAATTTTACCCTCTTCATCAAAGTATAAAATAGGCTTTATACCCAGCATATTACCGACTACTTTAGAAACGCCCGAAACTCTGCCGCCCCTGTAGAGATATGTCAGATCTTCCACCACGAAATAGGTGGCGGTGTGCGGTATAAGCTCATCCAGATAGGCGTCAAGCTCGTCCATAGTCGCACCCGACTTGTATTTCAGTGCGCCGTAGTAGGTGACAAAACCGCTTCCCAGCGATATCGTCTTGCTGTCCTTATAGCGGATCTGCCTTTCGGGATATTTTTCCTTAAGCTTAGCTATAGCGCTTTTCATAGCATCGAACGTGCCGCTCATTTTGTGCGAAAAAGTTATGTAGTAAATATCCTCGCCGCGGGCAAGTACAGGCTCGAAATATTCAAGATATGCAAACTCGTTCAGCGCCGAGGTCTTCGGGGTAGCGCCGCCGCGCATATCGTCGAAAAATTTTTTAAAATCGGTATTTTCCCCCATATCGTAGAAATATTCTTTGTCGCCCACGGTGTACGGCATTCTTATTAAATTTAAGCCAAGCTCCTTTACCGTGGTATGCCACAGTTCGCAGTTGGAATCGCAAAAAAGTTGATACACAGTAATCTCCTTGATTTTATTTTATTTATTTTGCCTGTTCAGGATCTACAAGGGCAAAAGAGAACTCGCCGCTGACGGCAACTTTGCCGCCTGCCTTGCCTTCTGCCTGTATAAAGTGGAACGAACCAAAGCTTTTTATATGCCTGCAGGTAAATTCCACCGTATCGCCTACGCGGACAGGGGTTTTGAACTTAACGTTGTTCATTCCCGCATACAGCGTGATTTTACCCTTTACCTTTTCCGCCATAAGCACACAGGACGACTGCGCCGCCATTTCGCACAATATTACTCCGGGAACGACGGGATTCCCTGGGAAATGCCCCTGCAAAAAGAACTCATCCCCGCGTACGGTATACCTGTCCGTTGAAGTGCCGTCGCTATTTAAAAACGCCTCGTCCACAAGCAGCATAGGCTCTCTTTGTGGAAGTATCTCCTTTAACTGTTCTCTGTTCATCGTATTACCCTTCCGCTTGCCTTCAATAAAAGCTTCTCTGCCTCGGCTGTAATTTCGGCAAGAATTTCTGCGCACGTCTGTTCTTTTTTTACAAGCCCGGCAATCTCGCCGCACAGGAACGACCCTCTTTCGAGGTCTCCGTCTTTAACGGCGCGGCGCAGAGCGCCCGTACCGAACTCGTTCAGCTGCTCCTCGGTCACCGAGGCATCCTTTTCCATTTCGGCATATTGCCGCGCGAACGCTGTTTTAAGCGCACGCACGGGATGCCCGGATTTCCTGCCGCTGACCATTGTTCCCGTATCGGACGCTTCAATCACCTTACGTTTATAATTTGCATGCACATTGCACTCTTTGGCGGTCAGAAAACGCGTACCCATCTGCACGCCCTCAGCGCCGAGCATAAACGCGGCGGCAAGTCCCCTGCCGTCGGCTATGCCGCCCGCAGCTATCACGGGGATATCCACGGCATCGGAAACCTGCGGAACGAGAGGCATAGTGTTTGCCTCGCCTATATGACCGCCCGACTCGCCGCCTTCGGCGACGACGGCGAAAGCACCGCGCTTTGCAACCATTTTAGCCAGCGCCACCGACGAGACTACCGGTATAACCTTGATACCCGCCTCCGTCCACACGCTCATATACGGCAGCGGATTGCCCGCTCCGGTGGTTATAACGGGAACTTTTTTTTCCGCCACAACCCTTGCGACTTCCCCGGCGAAAGGACTCATAAGCATTATGTTCACGCCGAACGGCTTATCCGTTTTCGCACGGAGTTTGTCTATCTCGGCAGAGAGTTGCCCGCCGTCCATATTCATAGCTGCAATTATGCCCAGCCCGCCGGCCTCCGACACGGCGGCGGCAAGATCGGCATCGGCTACCCAAGCCATACCACCTTGAAAAACGGGGTAACGAATCCCGAGGCTTTCACAAATTTTACTTTCCAGCATACTTAATACTTTCCTTATTTGTTATTATTTATTTTACAAGAACATACAAAAAAAGTCAATAGTTTTTCCTTTTATACGTCAGTACAGCATACGCGGCAGAATATCCTGCAGGATCAAAACAGAAGCCGCGGCACATGCCGCGGCTTCCGCTTAAACGTATTAATTTAGGAGTTTTAATGAATGCACGTAATTATTTGCCGTCTTTAAGACTGTCGTCTTTGGGCGGAACGCAATGGGAACAGTGCATAGAACAGCCCTGGCATCCGCCGCCGCAACTATCGCAGCCGCCCCCTTTGCCCTTTATCTTGTTGTATATAGCCACGGCTATAACCGCGACTACAGCCACGGATACCACCGCTATTATAACTATATCAAACCAGCTCATAATTATTCCTTAACTTCTTCCTTTTTTCCAGAACTTTATATTTTCCAGCTTGCCCTTGTTGTTGAGGACTATAAAGGTAATTATTATAGCCCAGACAGCCAGCCAGATAAACAGAGTCCACCACCACGAGCCTATCGTGTAAACCATGCAGGATGCTACGTAGCTTGTAACCACCCAGAACAATACCGTCCACTTGAACTTGCCCTTGGGGAGTTCTGCCTTTGCCGTGGCGCATGCCGCGAAGCAGGGGATTGTAGTCATGTTGAATACTATAAAGGCAAGTATTGCGGGAATGGTTATGCCCGTTCCTTCTACCATAGCTACAGCCGCAAGTATGTCTCCGTCGTCGCCTTCCCAGTCAATGTACTGTTTGGCAACTACCGCAGCCAGTGCGCCGAATGTTGCGATAACGTTTTCCTTTGCCACAAGACCTGTAATTGCAGCAACTGCGAATACCCAGCCGAATTCCGTTCCGAGCTGAGAACCGAAGCCGAGCGGCGTGAATATAGGCTGTATAAGCATGCCGATGCTGCCGAGTATGCTCTCGTCCGTGCGCAGGTTGACCATGCCGAATTCTTCGGTTTCTTCCAGCAGGAATTCCCAGCTCCACGAGAAGGACTGCAAGAACCATATGATTACCGTAGAGGCAAATATGATGGTAAACGCTTTCTTTACGAAGTGCTTTGTCTTATCCCACAGGTGGATCATAAGATTTTTGAACCCGGGGGCATGGTATGCGGGTAATTCCATAATAAACGGGGGTGTAGCGCCCTTCATCGTGGTATTACGCATAAGTATTACGGCACATATTGCAACAACTATGCCTACAAGGTACATAGAATATGTAATAAGGTCTACGTTGCCCACGCCGAACACTTCGAGTATAGCGCCCGACATAGCCGTGAGTATAGGCAATTTAGCGCCGCAGCTGAAGAAGGGAATTACCCTTATTGTTGCGGTACGTTCCTTTTCGTCGGCAAGCGTACGCGTGTTTATCATCGCGGGGAGCGAGCAGCCGAAGCCCATTATCATAGGCATGAACGCCCTGCCCGAAAGACCGAATCTTCTGAAGATCCTGTCAAGTATGAACGCAACCCTTGCCATATAGCCCGTGTCCTCGAGTATAGAGAAGCCGAGGAACAGGAAAAGTATCTGGGGAAGGAAGCCTAAAACGGCGAATATACCGCCGAGAACGGCGTCGCACACAAGGCTGTCTACCCACGCAGCGCCGCCGCATACTTCTATAAGAAGGGAGACGCCTTCGGTTATGTAGTCGGTTACAAGGCACAATAGGTTGGTAAGTATAACGCCCGGCGAGAACACAGCGCCGTCGTAGAAGCAGGCAACGAGTGCCGTCCAGAAGCTGTCTTCGTCCCAGCCGAGGTCATCTACCAGCGCGGGCATCCAGCCGTCGCCGAAACCGTTCAGGAAGAACAGGTTTTCTGAGAACGTAAGGTGGAATATCACAAAGAGTATCACAAGGAAGATGGGGATAGACCATATCCTGTGGGTAAGCACCTTATCTATCTTGTCAGACTTGGTAAGCACCGCCTTTTCGGTCTTCTTTTTCTTAGCGCCAGAGAAGTTTGCGGCGATGTACTTATACCTTTCGTCGGCTATAACCGCCTCTAAATCCTCGCCGTAGCTTTCAGTAATTTCGGCAAGCAGCGAAGCGTTGTCCTTCTGCGAAACTTCAAGTTCGTCGTTTTCGAGCAGCTTCATCGCGTGGAACACGGGCGAAGACGCCTCTTTATTTTCGTAGAACTTTTCAGCCTTTTCGATAGCGCCGCTAAGGTTTGCCTTTACCACCGTCTGCCCCTTTCTTGTCTTGGGCATTGCAACTGCCCTTTCCATAAGCTCTTTGATACCCTTGTTTTTAAGGGCGCAGATGGAAACCACGGGCACGCCTATCTTTGATTCAAGCTCCTTTACGTCAATTTTGTCGCCCTTCTTTTCAACCTCGTCCATCATGTTGAGGGCGATAATTACGGGGACGTCCATTTCCAGAAGCTGTGTGGTAAGGTAAAGGTTACGCTCTAAGTTGGTGGCGTCGACGATATTTATTATACCGTCGGGCTTTTCGTCTAAAATGAAGTTACGGGCTATCACCTCTTCGGGGGTGTACGGCGAAAGGGAATAAATACCGGGGAGGTCTACTATGTTTACCTTTTCGCTGCCTCCCTTATATATGCCCTCTTTTTTATCTACGGTAACGCCGGGCCAGTTGCCTACGTGTGCCGTTGAGCCCGTAAGCCCGTTAAACAGGGTGGTTTTACCGCAGTTGGGGTTGCCCGCTAAAGCAAAAGTCCTCATGCAAGCACCTCCATTTCAACACACTTAGCCTCGTCTTTGCGAAGCGTAAGCTGATAGCCGCGTATGGTTACTTCGATAGGGTCGCCGAGGGGGGCTTTCTTTACCATGGTAACTTCCGCACCGGGAGTAACGCCCATGTCAAAGAGCCGCCTACGCACCCTGCCTTCGCCAAGAACGGCTTTGATTTTACCTGTCTGTCCGACGGTAAAATCACTAAGCAGATTGCTCATTATCTATATTCTCCTATAAAATTTTTTATTACTTTATCAGGACTTCGCCTAAGGGGAAGCCATTACGCAGCTATGGCGACGGTAATTTTAGAGGCAAGCACTTTGTCAAGGCAAAGCCTGCCTTCCTTTACTATTAAAATCACATTGCCGCCGTCAGAAGAAATTACGGTAAGCCGTGAACCGGCTATTATGCCAATTTCCTGAAGGTGCTTTTTTACCTTTTCGTCTGCAGAAATCCTTTTTACTTCTACCTCTGTATCGGTAGGTGCTATTGCCAAAGGCATATTTTCTCCGTTTTTGCGGCAGGGGGGGGGTAAGGTGATTGTGTTTCCCGCCGCGTTGCCGCGTTTAATTTACCTTACAAAAATTAACCGCAGTTCAACTTTTACAGATACATTATAATAACTACGGTTTAATTTATTAATCATTTATTAGCCATAGTTAAAAAATTTTCAAGAATGTTTTGTCTGTTCATTTTTTGTGTAATATTAACAAGCGGCAGTTACCTAATCGTCATTCTGAGCGTAACGTAGTGGAGTCGAAGAATATCTGCGCCATATTATAGGATTTTTTATAATAAGGTGCGCAGAGTGTCGCTAATGCTCGCACGCGAGAGCAACGTAAGTTGCGGCTCGCGGAAAGCCAAGCCCTGGCGGCATTCAGCTATCATACTACCTTTTTAACAAAGTGAAGATTTATCAGAATAAACGTATTATTTTTAAACAACTAATCGACCGTCGAGCCTGCTGTTCGCGAGTCCTCGCGGGATTGCCACGGGGTAGAGCCCCCTCGCAATGACAAACAGTTATGTGGCGCTTATTAATAAAGTAAAGACAGTAACTTAATGTGTCATTGCGAGGAGCACGAAGTGCGACGTGGCAATCTAAGCTAAATATCTTTCGGCTATCGTTGCTCCACTTTCAAGCCAGCGCAATTTATCGCTTGTAACACCGTCAAATGATAAAATTTCATTGTACCACAAAAGGCATTTAAAAACACGACAAAATGTGTCGTGTCCGCTTGCCGTTCCGAGAGCTGCTTCGCCGAGGGTAGGGAAAAGTTTATGTAGCTAACAGTCAAATGATAAAATTTTATTATATCACAAATAGCATTTAATAACACGACAAAATGTGTCGTGTCCGCTTGCCGTTCCGAGAGCTGTTTTGTAAAAGCGAAAGCACCCCGTAAAACGGAGTGCTTTCGCATTATGCCTGTTTATTAATGTTTAAAATTTATAATGTTCTGTCCTGCGGGGTGTTAGTTGTAGTTTCTTCCTGAGGAGCGTTCTCTGCCGTTCTTGCCTGCGGGGTATTCTGGCGGGGTACAGGAGTTGTTCCTGTATTGCGGTCTCTGTTTAACCCGCTATAAACGGCCTCCCTTAACTGAGCATTGTCGTTTATCGACACGCTGCTTTCTGCAGGTCTGGGAGTAGTGTTTACGGCGGCACTGCCAACGTTCAAAACTCCGTCTCTCTGCTGCTGTATTAAAGTCTTAATCTTTGCTATCTGTTCCTTTTGCTGCCTCTTTTCTAATTTTTTCTGTTCTTTTAACCTGTTTTTATGGATAGCGTCCGCCTTCTTCTGGCGTGCTTTCCTCTCCTTATCAAGCTCTTTATAATACTTTTGTAAATCTTTGAGCTCTTTTTTCAGGCTGTCTTTAGTTTGTTTATCCTCGGCATTTTTAATGTCGTCTTTATATTTGGCAATATTCTCCTTTCTGAGTTCGTTCTCTGCCTTCTTTACATTGGCGAGGTAGGCTTTATGCTCGCGTTCGGTCTCCTTACGTACCTTATCGGTAATTTTTTGCGCAAGTTTAATTGCCTTAATATCCTCGTCGCTGTAAACGTGGGGCGGCACTTTGCCTTCTGCCGCGTAACTCGCGTGGACGACGGGAATGCTCGTTATAGTACACTTGCCGGTGCTGTCGAGCGTGGGTTTGATAAATTCCACGTTTTCGCCAAGCTCCACTTTAAGCATTATACTGTTCTTTATCTCTTCCAATCTTCTTTTATCTGCATCAGGGTTACCCGTTCCGTGGTAATCCACCCTTTTGCCGTCAACGACAAAGAGGTTTATAAAATGGCTGTATTCCGATCTGACGTCGCGGTTCTTTATTCCGCTGTCGTTATACAGGGCGTATTTAACAAATCTATCAAACGACTCTACCCTTTCCTTTTTCCCTAAAAAACTGACTGTCTGGTCGTGATCGGGAGATCTTTTGGGATCGCCGAAGGTAAAGATACTTTGCCCCGCTTTATCTATGCCGTAACTATCCCTTGCAGGATATTTGGGGGTATCGGTAGTATAAAAGCCCATCACGGCATCCTTTATTCTGTTCTGGTCGCGTTCGTCTTCATCTACAACCGAATATTTCTCAGCACGGGCGACTACTGTTTCCACGTAATTGTCATGGCGGTCCATCCATTCCTTAAAATGGTCTGCTATTGCCCACTCGTCGTCTGATACATTACTCTCCTTCGAATGGTGTTTCTGTTTACGCAAAGCGTTAACACGGTGATCCCTTTCGTGCAAAGCGTTAATATATTCAATAGAAAAATCATACAAATGCTTTTCTGAGGTTAATTCGGATAAAGCGTCAGAAATTACTTTAGGATCTACAACCGAGGGCAATTTATTATTGCCGTCGCAAAAATAGTTTATTTCGTTGTAAACGTCCTCTCGGTAAAAGGCATTGTCAAGAGCATTGTTAAACTTTTCTTCGAACCCGTTTTTCATAAGGGCTTCATATATCCCGTTAGACAAATGGATTTTTAAAGGATTAGCCCATTCAGGATCGCACGAAAGGTCTTTATTCATAAAACTTATTACGTCTTCCGCTATGCAATCCGCTATATCCACCGCGCTGTTATGCGCCCTTGCGTCGCCTTCCACTTTTACACCGCCTGCCATAATTGCACTCCTTTTTATCGCGTTATCCTGAAATAACGCCAACGTATTTTATACTATTTTTTACGACAAAAAATGCCGTCTGTTACTATAAAAGAAATTTTGACGGCGTGGCAAGTAACATGGCTGTGTTATTTCGTGCGAGGGTAAAGCGACACTGTTGCCCGTGGTCGAATGATATCTGAATACCGCCCAACTTGGCTTTTCTCGCGTTCGCGAGAGATCCATTCGACTGCGCGGCTTACGCCGCTCCGCTCAGGATGACGTACTGAACGACCGCTCCCTCGTCATCCTGAGCGTAACGTAGTGGAGTCGAAGAATATCTGCGCCATATTATAGAATTTTTTATAATAAGGTGCGCAGAGTGTCGCTAACGCTCGCACGCTAAGAGCAAATTTATTTGCGGCTCGCGGAAAGCCAAGCAAAAACGCCATTCAGCTACCATACCACCGCATTGAAAGCCACCTCATCAGACGGCTAACTCCGCCAGCTTTCTTATTTGCCGTAAGGACAACGGCAAATGCGGTCACCTTTTGCGCCTTTCATTATGCGCAAGCTCACCTCACCGACAAAAACAGCGTATAAGTGCTGTTTTGATAACTGTCGGTTCGTCCCCCCTCAAGGGGAAGCCTTGCAAACAGTATTTCATCACAACGTTATTTGCAATCTGCTCTTTTTTTACCACTCTTTACAAAAAATCGAGGGTTGACAATTTTTAAATGTTATTGTATAATTATTTTACTATGAAACACAACCAGTCAACAGAAGATTATCTTGAAACTATACTCCTTTTATCTGAAAAGCAGGAGTATGTACATAAAATAGACGTAGCACGTGCCGTGGGCGTAAGCCCGCCCGCCGTGCAAAAAGCCGTAAAACTTTTGGCGGCACAGGAATTTATCACGTCAGAAGGTATGCACATATACCTTACCGAAAGCGGCAAAAAGTATGCGGAAGAAATTTACAGCCGCCACTGTACGCTGCGTAAATTCCTTACGGTGCTTGGCGTATCAGAAGAAAACGCCGACAAGGACGCCTGCGAGATGGAGCATATTTTGTCAAGCGAAACTTACGGCAAAATAATCGAGTTCTTAGACAAACAATAATATCTATAAAAGGTAAAAGATATCCCGCCATAAACAGGCGGGATTTATTTTACATTATAACTTTTTTATCCACGGTATATTCACCGCCGCTTAAATGGTTTCTGCATTTAGAGCAATACGTCCATTTGTAAGTCGTCTTTTTATCTATACGGTAATTATACTTTACGTAATCTTCAGGCTTGCCCTTATACGTTATCTCGGCGTCGTACGTCTTGCCGTCTATGGTTGCCGTGCCCTTTTCGGTACGGGTAGGAGTACGCACATCCCATTCCTGCTGTGTAGCTCCCCTTTCGCTTATATAAGAAACGGAATCTCTTTTTAACACATTGCAAGTGCCGCAAACGGGGCAATAGTCGGGCATGACATCGGCGTAAGAAAAGTTCTTAACGGCTATAAACATAACGTTTATAAACTCAAAGATAAAGTAATACATAAACCGCGTTTCGGTAATAACCTGATAGAACGACACCTCAACGTTCTCGTTGCCTAAACCGCTGTTCATAAGGCAATCTAAAACTATAATCAGAAAGAAAGCCACCACTTCCACCGCAAGCAAAACGTAAGATGCAATATTAGCATTGCGCTCGCGCCTTTTTTCTTTCTCTCCCTTTTCGGTAAAAATATTTACCTTGACCGACGGGGAATAGTACCTTACCATTTCCTGCATTTTTATAAGCGAGTAGTCGCCCACGTTATACAGCATATCCTTTGCCGAATATTTGGCAAAGACGTAGGCAAACGCGTACCTTAACGCTACTTCCCTTATGGCGATAAACGCGCCGCCCGCAAAAAGTATAATTGAGGCAAAGGACGAGGAAAGCATGCCGTAAAATATGCACATAGTAAAACCGATTACCAAGGCGGTTAAAAACAGGGCGAGTACCCATACAAGAAACTTTTGCATAACAAGGCTGCGTTTAAAGTGCTTTGCCGCCCTTTCAGCGCCGCCGCTCCAGGAAGGCCTCAGGTTTTCAAGCTCCTTTTCCCTTTCACCCTTTCTTGTGAAATTTTTCGACATACGGAATTTGTATGTATTATTGTAGCCGCTTTCCCACAGCATTTTTTGCCTGCTGCGGTAAATGCCTTCCGCCTGCTGCTGTTTTTGGGTAAGCGGTCTGTCCTTCTTTTTTACAAAGAGCCCTCCGCTTATGTATTCTTCAAAGAGCTTATCGCTTTCTATCTGCGTTTTTCTTTGTTCTTCAGCCTTGCGCCGCTCGTAATCCCGCATCCACTGCTCGTCACGGATTGCCTGCTCCCTGCGCCGCTGCTCTTCTTTTTCCTTTTTCAGCCGTTCTTCATACTCTTTTATCTGTTTCCATTCCTCGTATTCCATACTTCCTCCTTCGCCCGCGTGATAATTTTTTATCCGCTTATAATAAAATTATAACTAACTATTAGTTAGTTGTCAAGAGAAAAACTAACTGATAGTTATAATAAATGGGGTATGAGAAACGAAGTTAGCGAACAGATAAAAAAGCGCCTGCGGGAAGAATTAAAGTATAGCGGGCTTACTACCGTGGAAATTGCAAAAAGAATTGGCGTCTCGCCGGAAATGGTAACGCAATATATTACCACCGACAAACTGCCCAAGCTCGATACCTTCGCGGTACTGTGCAGGGAACTTGACCTTTCGGCAGACTATATATTAGGTTTAAAAGATTAAACCAAAATTAAAGGCGGGATATACCCGCCTGTATTTTTGTAATTTTTCCTGCTTTTTACTCTGCCAGCTGGCGCTCGCGTTCGGCGACCTGCAAAGCCTCTACCATTTCGTCTATGTCGCCCGCCATAAAATTTTCTATGGAAAAGAGGGAATATCCTATCCTGTGGTCTGTAACCCTGCCCTGGGGAAAGTTGTAGGTGCGTATACGCTCGCTTCTGTCGCCCGTGCCGACAAGGCTCTTGCGCTTGCTGTCGTATTCAGAACGGTTCTGCGAATTGTAATAGTCGTACAGCCTTGAACGGAGCACCTTAAACGCCTTATCCTTATTTTTAAGCTGGCTGCGCTCATCCTGGCAGGTTACCACAATGCCCGTGGGAAAGTGCGTTATGCGGATGGCAGTCTCGGTTTTGTTTACCTTTTGCCCGCCAGCGCCCGACGAACGGTAAACGTCCACGCGGATATCCTCGTCCTTAATTTCCACCTCCACGTCCTCGGCTTCAGGCATTACCGCCACCGTCGCGGTAGAGGTATGCACCCGCCCCTGCGATTCCGTTTCGGGCACGCGCTGTACGCGGTGGACTCCGCTTTCAAATTTTAACAGCTTGTAGGCGCTTTTGCCGCTTATATTCAGCACAACTTCCTTTACGCCGCCAAGCTCGGTGGCATTGATATCTACCTCTTCCATTTTAAGACGGTGCTTTTCGCAGTAACCCATGTACATGCGGTAAAGAGAAGCCGCAAACAGAGCCGCCTCCTCGCCGCCTGCGCCCGCGCGTATTTCCATAATGCAGTTGCGGTCGTCGTTTTTATCTTTAGGCAACAGAAGAATTTTAAGCTCTTCTTCCGTTGAGGCAAGTTTTGTACGTAAGGACTGCTCTTCCTCTTCAAGCAAAAGGCGCATATCCGCGTCCGTCTCGCCGTTTATTGCGCTACGGGTACTCTGTAAATCGGAATATATTTTGCGGTACTCGGCGTATTTTAAAGCCGTTTCAGAAAGTTCCGCCTGCTCTTTGGCGGTTTTTGTCCAGAGCTCGCTGTCTGCAATAACTTCAGGCTGAGCCATTTTATCTGAAAGGGCAATGTATTTATCGTAAATTTCCTGTAACTTCTGAGATTTTGAAATATCCATATGCGACAGTATACCACGCGGAACGCCAGACTGTCAACGAAGTTTGCCCGCCTTGACGGTAAGAGGTATATGGTACAATGTACTATACTGGTTGGAGATCTCTCCGCTTCGGTTTGCGCCTTATTATCTGAAACCTTTTACAATAAGGTGCTTAGAGTGTCGCTATCGC
>JAJQII010000013.1 GCA_021199295.1 Clostridia bacterium
GCTAAGAACGCTACATATCTTACAAATACCTATCATTATTACGATTGGTACAGGAGCGAAAGCTGATATTCTTTAGCGGCATAAGGGGGGAGGTAGAGTGATAGTTGAAAGGCAATCTAAGTAAAAAATAACTCCAAAAAAATATAAAACCCCGCAGCGACCGCGAGGGTACACCGCAAGGCTTTTGGCAAATTATTAAATTTTAATATTGATTATCGCAAAGCAACAATCTTACTCAGTGGGATAGTATCCAATGTTTTACTTCTTCCCGCTCTATAGGTATAATATCTTCCCTGGCGTATTTAGACTGTTTACCGCCGAACGTGTAAACAAAATAGTGCCCGTCTCTCGTAATATACAAAGTCTCTTCATAGCCGCAGGGATCGCCGGGCGCACCGTAGGTGAATTTTTTGTCAACAGTAGAGTCTAACGTATCGTAAGCCACTCCGTTAATTACTTTGTACATAATTCACTGCCCTTATATAGTTTTTTTCTGGTAAATACATAGCAGAACAATAATATTTTAACATTGCGGTGTTTTTTAGTCAAACCATTGCGTAATTTTTTTTACACCCCTTAAAAGATTGTTAAAATATAAATATAGCTGAACAAACTTAACAAAAAATTTAATTAATAACGTTAGCCGTTAAAATAAATTAAGTCTGTCAAGTTAAATTGCTTGACAAGGTAAACTCTCTGTGTTAATATTTACTGGTAATGGATAATTTGCGTTTTATGCGCCTGTGGGATCTGTACAGGAATTTGCTAACCCCCACCCAGCGCGAAATTACCGATTTGTATTTCAACCTCGATTTAACGGTATCGGAGATTGCCGAACAAAAGGGGATATCCAGGCAAGCCGTCTCTGACTGTCTGGCAGGCTGTAAAAAGCAGCTTGGGGCTTACGAACAAAAACTGCAATTTGACAGGCTTTTAACTTCTTCTTCCCTGCAGGTTTCCTTTATGGCAACGGACGTTGCCGCGTGGGCGCAAAAGTTTTTCTCTGCCCACCCCGAGTTAAAAGAGGAAGAGGACGGGCTTACAGCCATAATAAATAACGATTACGAACGGGAAATTACCGAAGCGCTCAATAACAGAACATAAACTTGCGTGTAACGCAAACAGGAGTTTTCGTGGCGGCATTTTCATCGCTTTCAGAAAGATTAAACCATATATTTTCCAAACTTACCAAAAGGGGCAGGCTTACCGAGCTTGAAATTAAGACGGCAATGCGCGAAGTGCGCGTAGCCCTTCTTGAAGCCGACGTAAACATTCAGGTAGCCAAAAAATTCTGTGCCGACGTCTCGGAAAAGGCTGTCGGGCAGGAGATATTAAAGAGCCTGAACCCCGCCCAGCAGGTAATAAAGATAGTGAACGAGGAGCTTATTGCCCTGATGGGCAGCACCAATTCCAAGCTCATCGTTGCCCCCAAGTCGCCCACGGTTATAATGATGTGCGGTCTGCAGGGCGCGGGCAAGACTACCCTTTGCGGTAAACTTGCCGTACACCTTAAAAAGAACGGCAAAAAGCCTCTGCTTGTGGCGTGCGACATTTACCGCCCCGCCGCAATAAACCAGTTAAAAGTGGTAGGCAGGAACGCCAATGCCGAAGTCTTTGAAAAGGGAACTCAAGCCCCCGCCAAGACGGCGCAGGAGGCTGTAAAGTACGCCATATCACAGGGATATGACACTGTAATAATAGATACTGCGGGCAGGCTGGAAATTGACGAGCCCTTAATGAAGGAGCTTGAAGATATCTGTGCAGCCGTAGAGGTTTCTGAAATACTGCTCACCGTCGATTCTATGATGGGGCAGGTTGCCGTAAACGTAGCCAAGACCTTTAACGAACGGTTAGAGATTACGGGCATAATTTTAACCAAGCTCGACGGCGATACGCGCGGCGGCGCTTGCCTTTCGATAAAAGCCGTTACGGGCAAGCCTATAAAGTTTATAGGCACTGGCGAAAAGCTGGGCGATTTAGAGCCCTTCTATCCCGACCGTATGGCGTCGCGTATACTCGGCATGGGCGACGTGCTCACCCTTATAGAAAAGGCGCAGCAGGCGGTTACCGAAGAAGACGCCAAAAAGATGCAGCAGAAGATGCGTGACAATACCTTTACGCTCGACGACTATCTTGAACAGTTCGAAAGTATGAAAAAGATGGGCGGCATGCAGTCGGTAATGGCAATGATGCCCGGAATGAGCGGCAAGGTAAAGGCAGAGGATATAGACGAAGCTAAGATGGAACGCACCAAAGCCATTATACTTTCTATGACGCCCCAGGAGAGGCAAGAGCCCGTTATAATAAACGCCTCGCGTAAGCGTAGGATTGCAACAGGTTCTGGCACGAGTGTACAGGAAGTAAACCAGCTTTTAAAGCAGTTTGACCAGGTAAAAACGCTTATGAAGCAGCTTAAAAATGGCAAAAGAAAGATGCCGTTTTAAATAAGCTCATGCAAATCTTTTTGAATGGCTGTAAAAATTGCACATTGCAAAATGTGTAAAAGGTAATTGTATAAGCGAAGCGACACTTTTCGCGCCCTTGCGTCCCCCTGTAAGGACGAGCCAATATTTCCCCAAACAGTGTGGTACACTGTTTGGATTGGCGAGATGAGCAAACGCATAAGTAAAGCGTTTGCGGTGACCGAAAAGGCTGTTTCCCTTACAGCCTTTGAGACAGAGAGCCACTTGTGGCGAAGGGGTTTTTCAGATAATAAGTTGCTTTGTAATATATAATTAATAAATAAGCCGCGGATTGCTATCGCAATTACGGGATAATTAAAACCAAAAAAATAAAATTTATATACAACATTATAAAGGAGTAAAAAAATGGCAGTTAAAATGAGACTTACCAGAATGGGTGACAAAAAATCCCCCTTCTACCGCATCGTAGTAATAGACAGCAGAAAGGCTCGTTCGGGTGAATATATCGATAAAGTCGGCTATGTAAACCCCCTTAAGACCCCTGCAGAAGTAGTTATCGATGCTGAAAAGGCAAAGGACTGGCTTTCCAAGGGCGTACAGCCTACCGAAACGGTAAAGAGCTATCTTGTAGCGGCAGGCGTTATGGAAAAGAGTACAAAACTTTCCGCGCCCAAGACCAACGACAAAAAGAAGAAAGAATAATTTTTCTCTTATAAGGAGACACGGTTATGTTAGAACTTGTAAAATATGTTGTCGAACAGTTTGCTGAAAACAAGGACGCCATAGAATATAAGGAAGAAGAAAAGGAAAACTGCATAGAAATTACCGTTTACCTTGAAGATTCCGATATGGGCAAGGTTATAGGCAAACAGGGCAAGATAGCCAAGGCGCTGCGCACGCTCGTCAAGGCTGCAACCCCCGAAGGCAGCAAAAAATATATTGTAGAGATCAAGGGCAAGGAAGAAGCATAATTTTGCCCTGAAAGCCGTGCGTGTATATCCGCACGGCTTTTTTGGAATAGAGGTAAAAAATGACTGACCGCCTGACGGTAGCAACAGTTTTAAAGCCGCAGGGCATACGCGGCGAAATCAAGGTAAATCCTATGACCGACTCGGAAGAGGATCTTAAGGGGTTTTCTTACGTGTGGATAGGCGATACAAAGTACAAGGTGCTTGCCTGCAGGGCGGCAGGGGGCTTTGCCTACCTTTCGCTGCGCGGCATTGCCGACCGTAACGCCGCCGAGCTTTTGCGCGGGCAGGACGTTACCGTGGAGCGCTCGGAAGCGCCCGAACTGCCTGAAGGCACTTATTACATTGCCGATATCATAGGCTGCAAAGTGGTAACAAAAAGCGGCAAGCAGCTGGGCGAAGTACTCGATATTACCCCCGCCCGTACCGACGTTTATACCATATCGTATAACGGCAAGGAAGTGTTATTCCCTGCCGCCGACGGCGTTATTGCCGATATAAACGTAGAAGAAGGCGTTGTAACGGTAAACGAAGACCGCTTTAAACAGGTAGCTACCCTTTAGCTTTTTTGCTTATGAAAATAACAATTCTTACGCTTTTTCCCGAGATGTTTACCCCGTTAAAGGAGAGTATAATAGGCAGGGCGGAAGAGAGCGGTAAATTACAGATAAATATAGTAAACATACGCGACTATGCCGAAAATAAGCACTTTAAATGCGACGACTATCCCTTCGGCGGCGGCGCGGGCATGGTAATGATGCCCCAGCCCATAGGCTCTGCCATAGAGGCAGTAGATGCAAACCACGCGGCTCACAGGATTTTTATGTCTCCCCGCGGCGGCGTGTTCAGCCAGAAGAAGGCGGAAGAACTGTCAAAGCTTGACGAAATTCTGCTCTTGTGCGGGCACTACGAGGGGGTAGACCAGCGCGTTATAGATTTGTATATGGACGAGGAAATATCTGTCGGCGATTACGTGCTTACGGGGGGAGAGCTCCCCGCGATGGTAGTTTGCGACTGCATATCCCGCCTTGTGGACGGCGTTATATCTGCCGATTCCCTGACTGACGAAAGTTTTTCGGACGGTCTTCTGGAATACCCGCAGTATACCCGCCCCGCCGTGTACAAGGGGCTTGCCGTGCCCGAAGTGCTTTTATCGGGCGACCACGGCAAGGTAAACGAATGGAGGCGGGCGCAGAGCCTGGAAATCACAAAGCGCAGCCGCCCCGATCTACTTAAAAAAGACTGATTGCGCCTTAAGCGCTTAAAGATAAAACACAAAAATACATACATAGAAGAGGCTTTTATATGACAAAGATTGAAATTTTTGATTACGCTAACGAGATTTTACGCGGGGTTAAGGGCGGGGCTGTTCTTTCAGCCTCGGCAGACGGCAAGTTCAACTGCATGACGATATCATGGGGAACTTTGGGCATAGAATGGGGCAAACCCATATTTACCACGTTCGTGCGCCAAAGCCGTTATACCAAGGAATTTTTGGATAAAAGCGGTGAGTTTACAGCATGTATACCCTACGGCGAGGAACTGTCAGAAATCCTTAAGGGATGCGGCACTAAGTCGGGCAGGGATATAGACAAAGCCAAGGAATACGGCTTGCAGCTTGTAAAGGGCGTAAGCGTAGACTCCCCCGCCATAAAGCAGTTCCCCCTTACGCTGGAATGTAAAATACTTTACGTGCAAAAACAGGACGAAAAGGCTATGCCCGAAAGCGTTCTTGAAAACTGGTATCCGACTGAAGACGGCAGCCGCGACATTCACACGGCTTACGTGGGTGAGATTGTAAACGCCTATATTCTTGATTAAAAATGGATAAAATAACCCTTATACAATTAAAAGAACTCTTATGTTCGGGCGGCAAGTATGCCGCGACTAACGTAGGCATTTTATATGGCGGAAAGGAGTATCGTGCAGAAAAACTCACCGACATAATCTTTACGGTAAGCGATGGCAAAGAGCCCGACTTCAGCGAAAAGCTGCTCGGCTATGCCATTTACTGCGGCGACGAAAAGTTGCACGAATACCCTTCTGCCGAGGAATTTCTGTGCTGTGCAGGCGGTCTTTCGCAGAGCGGCATGCTGGAAGTTACCAATATCGACGGCTTCGACTCCCTTGAAAAATTCAGGGAGAGCATAGATTTCAACAGTATTTCCATGAACGGGCTTTTGCAAAAGTACGCCGATTGCGACGAGTTTTCGCTTACATGTGCCTGCTATGGCGCAGACGGCAAAAAATTGCACGTGGACAGCGCGGAAGCCGAAAAGGCATATAAAAAGCTGCAGGAAAACCAGTACGAACTGTGCCTTAGCCAATTTATGTACGAATCGGAAGAAGATAAAAAACAGCTGCCCGATTTCGGCACGCTGTACGCCGATATTATGGCAGAGGTAGAGGCGCTGTATAAACGCAGGCGCAAGCGCCCGCTGTTCCCTTGCGATATGTATACCGAGGGCAAAATGAAGTACAAGCAGGATATATCTGCGCTGTGGCATATATACAGTGCCGCAGGGTTTTTACAGGAATGCAGGGAAGACCTCGCCGAACGGGTTGGGATTGCAGACAGCGGCTTTAACCCGATGGATAGCGGGCTGTACGCCCCTTTAAAGCCGTACGTAACCCGTACCGAGGTTACTTATTGCTGGCACTGCACAACTTCAGGTTCGCTTTCCAGGGTTTTTTATATACAGCTCAACGGGCAGACAAAGAACTGGCTTTTGCAGTTTAAAGACGATTACGCCCTTGAATACCTTGACGATTTAGCTTTTTATAAAGACGGAAAGCTGCAATTTTCCTCCTGCACGCACGAAGGTTTCCACACTGATTTTTAAGAGGAAAAATAAAATTGGCAGGCATATATGCTTAAAACATTCAAAGAAATAAAACAAGAAATCACGGCGCGCCGTGCGCATAGGGAATGCCGCCACGACGAAGACGGCAGGGCTGTGGTAGAGCTTACCGTACGCGACGATAACGATTTTCTGTCGCCGTACAGTTCGGGCACGCGCAGCGTGATAAACGGCGATGTGGCGGAATTTATAGAAGCCAGCGTAATGCCTTTAAATGCCAACGACCTTGTGCGGTTGGAAATTTACAGCGACGAAATTACGCAGGACGAGCAAAAGGTGTACACGGCGGCTATACACGACTATTACGCCGAACATGTTGAAGACACGCTTACCGAACGCAGAAGGCTGCTTAAAATAGCTATTTATATGGCTGTGGTGGGCGTGCTTGCGCTGGCGATAGCCGTAACGTTGTTCGCGCTCGATGCAAACGAGGTTTTCACCGATATAGTGGAAATTTTCGCGTGGGTATTTTTGTGGGAGACGATAGATATATTGTGCTTCCAGCGGTCGCTTTTACGCATTAAACAAAAGCGTTACCTTGCGCTTGCCGACTGCCCGATAGACTTTTTGCCGCTTGGCGGAGGGGACAGGTTATGAAGCACATACAGTGGTTTCCAGGTCATATGACCAAGGCAATGCGTATGATCCAGTCAGACGCCGCCCTTTGCGACGGGGCTATCTACGTGTTAGACGCCCGCTGCCCCGCTTCGTCTTTCAACCCGAAATTAAAGGGTGTATTTGCAAACAAGCCCCTTTTGTACGTACTCAACAAAAGCGACCTTGCCGAAAACACCGACGCGTTTGTAAAAGCTATCAGGGAAAAGGGTGCAGCCGCCGTTAAGGTAAACGCCACAAAAAGCGGCAGCCGCCGCGCCCTTTTAGAAGAGACTTACAAAATAATTGCAGAAAAACGCGCACGCGCCCAGGCGAAGGGGTACGAACGCACCTTCCGTTTTATGGTATTGGGCGTTCCCAACACGGGCAAAAGCACGGTAATAAATTTATTGTCGGGCTCAAAGCGTACCGTCACGGGCGACAAGGCGGGGGTAACCCGCGGCAAACAGTGGATAAGGTTAGACGGCTTTGAACTGTTAGATACCCCTGGCACGATGCCGCCCGCCTTCGAAAACCAGACGTTTGCACGGCGGCTGGCGTACGTGGGCAGCATAAACGACGATATACTTGATTTAGACGATTTAACGCTTGCGCTTTTGAACGACTTTGCCGTAAAGTATCCCGAAAGGCTTGCCGAGCGCTACGGCATAACGGATTTTTCTTCGCCGCTTGGCATGCTCGATTGCGTGTGCACGCGCAGGGGTTTTATGCTGCGCGGCGGCGAATTTGACTACGAAAGGGCTTATAAGGCGGTTATAGACGACTTAAGAAAGGGGCGTTTAGGCACTGTATGCCTTGATTGCCCCGACGATATTCATGGTTTAGATTTTTAAAATGGACAAACTTTTTTACGAAAGAGAGGCTATCTCGCAGGGCGCGAAGTATATCTGCGGCGTGGACGAGGTGGGCAGAGGCCCGCTTGCAGGCCCCGTGGTCTGCGCGGCGGTAATTATGCCGCTCGAAGATATTATAGAGGGCGTGGACGACAGTAAAAAACTTACGGCAAAAAAGAGGGAAAAGCTGTCGCCCTTAATCCACGAAAAGGCGATTGCCCTGGCAATATGCCGCGTTGAACCCGAAGTTATAGACGAAATAAATATTTTGCAGGCTACCCGCCTTTGTATGAAAAACGCCGTGGAAAGCCTTACCGTAAAGCCCGACATAGTGCTTTGCGACGGCAATATGACGCTGGATATTTCCATTCCGCAAAAGTCGGTTATAGGCGGCGACGCCAAGAGCTATTCCATAGGCGCTGCAAGCATAGTAGCCAAAGTTTACAGGGATAACCTTATGAAAGATTACGCCCTGCTTTACCCCGAATACGGCTTTTCGTCCAATATGGGATATGGCAGCGCTAAGCACATTGCGGCGATAAAAGAATACGGACTATGCCCCATCCACCGCTTAAGTTTTACCAAAAAATAGCAGTAACAGGCGCTGCAGGGTTGACTTTTTGGCGGTCTTTGGTATAATTAATAAAATAACCGTGCAGGCACGGAATTTATAACAGGTGGAAAATGTTATGGAAAAAAGAGCATACGAAATTTTTTCAAACATAAACCGCAGCGTAAGCATAACGGTAATACCGGGACACTTCGCTACAAAACATTCGCATATAAGCCATTGCGTGGATATGACCAAGGTAAAGTCTCAGCTTAGCTCTGCCAAGGCGGCGGCAAAGATGTTCGCTGGCATGCTTATCAGTACCCCCGTGGATACTATAATAAGCCTTGACAGAATGAAGATGGTGGGCGCTTACCTTGCCGAAGAACTTTCGGGCGGCGGCATAAACAGGGGGCAGAATATTTCGGTAATTTCCCCCGAGATAAACAACGACAAGATGCTGCTCCGCGATAACTTTATACCATACGTACGGCATAAGCACGTGCTTATTTTAACGGCTTCCGCCTCTACGGGCCTTACCGTTGAGAGCGTTGCCGAAGGGGTAAGCTACTACGGCGGAGAGCCCGTGGGCGTTGCTGCCGTGTTCGGCGGCAAGTTCGAAAGCCATATACCGCTTGTAACGCTGTTCGGCATGGAAAATATCCCCGACTACCAGTCGTATTCGCTTGTGGATTGCCCCTTGTGCAAGGCGGGCGCTAAGGTAGACGCGGTAGTAAACAGCTACGGCTACAGCAAAATATTATAACGGCACAGACCTTAAATCAATGCGGCGGCGTTCAGTTGCGGCATATATAGGGGTAATTCGGCTTTTCGGGGGATAGTATGGGCGCTACTGCAAACGGCAAAAAGGACAGGCGTAATAAAAAACTCGGCAAAAAGGGCGAAAACATGGCGGCTAAGTACCTTAAAAAACAGGGGTATAAAATACTTAAACGCAACTTTAAAACGCCTTTCGGCGAGATAGATATCATAGCCATGCAGCAGGATACCGTCGCCTTTGTAGAGGTAAAAACACGGCTGTCGGATATTTACGGCGCTCCGTCAGAGAGCGTCACCCGCCAGAAGTGCCGCAGGTACGCCCTCGGCGCGAAATATTTTTTCGCCGAACGCAAAGTGGACTATACCATCCGCTTTGATATAATAGAAATTTTCGAAGGGAAAATAAACCACATAATCTCTGCATTCGAAGGGCGATGACCTGCCCATATATATTATATATATGGTAACGCGTGAATTCGGTAAAAAGAGGGGTGTGTCCTGATTTTCACAAAAAAAGGGCAAAAAACGCTTGCCTTTTATTTTATAGTTTGGTACAATACCGCTTGTAACGAAAATTCGGGCGGTCCTCTGCGTGAACAGCGCACGAACGCTTTTATAGGAGGCTAAGTATGAAAGGTCTTGTGGAAGCCATAGAAAAGGAAGGAATGAAGGAATCTGTACCCGCGTTCAGCGTGGGCGATACCGTAAAGGTAGGCTTTAAGGTTATCGAAGGTACTAAGGAAAGAATCCAGAATTTCGAAGGCGTGGTAATTGCCAAAAAGCACGGCGGCATAAGGGAAAGTTTCACGGTAAGAAGAATGTCTTTCGGCGTAGGCGTAGAAAGAACGTTCCCCGTGCATTCCCCCAAAATCGCGTACATCACGGTAGTTAAACGCGGCAAGGTAAGAAGGGCTAAGCTTTATTATCTGCGCGGTCTTACAGGTAAGGCTGCAAAGATTACCGAAATTAAATAAGTTAAAAAAAGGCTGTTGCAAACGCAATGTTTGCAGCAGTTTTTTATTGCAAATTGAATTATTTTGTTGTACAATAGTAATATCAAACGAATGTTTGCAATAAATAGCTTGCAAAGGAGGGGGTTTTATGATTTCAAAGGTATACAGTTTTGCGCTTAACGGGCTCGAGGGCGTGCCTGTAGAGGTAGAGACGGATATTAACAAGGGCATGGTGGCTTACGATATAGTAGGCCTTCCTGATACCGCCATAAAAGAAAGTAAAGAAAGGGTGCGTTCGGCTATAAAGAACAGCATAATGAACTTCCCTATAAACAAGATAACTATCAACCTTGCTCCCGCCGATTTAAAAAAGGAGGGCTCGCATTACGATTTGCCCATCGCCATAAGCATACTAAAAGCCAGCGACCAGCTGCTTGCGGGAACGGACGGCATTGTGTTTATGGGCGAACTTGCGCTTGACGGTACGCTCAGGGCGGTTACGGGCATACTGCCCATGCTTATTTCTGCAAAAAACAAGGGCTTTACGCGCTTTATCGTGCCTGCCGCCAACGCCAACGAGGCAAGTTTTATCGAGGGGACTACCGTTTACGCGCTTTCGTCGCTTAAAGAGGTAGTGCTTCTGCTTACGGGCGAACAGCTTTTTGACCCCGTGCCCAGAAGGAGCTATGCCGACGTAAAGGAGTTAAGGCGCTATAACTGCGACTTATCTTACGTAAAAGGACAGCGCATTGCAAAACGGGCGCTGGAGATTGCCGTCGCGGGCGGCCACAATATACTTTTGGTAGGCCCTCCCGGAACGGGCAAAACCATGCTCGCCCGCTGCCTGCCTACAATAATGCCCGATATGACGTTTGAAGAGGCTTTGGAAGTAACCAAGATACACTCTGTCGCGGGCGAACTTTCCGAAGAGGGGATAGTAACCTTAAGACCTTTCCGCACGCCCCACCACACGGCTACAACCGTTTCCCTTTGCGGCGGCGGCAACACTAAAATAAGGGCGGGGGAAATTTCCAAGGCGCACAACGGCGTTCTGTTTTTAGACGAGCTGCCCGAGTACACGCGGCACGCCTTGGAATCCTTGCGCCAGCCGCTCGAAGACGGCGTAATAACGATAACCCGCGCGGGCGGCGCTGTCACCTTCCCCGCAGACTTCGTGCTTTGCGCAAGCATGAACCCCTGCCCCTGCGGCAACTACGGCTCGGCAGAGCTTACGTGTTCGTGCACGCCCGCACAGATTAAAAAGTACCGCTCTAAAATATCAGGCCCGCTTTTAGACAGGATAGACCTTCAGGTAGAGATGGATTCTGTAAAGTACGACGACCTTATCGCAGAAGAAAAGGAGGAGACGAGCCTGCAGGTAAAAGAGAGGGTAGAGCGTGCCCGCGCCGTGCAGCGCGAACGCTTTGCCTGCGACAATGTGACTACAAACAGCAATATGGGCGAAAAGCAGATAAAGGCTTACTGCCGCATTTCGCCCGAGTGTGAAGATATCTTACGCGACGCGTTTACCAATATGCACCTTTCGGCGCGTGCCCGCTCGCGTATAATAAAGGTGGCGCGTACCATAGCCGACCTTGATCTTTGCCAGGATATACAGCCCCGCCATATATTCGAGGCTGCCTCTTACCGCAGTTACGACACGGAGAGCGTGTAATGTATTCGGCAAAAGAAAAAGATCTTATTGCCTTAGACAGCATAACCGAGCTTAATTACAGGCTGCGGCAGCAGGTTACGGATAATTTTACTTACACCCGTCCCCAGCAAAAATATGCCTCGGTTCTGATTAAAACGCTGGGCGAAAGCGTATATAATAAAGTAAAGAGTAATTTTTATGACGGGGATTTGCGCACCAAGCACCTTGAAATGCTCGGAAGCAAGGGTATAACGTGCGTTACCCTGCATTCGCCGCAATACCCCGAACATCTGCGTTCCATACCCGCGCCGCCTGCCGTTTTGTACTGTAAGGGTGATACAAGCCTTTTAAAAACGCGTATTTTTACCGTGGTAGGTTCAAGGGCGGCACAGCCCTTTTACTTAAAACGCTGCGCTAAAATAAGCGGGCAGATTTCGCAGAAGTTTACCGTGGCGACGGGGCTTGCCGACGGCAGCGACAGCGCTGCGGCTGAAGGAACGCTTGCCGCAAACGGCAAAGTGATAGGCGTGCTCGCCTACGGCTTTGATTACATTTATCCCTCTGCCAATTCGGGATTATTTAAAAGGGTAGAGCAAAACGGCTTGCTTGTAAGCGAGTATCTGCCCGATGTGCAGCCAAGGCGTTTCCAGTTCCCCGTGCGCAACCGCATACTCGCGGGCATTGCCGACGGCGTGCTTGTTACGGCGGCTGGCGCTAAAAGCGGGGCGTGCATCACGGCAGAATACGCCTTCCGTTACGGGCGGGACGTCTTCAGTTTTCCCTATTCTTTGGGCGTGCCTTCGGGCGAAGGCTGCAACAGGCTGATAAAAAAAGGGGCGTATCTTACAGAAAATATACTTGACATTTTCGGCGCGTTTGGTTTAGACTTTAATGAACAAAGCGCTGCAGATCTTACCGAACGCGAAAGCCGCATAGCCGATATACTTAAAAAAGAGGGCGAGCTGCACATTTCGCACATTGCTGCCGTAATGGGCTGTGCCCCTTACGAGCTTATAGCCGATTTGTCTTCGTTAGAAGTTAAAAAGGTAGTGGTAAGGCTGGGCGGCAACAGATATACGCTAAATTAATTAAACGGTAGTACATTATGGATTTAATTATAGTTGAATCGCCTTCCAAGGCAAAGACAATCTCTAAATATTTAAAGGGCAAATACAAGGTAGACGCTTCGGGCGGGCACATACGCGACCTCCCCGAAAAGACGCTCGGCGTTAAAATTACCGACAACTTCGAGCCGAGGTACGAGGAATCCCCCGGCAAAAAAGAGGTAATAAAGCGCCTTACGGCAGAGGCAAAGAAGGCGGGCAAAGTTTACCTTGCAACCGACCCCGACCGCGAAGGCGAGGCTATAAGCTGGCATTTGCAGACCGTTCTGGGGCTCGACCCCGAAGGGGATAACCGTATAGAATTCAACGAAATTTCCCCCAAGGCGGTGCAGAACGCACTCCAGCACCCCCGCAAGATAAATTACAACCTTGTGGACGCCCAGCAGGCAAGAAGGGTTTTAGACAGGCTTGTGGGCTACAAACTTTCTCCCCTTTTAAACAACAGGATACAGAACGGCCTTTCGGCAGGGCGCGTACAGTCGGTGGCGCTCCGCCTTATCGTAGACCGCGAACGGGAAATACAGGCGTTTGTGCCCGACGAATACTGGGTGCTTACCGCCTCTTTGCAGGACGTAGCAGAAAATTACGCGGCGTTCAAGGCGGCATGCCAGCTTAAAAAGAGCGGCAAAAGCATAGGCGCGGATGCGGCTGACGAGGCTGAAAAGGTTGTGCGCACGTCGCCCTTTACCGTAACAAAGGTAAAAAAAGGCGTGACCAAACAGCACGCCCCCGCCCCCTTTACAACGTCTTCTCTGCAGCAGGACGCCTCTAACAAGTACGGTATGTCCTCGCCCGAAACAATGCTCGTAGCCCAGCACCTTTACGAAGGCATGGAAGTGGGCGGCGACCATATAGCGCTTATAACTTATATCAGAACGGACTCGGTGCGCGTGTCGGAAGAGGCCCAGGCAAATGCCCTCGCGTTTATCAAGGCAAATTACGGCGAGGAATACGTGCCCGCCAAGCCCAACCATTACGCTACCAAAAAGGGTGCGCAGGACGCGCACGAGGCTATACGCCCCATCAACCTTGAAGTCACGCCCGAAAGCGTTAAAAACTCTCTCGACAGAAAACATTACAACATATATAAGATGGTTTACGACCGCTTTATCTCCTCGCAGATGGCTGAAGCCAAGTACAACTCTATGCAGATAGACGCCGTTTCAGGCGGATATACCTTTAAGGCAAGCGGCAAATCGCTGTTATTTGCGGGATATACCGCGGCATACCAGGACGTTTCCAAAGAAAAGGAGTCCGACGAGGTATCGGCAAAACTTCTGCCCCCGTTAAACGAGGGCGACAGCCTTAATTTAAAGGATCTTGTAAAGGAACAGAAGTTCACCCGTCCCCCCTTAAGGTATACCGACGCGTCGCTGGTAAAAACTATGGAAGAAAAGGGCATAGGCAGGCCTTCTACTTACGCGTCTATAATATCGGTGCTTACGAAGCGCCGCTATGTCGAAAAGGACGGCAAGTATATGATACCTACCGAGGTAGCGTATAAGATTACCGATATGCTTGTAAATTACTTTACCGACATAATGGACGTAGGCTTTACCGCCCATATGGAAGACGACCTTGACAAGATAGAAGAGGGCGGCACGGACTGGCACAAAATTATTGCTGATTTTTACCCCTCGTTCGCCGATAAGCTAAAGGCTGCTTCTACCGACGGCGACGAGCTTACTGATATTTTATGCGAAAAATGCGGCCATCCCATGATACGCAGGATCGGCAAGTACGGCAAATATCTCGCCTGCTCTAACTACCCCGCCTGCTCCAATATAATAAGCGAGTCCGAGGCTGAAGTATCTTCTGTCCGCTGCCCCAAATGCGGCGCTAACATGGTGGTTAAAAGCGGCAAGTACGGCAAATTCCTTGCCTGCCCCAACTACCCCGAATGTTCCTCTATATTGCCGTTAGACGCCAAGATATCCGAGGAAAAATGCAAGGAATGCGGCGGCGATATGCTCATAAAAAAGGGCAGGTACGGGCAATACCTCGAATGTGCCAAATGCGGCGTCAAGCGCCCCCTGGATACCGAAGGGCGCGGGAACGCTAAAACCGAGGGCAAGTGCCCCGAATGCGGCAAGCCTATGCGCAGGATGCGCTCTAAAAACGGAAAGATTTATTACGGCTGCACAGGCTACCCCGATTGCAAATTTTTAAGCTGGGATATCCCCACGGGCGACAAGTGCCCCGTGTGCAAAAAGGGATTTCTCGTAAAGAAAGGCGGGGAAATAAAGTGTTCTGAAAAGTCCTGCAGCTATTCAGTTCCCCTGCCGCCCGAAGAAACCAAAGATGGGCAGGCAAATTAACATAATCGGCGCGGGGCTCGCGGGCTGCGAGGCGGCATACTACCTTGCCCAAAGGGGCGTAAAGGTAACGCTTTGCGATATAAAGCCAAACGGGTTTACCCCCGCGCATACAAATAGAGACTACGGCGAGCTCGTCTGCTCAAATTCGCTTAAAAGCAACGATATATACGGCAACGCGTGCGGGCTTTTAAAGCAGGAGATGCGCATTCTCGGCTCGCTCATAATAGAGGCGGCGGATAGTACAAGAGTACCCGCGGGCGGCGCTCTCGCCGTGGACAGAGACAGCTTCGCGCGGTACATTACCGACAAAATAAAATCCCACCCGAATATCACGGCGGTATGCGGCGAGGCAGACGGAATTCCGCAAGCGCCCTGCATAATAGCCACAGGGCCGCTTACATGCGGCGGGCTTGCCGAAGATATAAAACAAAAACTGGGCGGCGGGCTGTACTTTTACGACGCCTCAGCGCCCATAGTCTCGCGGGAGAGCATAGATTTCTCGCAGGCGTTCGAGGGCGACCGCTACGGCAAAGGCGGCGACGACTACATTAACTGCCCTATGTCTAAAGAAGAATACTACGCCTTTACGCAGGCGCTTGTTTCGGCTGAAAAGGCAGAGCTGCACGAGTTTGACAAAAGGGAAATTTTCGAAGGTTGCATGCCCGTAGAGGTTATGGCTGCCCGCGGGGAAGACACCCTGCGCTTCGGGCCGTTTAAACCCGTGGGGCTTACCGATAAAAATGGCAACAAGTATTTTGCCGTTTTGCAGCTAAGAAAGGAAAATTCCGACGGCAGCGCCTACAACCTTGTAGGCTGCCAGACCAACCTTAAATTCGGCGAGCAGAAGCGCGTGTTCTCTATGATAGGGGCGCTAAAAAATGCTGAATTTTTGCGTTACGGCGTTATGCACCGCAACACCTACATAAATTCGCCCGAGCATTTAAACGGCGACTTTTCGCTTAAAACGGACGGCGGGATATTTTTTGCAGGGCAGATAACGGGGGTAGAAGGCTACGTGGAAAGCGCCGCGAGCGGGCTTATGGCTGCCATAGGCGCACTGCGCAAATTGGACGGGCAGGCACAGTTAATGCCGCCTGCGGATACGGTGTGCGGGGCGCTTGCAAGGCACGTAAGCACGCCCAATGCCGACTTCCAGCCGATGAATGCCAATTTCGGCATATTAAGCTGCGATAAAAGAATACGCGATAAAAAACAGCGTTACGCCTATCTTGCCGAGAGGGCGTTAAAAGAAATACAGGAGTATAAAGAAAAATTATGTCAGTAGAATTTCACGCAACTACAATATGCGCCGTAAAAAAGGACGGCGTTACGGCTATCGCGGGCGACGGCCAGGTCACCATGGGCGAGAACGTAATTTTTAAAAACAGCGCCACGAAGGTGCGCCGCATATTCGGCGGCAAGGTTATTCTTGGCTTTGCAGGCTCTGTTTCAGACGCCTTTTCGCTGAGCGAAAAGTTCGAGGGCATGCTCAATAAATTTTCGGGCAACCTTATGCGTTCGGCGGTAGAGCTTGCCGAACTCTGGCGCTCGGACAAGATGCCCCGTAAGTTAGAGGCGCTTATGATAGTTGCCGATAAAGAAAATCTGCTTATAGTTTCGGGTACGGGCGAGGTTATAGATCCCGACGGCGGCGTGTGCGCGATAGGCAGCGGCGGCAACTACGCCCTGGCGGCGGCAAGGGCACTTATGCAGAACACCGATTTTTCGGCGGAAGAAATTGCTACCAAGGCGCTTAAGATAGCAAGCGAAATATGCGTGTTTACCAACGATAACATTAAATGCGAAACCATATAAGGTTTTAATATACAAGCCCCAAAAGGGCAAGGCAAGGTGATTTAAATGGATCTGACACCCAAACAGATAGTTCATGAGCTCGATAAATATATAATAGGGCAGAACGAGGCAAAAAAGTCCGTGGCTATAGCTTTAAGAAACCGCTACAGAAGAAGCCAGCTTTCCCCCGAACTGATGGAAGAGATTACGCCTAAGAACATAATTATGAAAGGGCCTACGGGCGTGGGCAAAACGGAGATAGCCCGCAGGCTGGCAAAACTGGTAAAAGCCCCCTTTATAAAGGTTGAGGCGACAAAGTACACCGAGGTAGGTTACGTAGGCAGGGACGTCGAATCTATGGTACGCGACCTTGCCGAATGCGCCATCCGCCTTGTGCACGACGAAAAGGCGGCAGAAGTAGAGCATAAAGCACGCGCTACGGCAGAACGCAAGGTAGCCAAGGCGCTTGCCGAAGCTAAGAGCAAGGAACGCGGCGACTATTCCAAAGAAGTGTTCGAACAGAATCTTACCGAGGGAATACATCAGGGCAAATACGACGGCGAAATAGTAGAAATAGAAATTGCCGACGCGCCCAAGACTATAGAGCTTTCGGCGGCTGGCGGCGCGTCGCTCGATTTGGGTTCTATCTTCGGCGATATGGGGCTGCCTAAAAAGCGCAAAAACCGCAAACTTACCGTAAAAGAGGCGGTAAATCTTATTATGGCTGAGGAAGCGGACAAGCTGATAGACAACGACGCCGTGAAAGCCGAAGCCCTTAAACGTGCCGAAAACGACGGCATCATATTTATAGACGAAATAGACAAGATAGCAGGCAAGGGCAACCAGGGGGCAGACGTCTCGCGCGAGGGCGTGCAGAGGGATATCCTTCCCATAGTCGAAGGCTGCACCGTTATGACCAAGTATGGGCCTGTAAAAACCGACTATATACTCTTTATAGCGGCAGGCGCTTTCCACGTATCAAAGGTGGAAGACCTCATCCCCGAACTCCAGGGCAGATTTCCCATCCAGGTAGAGCTTGCCTCTTTAACCAAACAGGACTTTATAGATATACTCACCCAGCCCGAAAACGCCATTACAAGGCAGTACGCCGTACTTCTCGCGGTGGATAACATAGACCTTAAGTTTACCCCCGACGCCATAGAAAAAATCGCCGAGATTGCCGTGGATATAAATACCACGTCAGAAGACATAGGCGCTCGCAGGCTGCACACGGTAATGGAGTACCTTCTTGAAGATATTTCCTTCAACGCGGGCGGCAACGACTACCCCGTGATACCTGTAGAGGTAAACGCAAAATACGTAGAAGAACACCTTGAAAATATAATCAAAAACCGCGACTTGCGCAAGTACGTCCTTTGATTATTACGGAGAGATTATGATAAACATACCCAAGGGCACAAAAGACGTTCTGCCGCAGGACGCGTATAAATGGCACTTTATAGAGGATACCGCGGCAGAGGTCGCACGCGTTTACAATCTTAAGGAGATACGCACGCCCGTGTTCGAACACACCGAGCTCTTCCAGCGGGGCGTGGGAGATACCACCGATATCGTAAACAAGGAGATGTACACCTTTAACGATAAAGGCGGGCGTTCAATTACTTTAAAACCCGAGGGCACTGCTGGGGCTGCAAGGGCGTTTATAGAAAACGGAATGTCGTCGGGCGTGCTGCCCGCGAAGATGTTTTATATAACGCCTGCTTTCCGCTACGAGCGCCCCCAGGCTGGCAGGCTGCGCGAATTCCACCAGTTCGGCATAGAGGTATACGGTTCTGAAAAACCCGACGCCGATGCCGAGGTTATATTCGCGGCGTCTTCCTTTTTGCAGAAGTTAGGCGTAAAAGACGTAAAATTAAAGATAAATTCCATTGGCTGCAAGACGTGCCGTGCAAGGTACAACCAGGCGCTTAAGGAATATCTTGCCCCCAACCTTGATAAAATGTGCCCCGTGTGCCGCGACAGGTACGGCAAAAATCCTTTAAGGATTTTGGATTGCAAGGAAGAAGATTGCAAAAAAATAACGGCGCAAGCACCCCGCATAACCGATTATCTGTGCGACGAGTGCGCTGAACATTTCAATGCGGTGCAGGCCTACCTTAAGGCAGGCGGGCTGGAATTTACCGTAGACCCTGATATAGTAAGGGGGCTGGACTACTACACTAAGACTGTGTTCGAGTTTGTCTCTGGCGGGATAGGCGCTCAGGGCACTGTATGCGGAGGCGGCAGGTACGACGGGCTTATAGAAGAACTTGGCGGCAGCCATATCCCCGCAGTGGGTTTTGCGGCGGGCATAGAGCGGCTTATACTGCTTATGGAAAACACAGCCGTACCCTTCCCCGAAGAGGGCAAGCCCGACATTTATTTCGCGGGAATGGACGACGAAAGCAGGCGAGTGGCTTTCTCTCTGGCGCTTAAGGCAAGGGAGCAGGGCATAGCCGCCGAAACCGACCATATGGGGCGTTCCGTAAAGGCACAGTTTAAGTATGCCGACAAGATAGGCGCTAAGTACGTGGCTGCGATAGGCGGCAACGAACTGGAAGAAGGCGCTGTGAATATCAAGCGCATGGCGGACGGGCAGGTGCAGAAGGTAAATTTTGCCGATATAAACGCCTACGTTTTAAACGGTAAATAATTTCTTAAGTTTACCGGATAATAGTAAAAAGAGGTATTGTTATGAATAAGATAGATATGGCTCAATTCGACGCTTTGATAAAGGGCGATAAGCCCGTGGTATGCGATTTTTTTGCGACCTGGTGCGGGCCTTGCAAGATGCTTGCCCCCGTGCTTGAAAAGATTTCTGCCGACTACGAGGGTAAAGCCGAATTTGTAAAGGTGGATATAGACGAGAACCCCGAACTTTCAGTAAGGTACGGCATAATGTCTATACCCTACGTTGCCGTGTTCCGCGGCGGCGAGATGACAGATAATTCCATAGGCTTTATGCCCGAGAGCGAGGCAAGGGAATTTATAGAAAATAATATAGGCTGAACAAAAATTTGACTCCCCGCGCAAAATTATGCTTAAAGCAGGCGCGGGGATATTTTATGTCACCTTAATTTCACATTGATTTGTTTGCCAATATTGCTTGCGCGTGTTAAAATAGTCTTATATTTATTATGGTTTTAAGGGATTTATACGATGAAGAATAGAATTATAGCGCTTATAGTTTGCGCGGCAGCCGTTTGTTTTGCATTGCCTGCCGTATCGGCATGCTCGTCAGAGGCTTACGTTACGTATACATTATACGATTCAGACGGCAACACAGCAGGAACGTATAAACTTGCCGAAGATCCCTCAGAGGGGGAAATGCAGGAAGTGGAGGCGGGCGACGGTTATTACTTTGAGGTGACAGGTTGCAGCGGCAATCCGGTAAACGTGGTTATCCCGTCGGAATACGGCGGCGTGCCCGTTACGGGAATAGGCGCTCAGGCGTTCGAAAACGCGAGGCATCTTAGTTCTGTAACTATGGCTGACAGCGTGACTTCGATAGGCGTAGCCGCGTTTCTGTATTGCGTAAGGCTGACTGACGTACAGCTTTCGGCATCTCTTACCGAAATACCGCAAAGCGCGTTTGCCTATTGCACGCTGCTTAAGGAGATTGTAATTCCTGAAGGCGTTACTTCAATAGGATACTGGGCGTTTTATACCTGCGAGGCACTGCAAAGCGTAACGCTCCCCGACAGTCTTGTTTCAATAGCAAATTATGCCTTTAATGAATGCTATGTGCTGGAAGATATAGTAATGCCGTCCAATCTGCAGACTATAGGGGATTCTGCATTTCTGAATTGCTATAAAATTGCATCCCTTACTATGCCCGACACGCTGGAAAGCATAGGTTACGCGGCTTTCCAGAATTGCACTTCGCTTGCAGAGGTAAATCTCGGGAGCGGGCTTAAATATATAGAAAAATACGCGTTCTGTTATTGCCTTCTCCTGGAAGAAGTTACTATACCTGCCGACGTGGAATATATTGGCGAAAATGCTTTCTGCGCGTGCACTTCGCTTGCAAACGTGTATATGTCGGACTATTTTTCGGATGGCTCGCTTAAAGCCTGCTATCTTTACGAGACAGATCTTTCGTCTTTAGATACCCCGTTAGAACCCAATACTTCAGAGGCGTCAGATTACCTTTACACCGATTATAACTATTACGAAAACGACACTGCGGGGCAGTATGCGGGGTATATTCCCAGCGGCTCGTTCAGCGATTCCGAAAAGATGGCAGACCTTCTGGTAAACGTGCTTGCGGGCAATACCAATCTTGAGTACAGCAGCGATGTTTCAGTGTATTGGTATTTTGTGAAATTATAAATTAATTTAAAAGACAAAATTATAAGGGCAGCACGAGTGTGCCGCCCTTTACTTGCGTTTTAGTTTTACGCGGGGATAACCTGAAAAAAGGTTAAGCCCTTTCGATGGTTTTCATACATCTGGTGCAGACGTAATCGGTTACCACCTTGCCGCCCTTGTCAACGTAGCTTATTTTCTGTACGTTGGCTTTAAAAGTTCTCCTTGTCCTTCTTTTGGAGTGGCTTACGTTGTTTCCCGACGTCTGACCCTTACCGCATACGCTGCAAACTCTTGACATAATATATACACCTCCGTAGGGTAGTACGCTAAAAAAGCGTGTGAATAAAAGCCGCTTCCATAATGCGGCTATAATAATATAGCACCTATTTGCAAAAAAATCAATCAAAAAAGTTGTTTTAAAGATAAATTTTTTTATTAATTTTACATAGAAAAGGGGGACTGTGCCCAAAAACTATATAAATAGGCAATTAAAGACTTGCAAAAAATGTTTAAATAGTATAAAATAAGTTTCGACAGGAGTTAATATGTCAGTCAACACAAGCAACGTTTACGGTAAAATTTCAATATCCGACAAAGTTCTGGAAAAAGTGGCGGCTTACGCTGCCCTTGATTGTTACGGCATTGTAGATCTTGTTCCCCGCCGTTTTAAAGATTCGCTTGCCGAACTTTTAAAAAAGCATACGGGCACAAAGGGAATAAAGGTAACTACAAACGGCGACAGAATTTTTATAGACGTCTATGTTATCATAAAGTACGGCGTATCTATAAACGCCGTCGCGGAATCGCTTAAAGAGGGTGTCAAGTACAAAGTAGAGCGCTTTTCCGGTATGATAGTAGATTCGGTCAATGTGAATATAATGGGCGTCAAACTCTGACGCCGTGCGCAAACAGCACCGCTCTGTGCGGTGTCGTCTTTGCGTGTTTAATTTTAAGGAGTAATAATGCCAAAAACCATTAACAGCACCGACTTCAGAAAGATGGTTGCAAGCGGTGCGCGAATGTTAGAGATAAACAGGGCAAAGGTTGACGCGCTCAACGTTTTCCCCGTACCTGACGGCGACACGGGTACAAATATGTCGCTTACCATGCAGTCGGCGATAAGCGAGATGAACGCCTGCTCGTCGAACAGATTCCAGGAAATATGCGACTCTGTATCCAAGGGTGCGCTGCGCGGTGCGCGCGGCAACTCGGGCGTAATAACCAGCCAGATATTCAGGGGCATATGCACGGTGCTGCGCGAATGTACGCAGAACGTTGATACAAAGACGTTTGCCAAGGCGCTTGAATCGGGCACTAAGATTGCCTACAGCGCCGTTTCCAAACCCAAAGAGGGCACTATCCTTACGGTAGTAAGGCTGATGAGCGAGGCTGCCCCCAAACTTGCGGGCAAAAACAAAGATTTTGTAGATTTCTTTAACGCGGTTATTGCCGTGGGCGACGAAGCGCTTGCGCACACGCCCGAACTGCTCCCCGTGCTTAAAAAAGCAGGCGTGGTAGACAGCGGCGGCGTAGGTCTTATGACGATAATGCGCGGATTCCTTGCGGCGCTCACAGGCGAAGAACTCGGCGTGGAGGACGTTCCCACCGATGCCGCGCCTGCCAAAAAGGAAGCCGAATTCGGCGACAACTCTGACATAATAAACCTTGACCTTGGCGAGATAGAGTTTGCATACTGCACTGAATATTTTATTATCCACTTAAAGCAGATGACAACCCTTGCCGATATAGACAAATTAAAGGAAAAACTTATGCAGATAGGCGACAGCGTTATCTGTATAGGCGACCTCGACCTTGTAAAAGTACACGTCCATACCAATATCCCCGGCATAGCGCTCTCTTACGCGCTTGAGCTGGGTGAGCTCGACAGGATAAAGATAGAGAACATGCTCGAAGAAAACCGCGAGCTTAAGGCAAAGTTAGAGGCTGAAAAGAAAGAAATGGGCATGCTCGCCATAAGCGCTGGCGAAGGGCTCTCTGAAATATTCAAAGATTTAATGTGCGACAGGGTAATGGAAGGCGGGCAGACGATGAACCCTTCCGCCCAGGATATAGCCACCGCTGTACAGAAGATAAACGCGTCTAACGTGTTTGTTTTCCCCAACAACTCTAACATTATTCTTGCGGCTGAGCAGGCTAAAGATCTGGTAACAAACCGCACGATACACGTTATACCCACCAAAAACGTGCCCCAGGGCTTTGCTGCGGCGCTTGCGTTCAACCCCGAAGAATCGGTGCGCGTAAACAAGACCAATATGACTCACGCCATAGACAACGTGGCGGCAGGGCAGGTTACGTACGCTGTGCGCGACACTACCATGAACGGGTTTAAACTTAAAAAGGGCGATATAATAGGGCTTGACGCCAAAAAGATACTGGCAAAGGGCAGCGACATAGCCGAAACCACAATAAAACTTATACAGGCTATGAAGAGCCCCGACCACGAGATGATAACCCTTTATTACGGCGAGGGAGTGGAAGAAGCCGACGCCGAGGCGCTTGCCGCGAAGGTTTCGGAACAGTTCCCCGAGTGCGACATAGATTTCCATTACGGCGGCCAGCCCGTGTATTACTACCTTGTTTCTATGGAGTAATAGTCATTTTAATATGTTTTACCATGGGGGAAGGCTTATTGTCTTCCCTTTATACTATATAAATAAGAGGGGCAGCCATGCAGCTAACGCAGCTTAAATTCATTTCTGAAAAGAGGGAAAAGGAATTTGCCAAACTTAATATCCATTCGGTTGAAGAGCTGATAAAGCTGTACCCGCGCGATTATCTCGACCTTACCAGGGCGGAAAGCATTACCGAGCTGTACCACAACCAGATTGCGCTTGTAAGGTGCGAGGTGTTAAACGTGGAGTTTAACCGTTATTCCCGCCGCCCCCACGTAAAGGCCATGTGCCAGCAGAACGGCTGCATTTTCAACGCCATATGGTTTAACCAGCCGTATGTGGCGCAAAAATTGCAGCGGGGCGACTACCTGTTTTACGGCAGGGTACAGAATAAATACGGCATGGGCGTGACTATGGTAAACCCCTCGTTCGAGCCTGCGGACAGCAACAAAAATTTAAAGGGTATAATACCCGTATATCCGCTCGCGGGCACGCTTACCCAAAAGCTCGTGCGGGACAGCATAAGGCAGGGGTTGGGCAAGGTTATAATCTCAAGCGCCATCCCCGCTGGGCTTCGCGCGAAATATTCGCTTATATCCCTGCCCGACGCGTATATAAAGGTGCATAATCCCAAGACAAGCGAGGAAGCAGCCGAGGGGGCGAGCCGCGTGGCGCTTGAGGAATATTTTTTACTTATTTCGGCGTTCAAAGTTATAAAGGGCGACGGCAAGACGGCAAGGCTCAATTCCTATACCGTAACCGAAAGGCAGACTGCCGACTTTATGGCGCGTTTCCCCTTTGAATTTACGGCGGGGCAGAAAGCCGCCGTGCGCGATATTTACGGCGACGTACATTCGCCCGTAAAAATGAACAGGCTCTTGCAGGGCGACGTGGGAAGCGGCAAAACGGCGGTGGCGCTCACGGGCATTTTTATGGCTGTAAAATCTGGTTTCCAGGCGGCAATGATAGCCCCTACCGAAGTGCTTGCAAGGCAGAATTTTGCCCTTCTGCAAAAATATTTCCCCGATTACGACGTAAGGCTTTTGATTGGTTCGACAACGGCGGCAGAAAAGAAAGAGGTCAAGGCTGCCTTAAAAAACGGCACTGCCAGCATAGTATGCGGCACTCACGCCGTTATACAAAAGGACGTGGGCTTTGACAAACTGGCTTTTGTTGTCTGCGACGAGCAGCACCGCTTCGGCGTGGCGCAGCGCTCCTCTCTGTCCGAAAAAGGCGAGGGCTGCGACGTTTTAATTATGTCGGCAACGCCCATTCCCCGCACACTATCCCTTATCTTTTACGGCGATCTGGAAATAAGCACCATAAAGGATAAGCCTGCGGCAAGGCAAGAGATATCCACATCTGTAATACCTGCGAAAAGGTACGGCGATATGCTTGCCTACATTGCCGAACAGGCAAAACTTGGCAGGCAGTCTTACTTCGTCTGCCCCAAAATAGAGGGCGACGATGAGGGCACTGTGATGTCCGTCACCGAGCTTTACGAGGATTTGCAGCTTAGAATGAAGGGGGTACGCCTTGCCCTTTTGCACGGCAAGATGAAGGACGCCCAAAAGAATGAGATTATGGCAGATTTCAAGGAAAAAAAATACGACTGCCTTGTATCTACCACGGTAATAGAAGTGGGGGTAGACGTGCCCGACGCAACCGTTATGGTTATATACAACGCCGAAAGATTCGGGCTTTCCCAGCTGCACCAGCTGCGCGGCAGGGTAGGCAGGGGCTCGCAGAAAAGTTATTGCTTTTTGCTTATGGGGGCGGATACCCCTCAGGCGCGTGAGCGCTTAAGCGTTATTAAAAATAATACCGACGGCTTTAAGATTGCCGAGTACGATTTGGAGATGCGCGGGGGCGGCGACTTTATGGGCACGCGGCAGAGCGGCAGGGTGCTTACCGAAATAAAGAATTTAAAGTTCCCTGCAAGCGTGATATTCACGGCTAAAGCCATTGCAGACGAGGCGTTTTCAGGCGGGTACGACACCACGCTGCTGCGTTCGCTCGCAATGCAGAAATACGACAGCTTAAAGGACGTTGTGCTTAATTAGGCAATATACAACGCAAGATGACAAGGCCTTTGCCCTTTGTTGAATTGTCAAGTCAATGAAACAAAATTTCACAAAAAAACTTTAATACTGAAAGATAAACTCTAAAATTCTTAAACGGATAACAAAAAAATGCAATGAATTAATATTATTCGTTGCATTTTTTTATTTTGTTATATGCCGAAAAAGCCGTCCATTCGGGAAGGCTCGTTTTTTACCGTTTAACTAATCTAAATTGCTTTTAATTCAGCTTCTTTTTCATTCGGCGATAACCAAAGCATTTTATTTTGGGCGGAACGCAGCACACTTGTAGGAATATTGTTAGACCGTTTAAGGTAAGCCGCCATTTGGTTTTGCAAATCTTCAAAAGAATAAAAATGCAAATATTTATAAAACCTTTCATTATCGCTTCTGTGGGAACGTTCAACTTTACCGTTATGCCTCGGCGTTCTTGGTCTGTTTAATCTATGCTTTATATGGAAAAATTTACAAAGCTGGTCGAATTTATGTATACGCCCGTCTTTTGTAACAAAATTACGGAATGTAAATTCACCGCCATTATCAGTCTGTATAGTCTTCGGGCGATACCCGAAAAACTTAAAAGCACGCAATATAAAATCTACCGTGCTGTCTTGCCCAATATCCTTATAAGCATAAATAAAACGTTTACGGTCGGCTTCGTCTATTACGGTATACTGATAAAATTGCTCTTTTTCTTCGTTGCCCGTATAACATTCAAGCGGCACGTATTTTACGTCAAGCTGCCACTTTTCACCGATATTAAGCGGTGTATCATATTTTTTAGGTTTATAAGGTACACGCTCTTTTGTTTCGTAAATTTTACAACGTTTTAAATACCTATAAAGCGTAACAGGGTTACGCCTATACCCATAATTACGATACAACTTGCCATACAATTCATTAAGCCCTATATTCGGATTACGGCGTAGCAATTTATGAATATTATTTCTTTCTTCTTCCGTCTGTTCGTTCGGATGATGTATACCTTTACGCGAAAACTGCGGTTCAAGGCTTTCAAGTGTTCCGTCATAACGCTTACGCCAGCGCCATATTGTGGTACGGCTTACTTTATACCGTCTGCAAACAGTTAATAAGTTTGCGGAATTTAATGCTTTAATAGCATATAACTTTTCTTTTGCTGTAAATTTATACATTTGTTACCCCCTTGTTAATTGGCTGGCACGGCAGCCGTAAGACGGGCAGGCGGTCCGCTAAACCGCTTGGACTGCCCTGCCCGTTATTCTTACGGCAAAGTCCGTGTTTTTTTGTGCAAATGTTGTTTCAATGCGGTACAGAAGTTATTTTAAAACTGCTTAACCGTACAACTTGTGTGCTTGCTGGCTTTTTCGCGGGTTGGAGTTCGACCCCTCTTTTAATAGCCCTGTTTCACATGTCTATTAAAATTCACCCCGCGCTCGGGAAAAAAGCCCTTACAATGAGCTTCCGTTTGCTGTCAAGGGCGTTGTATTTTTTTTCGTTATGCGGTTTGGCATATTGTTACGAAAAAAAATCTCCACGCAGAAAACCCTTGACAGCTATCCGAGTTTTTTTACCTAGGGAAAGGTAAAAGGCGCAGGTAGCGTGCTTGGTTGCATTGAATTTTGTATACTTTGCACAATGTTTTGAAAAGTCGGACGGTGCAAGCCGTGATTAATAAAAAAATATAGGCAGGTGAAGAAGGTGATGAATGAAATGCCAACGTGCGAATTATCGAACAAGGCAATTCAGCGGTTGATTGAATATCTGACCGCAGAAAGCTGGACGGATGAAAAAATCCTTGCTTTAATCGATTACTTAACCAAATAAAGCAAGGACTGTAAAAACATAACCGAGCCGAACGGGTGCAAAGTCGAAAAGTACCCCGAACGGCTCACCGTAGGGGGCGAACCTGCCGCCCCCGAAAACCTATTTTTATTTTACTACAGCATTTTATAAAAATCAAGGTTTAAAGCCAAATTTTCACAAAACTTTTTAAAGGTGGCTATTATGACAGATAAAAACGGAAATTTTTACGCATCTGATTTTGATGATATGGCGGACATAGTCGAAGCTATGGATACTATTGTAATAGGGCTTAACGACGAAACGGCATATTTTGAACATTGAATTGATTTAGTACCAGACGGGGCAACCCGCGAAGACTTCGAAGAAATCGCAAAAGATAAAAATTTGCTTTCTGACGTAGTCGCAAGATTTAAATATATTATAAAAAAATTCATTACAAAATAAAACTCATTTATAATAAAAAGCTGTGCTATCGGCTGGACGGGCAAAAAATAATTTTTACGAGGCGAACAAAATTATGAACATTAAAGAAATTATTTATTACGATAATAACAACCATATGAAGATTTACAAATTACCCAAAGATAGATGTATTTTTGGAATATGGATATATGAAAAAACTATCAGTATAACATTTTATGCTTATGCTACATTAACAATAGATAAAAACCCAGAAGCACCCATACAATTCAGATAATTAAAAAAAAGCTGTGCTATCGGCTGGACGGGCAAAAAATAATTTTTACGAGGTATACTCATTATGAAATATAAATTTTTTAAAGACGTTGACACAGTCGAAGAACTTTACAACCAATATAAAAAACTTGCTATGCAATACCACCCCGACCACGGCGGCAGGCTCGAGGATATGCAACAGATTAATGCGGAATATGACGAACTGAAAAAGAAAGTCGGAAATATACATAAAGCCGCAAACGGCGAAACCTACGAGAACGAGAGCCAGAGCGCCGAAGCCCCCG
>JAJQII010000059.1 GCA_021199295.1 Clostridia bacterium
AACTTACTCCCGATATTCTGCGGGCGTTCATTGATAAGGTTTACATACACGAACTTACGAAAATTGACGGGCATTACCACCATACAATAGAAATCGTGTATAACTTTATAGGCGCAACCGAGCCGAGTTGGTTTGCTGAAAACGAGGAAATCATCTACCAGACGGAGTTTCCGCAGGACGAAATATAAATAGCACTATACTATATAATAATAGTTTTACAGAACAAATAAATATAGTTAAAGGGCGTGGCTTCACGCCACGCCCTTATAACATTAAATTTTATGGCGACGGCATTACCAAAATTCCCTATGGGAATTGCAGTAAACCCGCCGCCCGTTTAAACATAAAAAATGTAATTTGTCTTTGCCGTAAGGCATTTTTCTTATGCGCTTTCCCGCGCCATCGAAAGGTAACGGATTTCCCTCTGTTTTCTATATTATACGCATTAAAGGTTAAAAAATACGCATGATTTTGTAAAAACTGTGTTAAATTTCATTTTTTCTTTATCTTTTTTTGCATATAGCGTTTGCCTTTTACAGCAAATTGGTTTACACTGTAACCATGGAAGAAAAAACTCACGGCAAAAAAAGAATAATTAACAGTGTTGTAACGGCGGTATTTGTTATTGCGTTGTTTTTGTTTTTAATAACGCTTGCCATAAGCCTGCCAATTATCAACCGCTGGTTTTACTATATACAGATTAAAACTTTAAACCTGGAAAGCACAGGTTACAGCTACGAGGAAATAAAAAGCTCGTTCGACCTTATTATGAACTACCTTACCCAGTGCTGGAATACGGGCTTCTGGGAAAAATACGCGGTGGACGGGCAGTACTACATAGGCGTGTTCAAATGCTCTGCCGACGGTGCTAGCCACTTCGACGACTGCAGAACGCTGTTTATACTCGATATTTCGGTAATGGCTGCCACGGGAGCTCTGCTCATTGTTTTATGCGTTTTATGGAAACTTAAAATAATAAACGTAAACGGCGTAGGCGGACACAGCGCCGCCTTCTGGACGGCTTTAGCCGCTATAATCATACCCGTTGCGCTTGTAGCCATAATTGCCGCCGTCGGCTTTGACGAGGCGTTCGAAGTCTTCCACCAGATACTTTTCCCGGGGAAAGACAACTGGGTGTTTAACAGCCGCTACGACCAGATAATTCTTGTTCTGCCCGAAGAATTTTTTATGAACTGCGCGATATTTATCGCCGTAGGTCTGGTTTTCTTCTCGGCTCTGGTTATCGCCGCCGACTGTATTATAAATCACGTCAAAAAGAAAAAGGCTGTTAAAGGCGTCCCTGAGAAGTAGCGACAGCATACACAGTAGAAGCTGGCACGGCTTGCCGTGACTGAAGGGTTTTAACCCCACCACCGCACAGCGGTCCGCCCTCCCCTCTCAGGGGAGGCAAGGGCTTGTGGTACAATGTACTCTGCTGGTTGGAGATCTCTCCACTTCGGTTTGCGCCTTATTATCTGAAATCTTTTTAATAAGGTGCGCAAAGTGTCGCTAATGCTCGCGCGAGATGACAGTCCTTGCGTCCCCTGAGAGGGGAAGAGGGCCACAAAGTGGCGAAGGGGTTTACATGGGCGCAGCCCTTGTCATCTTGAGCGGAACGGAACAACGTGTAGTGTAGTCGAAAGATCTCCTACCTTAAGAGTTCGGCTGTCGAGCAACGTAAGTTGCAATGCTTTATCACCGCTTGCAAGCGGCACATAATTTTTGTCATTGCAAAAGCCGCAGCAATCTAAGTAACTGAACATTCGGCTATCATTACGACCGACAGAATCTTTCCCCCTCAAAGGGAAAGCTCTTATGCTACCGCTGGCGATAAAATCGCGGCGGCATTTTTGTTACTGTTTTTCGTTACAAATTTATTTATACCTTAATTTTTTTCCGCTGCTTGACATACCCCGAAATTACGTTTATTCTATTTATAAGGGGGATGTTTTTTATAGACAGCCACAACAACGAGAGGAGAATTTTTTATATGAGAAAGAGACTTAAAAACAAGCTGATTGGCATAATTTGCCTTATTATGTCTATGACGATATCACTTTCAGCTTGCACTGTAAACGGCGACGTGACGATAAACAACCCGTCTTCATCAAGCCAAAGTTCGTCGTCGAGTTCTGAAGACAGCAGCTCGTCGTCAAGCTCGTCGTCAAGTTCGTCATCCAGTTCTTCGTCCAGTTCTGAAGACGCCACGTCTTCTGACACGTCGGGCGGAACAAGCAATAATGACGAAACCCAGACGGACGTCACGGGAATTACTTTGGATCATACTTTCATATCCCTTGAAGTAGGGCAGATTTTCAAGCTTACAGCCACTGTTGCCACTTCAAGCGGAAGCGACTACACGGGCACTGTTACCTGGACTTCTGCCGACACCTCCATTGCCATCGTGTCATACGGGGCGGTCAAAGGCATAAGCACGGGCGAAACGACAGTCACGGCTGCCGCGGGCGGCTATTCGGTCACCTGCACCGTCACGGTAACAGAGAACAAATTAGCTTCTATTTCGCTGAACAGATCCTATTTATCCATTAATGTAAACGAACAAAGTACGCTTACGGCAACCGGCACAATGAGCGACGGAAGCAGTTATTCAGGCACTATCTCATGGGCGTCCAGCAACGAATCAGTAGCAACGGTAGATAACGGCACTGTAACGGGCGTTTCTGCAGGAACGGCTACCATTACGGCTGCCGCAGGCAGCTATTCGGCTACTTGTACTGTTACAGTAGCTGCTTCGCCTTCTTCCTCTACCATTATCACTGCCGCCGAAGGCTACGAAGAAAGCCTTTACGTTACCTGGACCACAAGCAACGCTACAAACGACGCGGTAAGATATAAACTTACAAGCGAAAGCAGCTACACCACCCTTTCTGACGAAAATCTTATTACTACGGTAAGCTCTACAGAGGCTCGCGCCGACATAGTAGGGCTTACGGCAGGCGACTACGATATACAGATATTATCAGGCAATGTATACTATAATAAAACGGTAACGGTATCAGCCTACGACCGAAGCGGCTACGCCCATTTTAACTATACCGACGGCGTGGGCGCGTACAACAACAACGGAACGCTTAAAGACAATACCCTTGTAATATACCTTACCGACAGCAATAAAAATGATATACGTGACTACGTTTACAAATATTCAAACGGCAGTCTTACACAACTTTCTTCAAGCACTGTAGAAGGTTACTTCTCAACGTCGGCAAGCGGCTACGGCATTGGGTATCTGTTAAATAATAACACGTACAAAAGTGATAACAACGGTATTGCCGATATGACAGACGACTATAACGGCGTTACAATAAGGGTTATAGGCACTGTAAACGCCGAGGTCTCGGGACAAGGCAAAGAGAGCGCTATAGACGGCCTTACCGTGTGGACTGCCGCCACAGACAGCGACAGCGACGGCCAGTTAGACAGCGACGGCGACAACGGACACCTTGCCCGCATGTTAAACGCCAAAAACGTAACTATAGAAGGCGTGGGCGATGATGCCGTTATATACGGCTGGGGTTTCCACTTTATCTGTTCCGACACCACCGAGCAGTCTGGTTACGGCTTTGAAGTAAGAAATCTGACCTTCAGCCACTACACCGAGGACGCCATAGGTATGGAAGGCAAGTCAAGCGGCACTGAGATTACTGCTACCGTGCAGAGGTGCTGGATACACAACAACAGCTTCTATGTGGGCTACAGCGCTTCTGATTCCTCGGTAGAGCTTGACAAGGGCGACGGCGATGGCAGCTGTGACTTCAAGCGTGGCGAGTACTTTACGTTCAGCTACAACTACCTTGAAAACTGCCATAAGACAAATTTAATCGGCGCTGACGACACCTGCCCCCAGTACAACATATCCATACACCACAACTACTATAATAATTGTCAGTCGCGTATGCCCCTTGTGCGTATGGCTAACGTGCATTATTATAACAACTATGTATACGGTGCTACGAACACGGCTATAAGCTCACGGGCAAACAGTTACGTATATTCTGAGTACAACTATTACGAAAATAATAAAACGGCAATAGAAGTTGTAACTAATAAATCCAATGCATACGGTACTGTAAAATCTTACAATGATGTGTTCACCGTGACAAGCGGCAGCTACGCGAATGCACACGACGGCATAACAATAGCTACAAGCCGTACGCAGAGCGTTGCCAGCGCCTGTTACGATAACGGCAAGGGCGTGGATTACAGCGACTTCGACACAAACTCAAACCTTTTCTATACCGACTACTTATTAACCACAGATGCAACAACAGCTAAAGAAGAAGTTATAGAAAGTGCAGGCGCTCATTCGTCGGGCAATCCCGCGACGGGCACGGAAGTTTCGCCTTCCGACGTATCGCTAAGCATAGATAGCCTTATATCGGGCAATAAACTTGCCGCAGGAACAACCTATTCCTCTGATATAGTGCTATACAGCGACGATTACACTACCATTACTCTTACCGCCACAAGCGATAAAACTGTATCTACAGGTAATTCCTCTTACAGCGGCTACAGCAATATGTTGGCACTCGGCGGCAGTGGCGCGGCAACTTACAGAAGCATAAAAATAACTACAAGCAAATCGGCTGCAATAACCGTATATGCCACTTCGGGAAGTTCAACAGAAGACAGAACGCTTGCGTTCTATGATTCCTCGTTTACTAAGACAGTACAGTACCTTACGGCAAGCAGCAGTGCGCTGAATAACGGTGAAGACGATGCATGCACGTTTATTCTATGCGAGGCAGACACATGTTACATAGCCTCCACCTCTGGCGGAATAAATATTTACTACATAGCTATAAGTTATTAAAGACTGATATTAAAGTCCGTTTGACGGCTCGCGGAACTCTCTTAATTATTAATTGCTAATAATTTATCCCCCCCTTGGCTTTACATTAAACCAAGGGGGCTTTTTTGGCTTTTATCTCCACAGTATAATGTGTATAACGCATTGCAACTTAAGTTGCATGACAGCCGAGCGCTGAAGGCAGGAGATCTTTCGACTACACCTTTCAGACTTCGCTCAAGATGACAAGGGCGTTGCCCTTGTACAGCCCAAGGCTGTCATCTTAGTGCCGCTTAAAGCCAATAATTTTAGCAAAACAAATTTGTTAATTTTGTTAATTTAAAAAATGTTAAATTTTTATATTGACATATTGTCTTTTTTAAATTATTCTATATTTGAGGGGAATGTTATTTTTTGTCATATTTTTATCGATATAAACATTTTTCACCTCATATCTTTTAAGGGGGATTATTATGAAAAAACATTTAAGGCTGTTTTTTTCGGGCATAGTATGCGTGCTTATGGCTTTGATGATGGTGTTTTCTGCCTGCAGCAAGTCAAACGATGAAACGTCTTCGTCCTCGTCCTCAGGCCCAGAAGTTTCTTCCGGCACTTCAGAAGACAGCTCGTCAGGCAGCAGCTCTGCCTCGGATAGCAGCCAGGACGACAGCAGCTCCGACGGCAATAAGGACAACACAGGCGATCAGACAGATAATACCGAAACTGTTACCACTACCGTTACGGCTGTAAAATTATCCAGTTCGTCTTTAAACCTTAATTCAGGCGACAGCAAGACACTGTCTTTAACAATCACGACAAGCGACGGTTCGGAATACACTTCGGCGACATGGCAATCGAGCAACGAAGAAGTAATTACCGTCAGCGGCTCGGGCACTTCGGCAACCATATACGCGGTAGCAAGCGGCTCTGCCACAATTACCGCTACAGCAGGCGGCAAGACTGCCACCTGCTCGGTAACAGTTGTAACTTCTGTAATAGAGAACTTGACGGCTGCCAAGGCATATTCTGAAAGCATGTATGCCACTTGGGCGGCAAGCAATGTTGAAAACACTACAGCATATTACAAATTATCATCTGAACAGGATACCGACAACAACTGGATACAGGTTGACAGCAACCTTATCCGCATAGCAGACGGCGCGGGCAGGGTAGATATAGTAGGTCTCGCTGCAGGTATTTACGATATTAAGGTAAGCGTAAACGGTACTGTCGGCACGGCAACGAATATAGCGGTGAGCGAATACGACCGTAGCGGCTACGCCCACTTTAACACCGACGGCTACGACGAGGGCGTGGGCGCATACACCGACGAAGGCACTTTAAAGGACGGAGCTTTGGTAATATACCTTACCGAAAGCAATAAAAACGATGTAACGGACTACTGCTATACATACTCGGCATCTACGGGTACTTATACAAAAGTTGATCCCACTACCTTTAAATCAAATTACCTTACCTGCAGTTCGGACACCACATACGGCAGCGGTCACGTTGCTGTAGGCATTGGCGAAATATTGAATAACCGCAGGTATTCGGGCAACGACCGCCACGAGGTAGGCATTGCAAAACTTTGCGACGTTTACGGCGCTGTGGCAATACGCGTTATAGGCACTGTAGAGGCCGAACTCAGCAACGACGGCTTAACAGCTACCATAACAGGCTTGACGGACTACGACGCAACAACAAACGGCGGCAGTGAAGGCGACAACGGCAGAATGGCGCGTATGACCAACGCCCACGATTTAACTATCGAAGGCATAGGCACTGATGCAACCATTCAGGGCTGGGGCTTCCACTTTATCGCAAGCGACACGTTAGACCAGTACCAGACATACGGTTCGGGCGCTGGCAAGAGCTTTGAAGTAAGGAATATAGCCTTTACCGAATACCCCGAGGACGCCATAGGTATGGAAGGCGTGCAGGGTACACAAATCGATGCCACAGGCTCGGTAACAAGCGGAGCTTCCAGTGCGAACGCCGACCTGTTATCCCCCGTGGAATACTGCTGGATTCATAACAACAGTTTCTTACCCGGCTATTGCGCCAACCCCGCGGAAAGCGATAAGAAAGAGGGCGACGGCAGCTGCGACTTTAAACGCGGACAATACTACACCTTAAGCTACAACTACTTTGAATACTGCCACAAGACAAACTTAATCGGATCTTCAGATACCTCTTTGCAGTACAATATATCGATGCACCACAACTACTGGTATAACTGCGGTTCGCGTATACCGCTTGCACGCAGGGCAAATATACACTTCTACAATAACTATATTTACGGCAACACCAACGATTCTAATGCGGATTTAAGCTATGTTTCATCGGTAAGAGCAAACTGCTACCTTTACGCCGAAAATAACTATTATGAAGGCTGCAAATCGGTAATACAGCAAAAAGACGGTGTTGAGAAGTCTTACGGCAACTCGTACTACCAGTGCTTTACAGACACCTTACCGACACAGGTTGCTACAAGAACCACTTCAGTTGCCAACAGCTGTGCATTCATTTATTACAATATCGACTACTCGTCATTCGATACTGACAGCACCTTGTTCTATTACGACAGTGAAGCGAATACGAGCAACTGCTACCTGACCTCGGCAGTGGTTGCCCGCGCGGAAGCGATAAACGGCGCTGGCGTAAATGACGACGATCCCGCAGCCGATACCTCTATGAACCTGGTTACCCCCTCGTCCTCTTTAAGCATAGATGAAACTAACGGTCTGACGGTGGATCTTACACAGGTTTCAAAGGGTTCTTCCACCGTAAGCGGCGTTGAATTTACCAATATAACAGGCGTTTCAAGCGGCACAATAAAGGGCAAAGGGCAGCTTGTGACCTTTACTCTTGCAAGCGAAACACAACTTACCATAGCGGCTACAGGCAGCTCTTATTATTACTATGGAGAACTTATCGGCTCTGACGGAACTGTTTACGCAAGCAAATTTACCGACCTTACAATAATCTTAAAAGCAGGCACTTACGTTATAGCGTCAGGTACAGCCGATAAGGAACTTACGATATCTTCACTTTCGTTCGAGAACACCGCGGCTTCTTCTGCGGCAAGGGTTACGGCGGCAACGGAAGCTATAAACGCGTTGAGCGGCTACACTACGCTTGAACAGGTCTCTGCCAACCTTACCACGTTCGAAGGTCTGGTAACCACTGCACAGTCGGCTTACAGCGCTTTGACCACAAGCGAACTTGAAACATTTGATACCGCCCTTAAAACAACGTTAAACACGGCGGTCAGCCTTTTGAACGAAGCCAAAGCCGACGTGGTTGAAGCATATATCGCGGATATAGGCACGGTAACGCAGGACAGCTACGACAAGATCAACGCGGCGCGTACGGCGTACAACTCCCTCACAGCCGACCAGAAAGCTCTGGTAACCAACTATGCTACTCTTACGGCGGCAGAGGCGGCTTACGAGCAATTCGCGGTGGATAATGTTATAGCTATAATTGAAGCACTGCCTGCACTAAGCGAAATAGATATAAGCGACAGGAATGAGCTGGAAGATGCAATAACGGCTTACGAAGAAGCGCAGGCGGCTTACGAGGCGCTGGATAACGGCGAAACGGGCAAAGAAGACGACAACACTACAAACAAAAACCCGATGGACGACGTTACCAATGCAAGCAAGTTATCTGATCTTGCAGAACTCGAAGAAATGCACGTAATTTACGACTTTATTGACCTTCTGGACGAGATGGACAAAGACAGCGTAAGCCTTTCTGACAGCGCTAACGTAACAACGCTTACCACCTATTACAACGCGCTTACAAATGCCGATGGCACTTACTATTCACAGTTCAACACAATGCTTACAGGCGACTATGCAAGCTATGTAACCAAGTACCAAAATATAGTCGAAGCGTACAATGCTCTCGCCAGCCAGACCATTATTGCAGATTTCTTATCAACGACAGAAAGTGAACTTGGAAACGGAGTAACGATAAACGGTATATACTTTAAAGGAAGCCTTACGACAACATCTGCCACTATACAGGACGGAACAACTTATTCTCAAGGCATGAAAATTGAAAGCAAGACAGTAATTACCATTGCCGCAAGCACGACAAAGAGAACGGTAACACTATATTTCAATTCAGTATCAAGCCACACGTTGAGTATTAACGGGACTACGTATAACATAGGTTCTGATTACACTTTAACGTTTACTGCCGAAGCAAATACAGAATACTCTATCGCCAAAAAAGACGGTACAAAAGCTATTTTGTATAAAGTTCTTCTTGCCCCTGCCACTTAAAGGCTTGCAATATTTACGGCTTGCCTTCCCACACGAAGGCAAGCCGACAATAAAACTAAAACGGCAAAAACAAACCCCCCGCAGGCGGACTAAACGCCTGCGGGGGGTTTACTAATTGTCACAACAAAAGCCTATCTATAAGACTTTTCGAAAATTTTAATGCAATCTTCGCGGGAAAGGGGCACACGGTCGTTGGCAAAAACCCTTGCCATGCTGCTTGCGGCGTTATCTGCCATTGCGGCAAAATCCTTAGGTTCAATGCCGTAGTCAGACATTTTCAGGTTATCCACGCCACATTCGCGCATAAGGCAGACCAAAGCCGTTACAAAGTCCTGCGGCTTGTCCGCATTGCCTTTGCCCATTGTTTTAGCAAGCTGGATAAACCTGTCGTCGCAGGCGTGAACTTCAATAAAATGCGTATAATAGGCAGGCGCAAGCATAATCAGCCCCGCCCCATGCGGAAGCGACGGCGATAAAGCGCTCATCGCGTGTTCCAGCCCGTGTTTGGAAGTACAGCCTGAAAGAGTCATTACCATTCCCGACAAGGTATTGGCAAAAGACATACCCTCCCGAGCCTCGAGATCGCCACCGTCCTTTACGGCGCGTGCAAGGTATTTTGCCACATAGCTTACAGAGGTAAGCGAAAACATTTCGCTCATCATATTTGCCTTGTTAGCAATATAACATTCCGTCGCGTGGAAAAGGGCGTCGAAGCCCTGATATGCCGTAAATAACGGGGGTACGCCCGCCGTAAGCTCGGGGTCTACTATAGAGAGAACGGGGAACATATCGGGGTGTACAAAGCCTATTTTCTCGCCCGTTTCGGGATTGGTAATAACTGACGTCGCGTCTGCCTCTGAACCCGTTCCGGCGGTGGTTGTTATGGCAATTATTGGCAGTGGCTTGTTTCTTACAGGCTGTCCTTTGCCCGTGCCAGCTGCTACGTAATCCCACCATTGCCCGCCGTTTGCGGCGACAACGGAAATAGCTTTTGCGGCATCCATTACAGAACCTCCGCCCAAAGCCACTACAAAACCACAGCCATTTTGCACTGCCGCCTGCGCCCCCTCAGCCACCGCGTCGGTGGTAGGATTGGCAGGAATTTTATCAAAGACAAAGTAATCTTTGCCAGCCAGAACAAGCTCGTTTAAAAGACTGTCCAGCGCACCGCTTTGTTTTGCCGATTTCCCGCAGGAAATAACTACCAGCGCCTTACCCTTTGGCAGAGCCTGAAGATGCAGTTTTTTAAGTCCTCCGCATTCGCAGATAATTTTTGTAGGTATGTAATAATTGTAACCCATAACGCCCCTCCAGCGGCTTGTCCGCCGATTATTATAGCAGTCAGTATTTAAAACGAACACATCAATGGCACTATGGCTTTGAAAAAGCCGTGGCAATCTAAGTCTTCCCTGAGATAATACTTGCCATCAACGCAATTCACCCGATAATATTGCCGAACTAACGCCTTTTGCAAATGGCAGAAAGAATCTTTCTTACAGGCTTAGGCGGCTTTACACAAATTACTATCATTAAACTTCCCCCATATTTATAAATACAAGCACAGTATCCGCGCGGCGTACGTGCAAACAGGCGCTTTTGCTCTTTACTATATTAGAAACGCCCCTGCACTCGCCGTAACAGATTTTATCGGGATATTCGTACTTGAACCCTTCACTGCCCATTATATGCGCGTCGCCACCGAAAGGTAACACCGAAATCGTTTTATTTTCAAGTCCGTCAAAAGCGATATCGCCGCTATCGGCAAAGGCAATAGTATTTTCGCTTATAAGCCTTGCCGCCACTCCGTTTTTATGTGCATAGTATAAAAGCTGCAAATTGCCAAGGAAATGATCTTCGCGCCTGCCGAAACCGCCGTAAATATCCACCTTGGTAATGCCCGAGGCAATCATCTTGCGCAGGGCGATCTCCCCGTCGGTGTAATTCTTTTCGCTGGGAAAAATCTCCTCAGGGGCAGGCTCGGGCGTTACAAAAAGGCTGTCGAAGTCGCCGATATTTTTATCTATCCTCACTCTGCCATTTGCCCACGCGTAAGCCCCGTCGCAGCAGTATACTACCGCCCCGTTACAGTCGATCGCGCCCGTATAGGGCTCTCCGTTCAAAAGTAATATCCCCTTCATTGCGCTTTCAACTCTTTTACGGCGGCAGCCATATCTTCAGCCCCGAACAAGGCAGAGCCGGCTACAAGCACGTTTGCCCCCGCCTTTACCGCCATAGGGGCTGTTTTAAGCGATATCCCGCCGTCTATCTCTATATCCATATCGGGCTTGCCTATTTTTGCCGCCTGCGCCCTGAGCGAAGATACCTTAGGCAAAACGCTATCTATAAACTTCTGCCCGCCGTAACCTGGGAACACGCTCATAACAAGCACCATATCGCACATATCCAGCACGGGGAACAACTTTTCTTCTGAAACGTCGGGGTTAATGACTGCCCCGCATTTTACGCCGTAAGATTTGATTAACCCCAGGGTATCCCTTAAATAATTGGGGGAAATCTTTTCGCATGCCTCTACGTGCACAGTAATTATATCCGCACCCGCGTCAGCAAAAAACTTTATCTGCGTTTGCGGATGTTCTATCATAAGATGCACATCAAGCGGCAGCTTTGTTACAGGGCGTATGTTTTTTACCATCTGCCCGCCGAAAGTTATAGGCGCTACAAAAGAGCCGTCCATCACGTCGCAATGTATAAAGTCAGCGCCGCTTGCCTCGCATTTTTTTACCGCTTCTCCCATTCTGGAAAAATCCGCCGAAAGTATAGAAGGTGCAATTTTTACTCTCATACCACACTACCTTGTTTTTTTATAAATTATAACACGAACAGGCAAAACGGTAAAGTGTTTTGTATTAAGATATCGCCGTGTTTTTATTTATGTATGCGGCTAAACGCTTTACCCGCAAAACCTGCCAAAACAGATAAATTTTAACAAGTAGGTCTGTTTCGCTTGTTTCTATCTAAAAATTTTTGAAAATTTTGATAATAAATTTCCCTTTTTCTATTGAATAATAAAAAATGGTGTGATATAATAATCTACGGTAAAAAAATATTTAAGGGGTGATATGTATGGAACACGCCAAAGACTGCAACTGCGGATACTGCATGCGCGGTGAACTTCTTGAAAAATTCGGCATTTACATTTGCGATTTAAGCGTAAGTTCGCTTATACTTTTTAAAGAGCAATCTAAACGCGGCAGATGTATTGTTGCCTACAAAGACCACGTCAGCGAAATAGTTGATATCTCTGATGAAGAAAGGAACGCTTTCTTTGCAGACGTAAACAGGGCGGCAAAAGCCATCCACGCCGTTTTTAAACCCGATAAACTCAATTACGGCGCATACGGCGACACGGGCTGCCACCTTCATATGCACCTTTGCCCTAAATATAAGGGCGGCGACGAATGGGGCGGAATTTTCCAGATGAATCCCCAGAAGACCTTTTTATCTGACGAGGAATACGCCGAGATGATAGAGGCAATCAAAGCCGCTTTGTAATAAGATAATTATCCCGCTATTCTTATACCGTGAATAAGCAAAAGAAATTCACGAGAAATAGACCATAATATAATCGCACATTTGCGATAGCAAATTGCGGCTGTTTCTTAAATATTAAAAAGTTGCGCACGAACGATTTGTACACACCCTTGCGTCCCCTGTAAGGGGAAGAGGGCCACGAAGTGGCGAAGGGGTTTATACTAACTTTGCCAAATAAGACAATAACAATCGTAAGGTTGTTTTGTCTTTAAAAATCACGGAATTTGTTTTTCGGCAGCAACCGAAAAAGAAATTCACGAGAAATAGACCATAATATAATCGCACATTTGCGGTAGCAAATTGCGGCTAATTCTAAAATAATAGTGAGTTCAAAGCGTCACTTGTTATGCTTTGAACCCATAAGTTTTAAAGTAAAAGGGTGAATTTTTTGTATTAAATAATACGTACGCCCTTAAAAATACAAAAAAGAGGGAAAATAATAATCGGAGTAAAACGGAGATTGGTTTTCCCCTGAAAATCACGGCAAATATTTACGGGCAGCAAGCCGTAAAGATTTGCGTGAGCATCATTTTTCTGGAGAGTTTTTTTATGGCACATAATGTAATAGCTGAAGCACAGAGATGCTTAAATTGTAAAAAACCTTTATGTAGGACGGGTTGCCCCATCTCTACCGATATTCCCAATTTTATCCACACATTTTTAAGCGGGGATATAAACGCCGCGGGCAAAATGCTCTTTGATAACAACCCCCTCTCGGTGGTTTGTTCTATCGTGTGCAACCACGGCAACCAGTGCCAGGGTCACTGCGTAAGGGGCATCAAGGGCGAGCCCGTAGAAATAAGCACTATCGAAAACTTTATTTCTGAACGCTACCTTGACACTATCTCCCTTGACAAAGCAGAGTCCAACGGTATAAAAGTAGCCGTTGTGGGTTCTGGCCCTGCGGGTATCACTATTTCAATAAAAATGGCTCAGCTCGGCTACGACGTAACCGTGTTCGAAAGCAAGACCAAGATCGGCGGCGTGCTCCGCTACGGCATACCTGAATTCAGGCTTCCCAAGAGCATTGTAGACCGCTACGAAGTGCTTATGAAAAAGCTGGGCATTCACCTTAAATTTAACGTTACCATAGGTAAGGCTTTCGGCGTAGAAGAACTCTTCCGCGACGGCTTCAAAGCTATATCTATAGGTACTGGCGTTACCTACCCCATCGCTCTCAACGTAAAGGGCGAAACTCTCGGCCACGTGCACTACGGCGTACACTTCCTGGAAGCACCCGACGTATACACCCTTGGCGAAACAATGGTAGTTATCGGCGCTGGTAACGTTGCAATGGACGTTGCACGTACCGCCCTGCGCAGAGGCGTTAAAAACGTTAAAATCTGCGTGCGCAGCGACCGTTACACCGCCAGCAAGGAAGAAGCAGACTATGCCGAAATCGAGGGCGCTGAATTTATATACAACAAAGCGCCCGTAGAAATTACCGACGAGGGCGTTATGTTCAAAGATACCGTGTGCGACGAAAACCACAAGGTTGTATCTATGAGCGAACAGGCAACGCTTATGCCTTGCGACACGGTAATGATCTGCATATCACAGAAACCTTCTAACCTTATATTAACCCAGACCGAAGGTCTTGAGATTAACGAACGCGGCCTTGCAAAAATCGACGAAAACGGCGTAACAACTCGCGCGGGACTGTTTGCTTCTGGCGACGTTGTTAAGGGCGCTAAGACCGTTGTTGAGGCGGTAGAAACCAGCAAACGCGTTGCCATGGCAATGGACAAGTACCTTAAAGACCTTGTTGCGGCAGAAAAGAATGCCGATTAAATTCACCTATCCATCCTCTGAAATATAAAAAAATCAAAACCGCGGGACAGAATTCTGCCTCGCGGTTTTGATTTTACTTTTATCTATATCTATTCTTATGCGAGACGGCAAAAAATAAAGTTTACATAAACCATTGCAATTTTGCATTACCTGTGGTATAATTCAAATGCTACACAAGATTTATCTTCTTATATCGGATACAAATGGCATTGTTTGTATCTCTTTTCCGATATAAGAAAATTGTGTAGCAACAATCAGAGATACCTGTGCAGGCGTGTTTCTGATTGGAGCACGCTTTTTATTTACCTGAATAAACAAACATATGGGAGATTTTTTTCATGAAAAAACTTTCTGTTTTAGCATTGGCGGCTGCCTGTGTGCTTACATTTACCGCCTTTGGTTTTACCGCCTGCGGCGATGATGAAAGCGAAAACAGCATATCTTCAAGCATATCGCAAAGCAGTTCAAATACTTCTTCAGACTCGTCGTCAAGCTCTGCTTCTTCCACGGATAACAGCGAATCAAATACCACCGAAGAGTCGGCGTCAGAGGTAAGTTACGAGGTGGGCGACACCGTCTCCAGCTTTACATTGAAAAAGTACTTCGGCGAGGAGGACGAAACCTACACGCTGCAAGACGATCTGGATGACGGAAAGATAGTAATTTTATACTTTTGGTACTTAGGCTGTCAGCCCTGCCAGGAAGAACTCCCCGAATTTGGCGAGGTTGCGGCGGAGTATTCCGACGAGGTTTCGCTTGTGGTTATACACTCAAGCACCGTACCTACAGGTTCGGCAGACCAGCTGGAAACATACGTGGCGGACGAAAAGTATATGGGCTGGAATTTCTGGGCGTACGACAACGTAAGTTTCACGCTGGATAACAGCGACGAGCAATCTGTCTACACAGCTATGCAGGGCACTAACGCTTACCCTATGACGGTAATTTTAAACAGTAACGGCGTTATAACGGCACGCTATACAAGCCAGATAGATAAAGCAACGCTTGTTTCAGAAATAGAATCAATCTTAAACAGCTGACACCAAGCGAATTATAACATAAAAGGCGGCAGCAGCCGCCTTTTTTGTGTAATTAACCCCATAATATGCCTTAACTATTCCCCTTTATACTTTGCAATACAGCCCTTTAACTTTTCCACGTAGCTCTCGGCTACAGCGCCCAGAGGGCGGTCGGGTGAGTAAATGTAACCTATCTGCATATGCTCGCCACTTTCAAGCGGAACAGAAACTATGTTCTCGCCGTTTAAATCGGCGCTATATATGCCCGAACTAATTGTGTAACCGTCCAGCCCGATAAGCAGATTAAAGAGCGTCGCCCTGTCAGAAACTATTATATTTTTAGGGCTGTCGGCGGCGATATGCAGTTCCTCGGCATAGTAAAAGGAATTGTTTATACCCTGGTCGTAGGTAAGCCTGGGATAAGGCAGTAAATCTTCAAGTTTTACCGATTTTCTGGCGGCAAGCGGGTTATTGCGGCTGACAAACACATGCGGTTTAGCCGTAAACAAAGGTACAAACTTTAAATCGGCATTGCGCAGTATATGCAATATAACCTCGCTGTTGAAGTTGCTTAAATATATAACGCCCAGTTCGCTGCGGCGGGTACGCACATCCTCTATAATATCCGCCGTGCGGCTTTCGCGCAGGGAAAATTCGTAGGTGTTTTCGCCATATTCCCGCACCAATTCCACAAAGGCGTTTACCGCAAACGCGTAATGCTGGGCAGACACGGCAAAAACCCTTTTAACGCTTCCGCCCGATTTATAACGGCTTTCTAAAAGCTGAGCCTGCTCGGTAACCTGCCTTGCGTAAGACAAGAATTTAGCGCCTTCTTCCGAAAGGTAAACGCCCTTCCGCGAACGGCAAAAAATAGTGATGCCCAGTTCTTTTTCCAGATCGGCAACGGCTTTAGAAAGGCTTGGCTGGGCAAGGTAAAGTTTTTGCGCCGCCCTGTTTACCGAACCGCACTCGGCTATTTCTATCACATATTTAAGCTGCTGTAATGTCATAATTTAACCTTTTAAAAACGCCCGCGCAGAATGCGCGGGCGCATAAATTATTAATATTTAGGTCTGGAAACGTAAGTCGTGTGCAAAAGCTCGTGCGCCTTGTGGCTGTTGGGCTCGCCGAAGAATTCTTTGTAAAGTTTCTTTACCTCGGCAGGCTCGTCAGAAAGCCTCATGCCGTTGTCGCGGTCGGCGTCGTACAACGCCTGGGCGCGTACAGCCTTAAGGTCTATGCTGTTGCGTATTTCATCGTGTACGTAGGGCTGGCCGCCGCCGTTTATGCAGCCGCCGGGGCATGCCATAATTTCTACAAACGTATACTGTTTTTTACCCGACTTTACATCTTCAAGCACCTTACGCGCGTTGCCTAAACCGCTTGCAACCGCCACGTTTACCGTAACGCCGCCAAGGGTATAAGTTGCTTCCTTTATGCCCTGAGTGCCGCGCACTTCGTTGAACACTATGGGTTCGTCTTTATCGCCGAGCATCTTAGCGGCAACACGCAGAGCCGCCTCCATAACGCCGCCCGTTGCGCCGAATATAGCGCCGCCGCCGGACGCATGTTCAAACGGATCGTCGAACGTGCTTTCGGGAAGATTGGCAAAATCTATGCCCGCTTCCTTTATCATCTTTGCAAGCTCGCGGGTGGTTATCGCAGCGTCGGTGTAATGCCCGAGCTCGTCCCTTGTTACCTCGAACTTCTTTGCCGTGCAAGGGATTACCGATACAACGTAAAGATCTTCGGGCGCTATGCCCTCCTTCTCGCAGTAGTAAGTTTTAAGCACTGCGCTGAACATCTCCTGAGGGGATTTGCAGGTGGATAAATTGGGGATATATTCGGGGTAATAATGCTCGAGGAACTTAATCCACGCGGGGCAGCAGCTTGTAAACATAGGCGTTGTGCCGCCCGCCTTTACGCGGGTTAAAAGCTCGGTAGCCTCTTCCATAATGGTAAGGTCTGCCGTTACGTCCATATTGAAGCACTGGACGTCGCCCAGCTGTTTTATGGCAGTAACCATCTTACCCTCAACGTTAGTTCCCACGGGCAGCCCGAACGCCTCGCCAAGCGTTGCCCTGACAGAAGGCGCTGTATAGAACACAACCTTCTTGCGGTCGTCTACTATTGCTCCCCATACGTCGGCAACCGACGATTTTTCGTACAACGCGCCTACGGGGCAGGCAACTATACACTGCCCGCAATTTACGCAGGGGGTAAAGGCAAGCGACACGTCGTAGGGCGAGCCGATAACCTTTGCATATCCCCTGTTTTTAGGGCCTATTGCACTTATAGTCTGGTGTTCGCACGCGGCAACGCACCTTGTGCAGAGTATGCACTTTGAGTTATCCCTTACGATAGACGGCGAAAGGTCGTCTATGGGCTGTATGTCGTGGTCTGTGCCGTATTCATCCTCTTCGGCGTTGTATTCCAATGCGAGCTTTTGCAGTTCGCAGTTCATGGAACGCACGCAGGAAAGGCACTTCTTTTTGTGTGTGGAAAGTATAAGCTCCACCGTCATTTTACGGGATTTTCTTACCTTGGGCGTATTGGTACGCACTTCCATCCCTTCAGAGACGGGGTAAACGCAGGCAGCCACAAGCCCCCTCGCGCCCGTCGCTTCGACAAGGCACAAGCGGCAAGAACCTACACACTGCACATCCTTTAAATAGCAGAGGGTGGGTATTCTTACATTGGCGAGCTTTGCCGCCTGCAAAATAGTAGAACCATCGGGAACGGTAACGGGAATACCGTTTATCTTTAAATTAACCATAATACCTTTTCGCCCTCCTTACTTCTTTATAATGGCATTGAACTTGCAATGGGCAATGCACTGTCCGCATTTTATGCACTTGGTTGTGTCTATGGAGTGGGGCGATTTTACCGCGCCTGATATAGCGCCTGCGGGGCAGTTCCTTGCGCAGAGCGTGCATCCGCGGCATTTATCGGGCTCTATGTAATAGTTGAGCAGCGACTTGCACACGCCTGCGGGGCATCTCTTTTCGTATATATGCGCCTTGTATTCATCCATAAAGGAATTCATTGTAGAAAGTATGGGGTTGGGCGCTGACTGTCCGAGGGCGCACAAGGAAGACGCCTTCATATATTCGGCAAGGTCCTTGATCTTGGTAAGGTCTTCAGGCTCGCCCTTGCCTTCGGTAATTTTATTGAGTATTTCAAGCAGACGCTTTGTGCCTATCCTGCAAGGGTTGCACTTGCCGCAGCTTTCGTCGGCGGTAAATTCAAGGTAGAACTTTGCGATATCTACCATACAGGTGTCTTCATCCATTACGATAAGGCCGCCCGAACCCATCATAGAGCCTATAGCTACGAGTGAATCGAAGTCCATGGATACGTCTAACTTGCTTGCGGGGATACAGCCGCCCGAAGGGCCGCCCGTCTGCGCCGCTTTGAATGCCTTGCCGTTGGGTATGCCTCCGCCGATATCGTAAACTATGGTGCGGAGCGTTGTTCCCATAGGAACTTCCACAAGCCCGACATTGTGTATTTTGCCGCCGAGGGCGAATACCTTAGTACCCTTGCTGCGCTCTGTGCCTATGCTTGCAAACCATTCTGCGCCGTTATTTATAATGGGAGCTACGTTAGCCCATGTCTCTACGTTGTTTAAAACGGTGGGCTTGCCGAACACGCCGCACGTCGCCGAGAAAGGCGGGCGGGGTCTGGGTTCGCCGCGGTGTCCCTCTATGCTCATCATAAGAGCCGTCTCTTCGCCGCATACGAACGCGCCCGCGCCTAAACGCAGTTCTATATCAAAATTAAATCCGCTTTCAAGAATATTTTCGCCAAGAAGACCGGCCTCACGAGCCTGTTTGATGGCGATTTCAAGGCGTTCAACGGCTATGGGATATTCTGCGCGTACATATATGTAGCCCTGGTGAGCCCCTACCGTATAGCCAGCTATAGTCATAGCCTCTAACACGCTGTGGGGGTCGCCTTCGAGTACAGACCTGTCCATGAAAGCGCCGGGGTCGCCCTCGTCGGCGTTGCAGACTACGTACTTTTCGTCGCCCGGGGCAGCCTTAGAAGTAGCCCATTTAACGCCCGTGGGGAAGCCTGCGCCGCCCCTGCCGCGGAGTCCCGACGCCTTGAGTTCGTCTATAACCTGGTCGGGAGTCATCTCGGTAAGCACTTTTGCAAGCGCTTTATAGTCGCCTGCCGCTATAGCCTCGTCTATATTTTCAGCCGCTATCACGCCGCAGTTACGCAGAGCTATACGCATCTGGTGCTTGTAGAAGGGAATTTCGGCAAACGGGATTATGCTGCCGTCCTCGTGTACAGTACCCTCGAACAAAAGCTCGTTTACAGGCTCGCCGCCCTTTACAAGATGGTGTTCCACTACCGTCTGCACGTGTTCGGGAGTCATATGGGGATAGAAAGCGCCTTCAGGATAAACAATCATTATAGGGCCTAAAGCGCATAAGCCGAAGCAGCCCGTTTTTACGATAAGAATATCGTCTATGCCGTGTTCAGCAAAGCTCTTTTCAAGCTGTTCGATAACCATTAACGAACGGCTTGACGTACAGCCCGTGCCTCCGCACACAAGCACCTGTTTTCTGTAAGCGGTATTGGGGGCGAGTTTTTCAGCCTGTTCGCGGACAGCCCGCCTTACTTCTATAACGTCGGCATATTTCGCCGCACGCAATTTTAATTCTTCAGCAGTCATCTCTCACCTCAATCCTTAATGTACTTGTCAAGAATGGTCTTGACGTCCTTTTCGGTAAGCCTGCCGTAAACCTCGTCGTCTACAATCATAACAGGCGCAAGCCCGCACGCGCCTACGCAGCGGCAGCTATCCAACGAAAATTTTCGGTCGGGAGTACATTCGCCGCATGTTATGCGCAGTTCCTTTTCCACGGCGTCAAGAATTTTATCCGAGCCCTTTACATAACACGCCGTGCCTAAGCATACGCTTACGCGGTGCTTGCCCTTGGGTTTTAAAGAAAACTGCGAATAAAAAGTAGCAACGCCGTACACTTCGGCAAGGGGAATGTCAAGCTCGTCGGCAATAACCGTCTGCACTTCCGCAGGCAGGTAGCCATAGATTTCATTCGCCTTGTGCATGATGGGCATAAGACAGCCCCTCTCCCCTTTGCGGGAAGCTATAAAACTTTTAAGTTCTGCTTCCTGTTCGGGTGTTCCTTCAAAAGTAAATTGTGCCATTTAAAACTCCTAAAATACTCTTTTTTTTCGCTCAAATCTTTTTGCATTGCTGTGCAAAAACATTTGTAGCGATTTTAAAGACAAACCAACCTTTGTACTTTGTACATGCGGTTGTTATTTTCTTTCTTGCGGGCATTTTGTTTTAGCGTACGTTTTGATTAATGCCCGCAATTCAATCTTTTACCTTAAGCTGCAAGTAGGTTGCAGCAAACAGTGTCGCTCAGGCACAGCAAAGCCGCACCTTCGCAACATTTTTTTAGATAAACCGCAATTTGCTCTCGCAAATATGCGAATTCTATTTAAGAAAAAGCATAACGCTGTGATGCTCAAAACTCACTATTTATTTTTTCTTCCTCGCTCAAATCTTTTTGCATTGCTGTGCAAAAATTGTCGCTCAGGCACAGCAAAACAACATCGTTTTATACGCCAGGTATTATATATAATTATATAATTGTTATAATACACAAAAAATATTATAACACACAATTTTAATAAAGCCAAACAATAAGCCGCCGTTTTTCGATAAAAATATACTTTTTATTCTGCCAATTTTTTCCTTGGCGGTATTTTTACGCAAAAACGGCGGAGAGCATACCCCGCCGTTATGTCTTTATTCAGCCGCTTCGAACTGGGAATAGTAAAGCCGCGAATACGTTCCGCCCTCAAGAGAGATAAGCTCGCCGTGCGTGCCCTGCTCTACAATGTCACCGTGGTCCATTACCAATATAAGGTCGGCATTCTTTATAGTAGAAAGCCTGTGGGCTATTACAAAACTCGTTCTGCCCTGCATAAGCGTCTGCATAGCCTGCTGCACCTGCTGTTCCGTACGCGTATCCACGTTAGAAGTGGCCTCGTCTAAAATAAGCATAGGGGAATCGAGGAGCATTGCCCTTGCTATTGTTAAAAGCTGCTTCTGCCCCTTTGAGATATTCACGGCGTTATCTGAAAGCAAAGTATTGTAACCGTCGGGCAAACGGGAGATAAAGGAATGTATCTTTGCCGCCTTGCATACCCTTACCACGTCGTCCATGGTAACGTTCTCGCTGCCGTAAGCAATATTTTCGTAAATAGTACCAGCGAACAGCCACGTATCCTGCAATACCATCGTAAACGCCCTGCGCAAAGACTGGCGTGTAACTTTGGTTATATCGTGCCCGTCAATTTTAATAGTTCCCGAATCAGCGTCGTAAAACCGCATCAACAGGTTTATAACCGTAGTTTTGCCAGCCCCCGTATGCCCCACTATAGCGATAATATTTCCCGCTTTAGCATTAAGGCAGAAGTCCTTGATTATAACCTTATCGGGGTTGTAGCCAAATCTTAAATGCTCTATCTCCACGTCGCCCTTTACATTTTCCAGCCGTATGCAGTCTTCGCCGTCGGCAGGTTCGGGCTGTTCGTCCATAACCCTGAACACCCTCTCCGACGCCGCTATAGCCGACTGAAACTCGCTTATAACGTTGGCAATCTCGTTTACAGGCCCTGTAAATTTACGGGAATACAGCACGAAAGAGGCAATCCTGCCAAGGTTTGCTATGCTGCCGTTTATATACATTATCGCGCCGAACACGCTTACCAGAGCAAGCGAAAGGTTGTTTATAAACGTTACCGAAGGCCCTGAGATAGTGCCGTAACTTTCGGCAATGGTATACGCGTCCACCGCCTCTTTATTCTTTTCTTCGAACTTGTCTATAACAGACTGTTCGGCGTTGTACGCCTTGGTAGTTTTTTGCCCCGTTATAATCTCTTCTATAAAGCCGTTGAGCTGGCCTAATTTTGCCGAACGCTTCCTGAAAAGGGGCTGTACTTTTTTGGTAAGCCACCACGTAAAAAGAAATGTAAGCGGAACGGTTACAACAAACACAAGAATGAGCATGGCAGCATTTACAAGCATCATTATGAGCGAACCAATTATAGTTACAACGCTTGTAAGTACCATTATTACGTCGTTTGCAAGCGACGCGCCAAGCGTGTCCAAGTCGTACGAAAGCACGGATATTATATCTCCCGCCTGCCGTGTATCGAAATAAGAAACGGGCAGAGAAATAAGCTTTGCAAACAGATCCTGCCTCATCCGCTTTATCATTTTGCGGGCGACATAATTCATTCCGACAGATGTAAGGTAGCTTATTACACCCGACGTTATATAGATTACGGCAAGTATAACGCCATATCTTGCAATAACGCCCATATCGGTAGAACCGTCTGTCTTTATCTCGTCTATGGCGAGCCCGCAGATCTGGGGAGCTAAAAGCGCAAGCACGGTGCTTGCAAGCGAACCTATAAATATTATAGTAAGCACAGGGATATAGGGCTTTAAGTAACGCCACAGATTTTTTATTATGTATCTTAAGTCGGCTTTATGCTTTTCAAACTGGCGGTGGTCGCTCAAATTCATTCTCGGCTCTTTCATAATCCCGCCCCCATCTGTGTTTCGGCAATGCGCCTGTACTCTACGTTTTCAGCCATAAGCTGTTCATGGCTGCCGCATCCCGTTATCTCGCCGTCTTCCATTATAAGTATAAGGTCGCAGTTTTTAATTGAGCTTACGCGCTGGGCAATAATTACCTTTGTTGCCGACGGGTAACAACTTGTGATTGCCTTGCGCATGGCGGCGTCCGTCGCATAGTCAAGGGCAGACGAGCTGTCGTCCAGCACAATAATTTCAGGATTGCCCGCGAGCGCCCTTGCAACCAGCAGCCTTTGCTTTTGCCCGCCCGAAAGGTTGCCCGCCTTTTGCGCAAGGTCGTAATCCAGACCTTCAGGTAAAGAGTAAATAAATTCCGCCGCCTGCGCACATTCGGCTGCCTTTACTATATCTTCTTCGGGAATATTCCTGCCGTAGTCTATGTTCGCACGTACGCTATCCGCCATAAGAAAGTCGTTCTGGAACACTGTCCCGAACTTACTGCGCAGGGCGGCAGGGTTATAAGATTTTACATTCAGCCCGTCTATATACACATCTCCCGAGTCCACATCGTAAAATCTCATCATAAGATTTATAAGCGTGCTCTTGCCGCAACCTGTCGGGCCTATAATTCCCAGCGACTGCCCTTTTTTCAGGCAGAATGTGATGCCGTTTAAGTTATTTTCCTTGCCATTGTAAGAAAAATTGACCTCCTCGAAGGCTATTACGCTTCCGTCTTCCCTTTTCGGCAGGCTGGTTACTTCTTCCTTCGGGTCAGCCTCAAGCACCTTTTCTATACGCGAAGCGCTGGCAATGCCGCGGGATAATTCCACGAATATTTTAGAGATGCCTAGCATGGCGTTAAGCACTATCGTAAAGTACGAAAGGTATGCCGTCATAACGCCGGGTTCTTCTGAAAGGGCTGCGCCGACTATTATTACCGCCACAAGGCAGATATTTAATATAAGGGTTGTAAGCGGGTTTGTAAGCGACATTATTCTGTTGGCTTTAAAGTCATTATCCGCCACCTCGCCTGCAACGCCCTCGAACTTGCCATTTTCGTAATCGCCCTTTGAAAGAGCTTTTATAACGCGTATGCCCGTTATATTTTCCTGAACAGAACGCACCATCTTGTCGCCGCTTTTCTGCACGGCGGTATACATAGGCACGCTCTTTTTGGTAATAAAGTAAATGCCTATACACACGAACGGCATCGCCGCGAGCATTATAAGCGCAAGAAAGGGGTCTAACACAAAGGAAAATATAAGCCCGCCTATCAAAAGAATGGGCGCACGCACACCCATACGCATAGAACGCGCCACCATCTGGTTTACATAATAGGTATCCGACGTAAGGCGGGAAATAAGCGACGGCATGGTAAAACCGTCTACCTGGCTGCTTTTAAGGTAGCACGTCTGCGAAAACAGGTCGTAACGCAGATCGTGCGTCATCTTACCCGCGGCAATGGCAGACAGCCTGTTTGCTATAATGTTGCCCGCGAGCGCTATTACCGCAAACAATATCATAATTCCGCCCATAATATATATGCGCGAAATATCCTTAAGCGGTATAAGGTCGTCTATTATGTACGAAAGTATGTACGGCAGAACGAGTTCGGCAACGCTGCCCGTAAACTTTATGGTTAGCGCTGCTGCGGTAACGCCTGCGTACGGCTTTAAGTATCCGATGGTACGTTTCATTACTTGCTCTCCATAAATTTACGCACGTTCTGCTCCATTTTTTCACTTAAAAGCTGAAGCTGCCTGCTCTCATCCTCGGTAAAACCTTCTGTCACCAGCCTGCGCCATTCGCCGTGTACCCTTTTAACTTCAGGCAGCGCGTCAAGCATCTTTTGCGTAGGGTACAAAAGAAAAGTCCGCCTGTCGCCGTCCTTCGCCTCCCTTTTTACAAAGCCACCTTTCTCTAATAGGCTTATCTGGCGGGCTACGTTGCTCTTGTTTATAAGCAGACTGCGGGAAAGTTCTTCCTGCGAAATGCCGGGTGTGCGGCAGATTTCCAAAAAGTAATGCGACTGGCAGCCCTTTATGCCGTAAGGCGCAAGCCGTTCTTCCCTGAATGCCTCGGCACTGCGCGACACAAGGTTAATATTCTTCATAAATCTCGCCATAAACAGTTCCTCTTTTTATAAATTGACGGCACAATATGCCGCAAACAATTAGTTGCAGTCGCAACAGTTGCGCTCGCAACTATTAATAGTATATAATATAAAACGCAGTTTGTCAATAGTTATTTTAATGTTTAAATAAGCGGTTTGGTATCTGAATATTACCGAGCTTAGATTGCCACGCCGCAAGCGGCTCGCAATGACAAGTAACTTAGTCACACCAACCTTATTATAATGCGGTAAAAGATTATCCCCTCATCCGTCCGCTCTGCGGACACCTTCCCCCCCCCATAGGGTGAAGGCAAGAGTGTATGTCATTGCGAGCGTAGCAACTTGTTGCGTAGCGTGGCAATCTAAGTAACTTAATCTTCAGATATCATTCGACCACGGGCGACATCCCTGCTTAGATTGCCACGCCGCAAGCGGCTCGCAATGACAAGTATTTATGTACCGCTTTTACTAATAACGCAACTACAAGCCCGCACTAAAAAACGGGGCGCAAGCCCCGTTCTCAATAACATCCTTAATACGTTATCCAATTATTGCAAGCCAAATTACCCCGCATATATGCCTTAACCATTACAGCTTTACGGTAAATTTGCTGCCTTCACCCGGCTTGCTTTCTACCGAGATATCCCCGCGCGAAAGGGTAACTATTCTGTGGGCTATCGCAAGCCCAAGCCCGTTGCCCGTCGTAGAGTGTGATTTATCCCCCTGGTAGTATTTATCGAATATGTGCGAGGCAACTTCTTCAGTCATGCCTATGCCGTTATCGGCAATATCGGCTATTATGCTTCCGCCGTCAAGCTTAAGGCTGACCGAAATTTCCCCGCCGTTCGGAGTAAACTTTATTGAATTGGTAAGAATATTTAACCACACCTGCCGCATAAGCGTTTCGTTTCCGCGGTAGATAAGTTCGTCCATATCCGAAGATATGGTAATATTTTTTGCCGACCAGTCGCGCTCGAGCATTATTATACAATCTTTAATCTGTAAATCCAGGCGGTATTCGGCGACTTCGCCCAAAAGCTGCTGGTTTTCCAGTTTGTTGAGCATAAGTGTGCTTTCGGCAAGCGTAGACAGCCTTGCCGACTCGTCGGCTATTATCTTAAGGTAAAGCTGCCTTTCTTCCTCGCTTTCGCCCCCCTCAAGCAAAAGGTTGGCAAAGCCGTTTATCGAGGCTATGGGCGTTTTAAACTCATGGGAAAAGTCCTGTATAAATTCTTCCTTTAAAAGCTGTACGCCCGAAAGCTCTTTAGTCATTTTATTAAAGTTGGAATAGACATCTTTAAACATACCGCTTTTAGGCAGAGTAAGCTCTACCGTGTAATCCCCGTCGGCAACTTTGCTGATGCCCTCTGTAAGCGCGTGCGACATTTTATTATTTTGCCTGTTAAGGTAGCTCATAACCACGGTAACGGCTATGGCAAGGGCGATAGCCACATACAAAGTAACAGAATACACCGTCATATCGTCTTTTGATATAACGTAGTCGACTATATAAACGGCGAGTTCGGCTATGGTAAGAACGCCTATAACGGTAAGCAGCACCGTAAAAAGAAGATGCCTGTCGAACCTTTTTGTCTTATGCTGTTTACGCTTTACTCTCTTGCTCATTTTTTAACCACCGCCTTGTAACCTATGCCGCGGACTGTGACAATTTCAAATTCGGGATAGCCGTCAAATTTGTTGCGCAGGCGGTTTATATGTGTACGGACCGTATTTTCGTCGCTTTCGGTGGTATACCCCCACACGCTGTCTAAAATAGTTTCTTTGGTAAGTATTTTATTTGGATAAGAGAGCAATAAAAATAGCAGCTGAAACTCTTTAGACGGAAGTTCGGTAACCACGTCCCCGCGGGTAACTGAAAAAGTTTCTTTGTCTACAACCACTTCGCCTATTACTATCTTGCCTTCGTTGGCAATTTTGCTCCTTCTTAAAAGGGCGTCTATGCGCCAGATAAACTCTTCAAAGTTTACGGGCTTTGTCATATAGTCGTCAGTACCCACGGCAAACCCCCTGCATTTATCGGGCTGGCCCGATTTTGCCGTAAGCATAATAACGGGCACTGCCTCGCCTCGGCTTCGCAAACTTTCTATAAAGCTGAACCCGTCTATACCGGGCATCATTATATCGGTAATAATAAGGTCTATGTTGCCGCCGTCGAATTTCTCCAGCGCCTCCTGGCCGTTGGCGGCAAGCGTTACCGTATACCGCGACCTTAACCTTGCATTAAGCAAAAGGCGCATATTGGCGTCGTCTTCCACCACAAGCAGATTAGCCATAATAATCCTCCCGCGCAAAACTTGCGCTTGTACGTCTTTTATTTTAGCATATACGCAGAAAAAAATCAACGGGCAAATAATAAATACACCAATAATGTGTGATTGTAAAAACCTTACATAAGAGGGCGAATAAATGAAACTCAATTTAAAACCGCATATTGTTGCGTTTTGAATGTAAGTGTTTTATAATAAATCAAGATATTTAAATTTGGAAAGTTACAAAAATGAAAATAAGATTAGCAAAATTATCTGATTTAGATAAACTACTTGGCATTTATGCCTACGCCCGTGAATTTATGAAAAATGCGGGCAATCCTACGC
>JAJQII010000116.1:0-1933 GCA_021199295.1 Clostridia bacterium
GGGCACTGTTATACCGAAACTGTTTATTCTCCCACCTGCACTACTGGCGGGTATTCCGAATATACCTGTTCGGAATGCGGGGATTACTATATCGGTAACTATACAAATGCCACAGGGCACTGCTATACGGAAACTTACTGCTGTTCTGAAAGCGTTAATGAAAGCGGTTACACTCTTTACACCTGCAGCGGCTGCGGGGAATCTTGGCAAGATGAAGACGGCAAATATCTTTACACGCCAGAATTAGAATTTGTAAAATCAGACGACGGAAGTTCTTATATAGTCAAAGGATTTAAAGATGGTACAACTGTGGCAGACGTATATATCCCCGCAAACTATGAAGGGTTACCCGTAAAAGAGATAGCCGACGGGGCTTTTTACCAAACGGATATTAATTCTGTTACTATAGGAAAAGAAATAACTGTTATAGGGGAAAGCGCTTTCCGTGAATGTACAAGCCTGACAAAAGTAAATATCCCCGCAAGTACTATAACCATAGGCGAATATGCCTTTGCCAACTGCACGGCTTTAGAAGTTATTTATTATGAAGCAACGAAATTAGAAAATTTTGAATTATATACCTTCAGGAACGCAGGTAAAGAGTCAGCCACAAATGAACTGATACTTTATATATCTTCTAATGTGGAAATTATACCGATTTCATTGTTTTCCGCCTCAAAAAATATCTACATATTCATTACTGCGGTTATCTTTGAAAAAGATAGTATTTGCACAACGATAAAAGGAAACGCTTTCCAATACCTTACCTATCTTGAGTATATTGTTCTCCCGTCATCCGTCAAAAGTATCGGGCTGTCTGCTTTCGGCTCGTGTTCTGCCCTTAAGGCAATCTATTATTACGGGACTGAAACCCAATGGGATTCCATAACTATTTCCAGCAGCAACTCAGCTATTAATTCTTCACAAATCTATTATTACAGCAGTGATTATGCCGAAAACTGCTGGCACTATGAAAACGGCTTGCCTGAGTTATGGTAAAAATTTTTTAACTATCTAACAGGGTAAGATATTCCACGCTCCAGTCGTAATTTTTTAAAAAGTCGCCGTGGTAGCAGCCTGTCTTTTTATCCAATACTTCCCAGAAGTCGCACGTTATATTGTCGTTGTTCAGGCTAAGCTCCCCTCGGGAAAAGGCAATGCAGTTAAAATCTGCCTTCTGCAGAGTTTTCCTGAGCCGCCACACGGCGTCGCGGTATAGTATTTTAGCCTTAGCCTTGTCATGGTCGGGCCACAGGTGGGATATCGCGTCTGCCATGGTAAGCGTTTTGCCGCGGTAGACTAAAAGCAGGGCAAAAAGCTCTTTACTCTTTGCCGAAGAAAACTCCAGCGGCACGTCGTTTAAAAAACATTCGAACGTTTCGAACATAGTAACGCGCATGCTTAAAGTTACGTTTGCAATGGCGTTGAGGTAATTTATAAGCTCGTTCTTATCATACGGCTTGTATATAAAACCTAACGTATTCGCCCTTATACTTTCAGGCAAGCCCTTCTCGTTTATGTTTAACCCCGTGATAAACACTATCTTTATATCGGGGCATATTTTTATAATTTTTTCGGCAAGCTCAATCCCGTCGATATTGGGCATTTTTATATCGAGGAACGCGGCGTCTACCCGCTTATCTGATATATAAGCAAGTATAGATTCGGCGTCGTCTTTAAAAAATTTGTACTCCACACCGCCCTGCAGCATAATTTCATCAAGGAATATGTGCAGTGCGTTTACCTCGTCGTCAACTATTATTATCCTCACCGAGTGTGGGCCCCCCCGGGGGGGGGGGGGGGTTGGGTGGGGTGGGGGGGGGGGGGGGGGGGGGGGGGGGGGGGGGGGGGGGGGGGTGGGAGGGGGGGGGGGGGGGGGGGGGGGGGGGGGGGGATGGGAAGGGGGGGGGGGGGGGGGGGGGGGGGGGGGGGG
>JAJQII010000116.1:1943-26340 GCA_021199295.1 Clostridia bacterium
TTTTAAACACCCCGCCCTTCCCGAATATTTATTAAATGTATTAGGGCTGTGTGTTTTCCTTGTTGGGTACATTTTTTTTCCACAACGGCTTTAACCCCCCCCCCCGCGTCAGGGATGAAAATTTTAACCTTAGTGCCTTTGCCCTTGGCGCTGTCTATAGTAATATCCGCATTGAGCAGAAGTTTAAACCGCTCCATAGCGTTTCGTATGCCGCAGGAATTTTTATTCACCGATTTAACGTCGAAACCTACGCCGTTATCGGTAACTTCCACCGCCGTACCACCTGTACATTTATAAGAAGATATCGCTATAAACCCATCTTCCTTTTCTTCAGTGCGGGCGTACCTTACGGCGTTTTCCACAAATACCTGAAGGGAAAGCACTGGCAACATAAAGGCGTCGTATTCCACGTCGTAAATTATATTAACGGGCTTTGCCCGCCTCATGCTCTCCAGCCCGATATAGTTTTCCACATTGTCGAGTTCCTCGCTGAACGGTATGCAGTCGGTATTCATAGCCTCTACATTTGCCCTTAAATGTCGGGAAAAGTAGTTCATCGCCATGTCGCCACGTTCGGTATCGCAGTGGTAAGCCTCTTTAACCGTAATAAGCGAATTAAATATAAAATGCGGGTTTATCTGCTCGCGCAGCATCTTGGTACGCATCTTTTCTGCCTGCAGCTTATACTCGCTCGCCTCGAGCGCCTTCCTTTCGGTACGCAGTAAAAAACAGGCATAGACCATTGCATATAGCGTAACTATTGCCAAAAAATAGGTAGTGGTTATACCGTAAACGGGATAAGCAAAACCGCCCGAATAAAATGTAAGCTCGTTTGTCTGCATCCCCAGGGCGCAACACATTATAGTAAAGGTAAGCATACCCGTAAGATCGCAGTTGCGTTTTTTTGCCATTGCCGAACAGATTTTTACAAGCGTATACCCAATCACGGGGATATAAACAATATACGCGGCATATTGGGCGCTATACGGCATCAAAATAAGATATAACAGACAATCTGCGGCAGAGTATGCCGCAATTAAACAGCCCTCTATTTTGCTTATGCCCGAATGGTATAAAAAATTTACGAGATAGACGTGCGACAGCACTATAAGCATAAATGCGGCAAAACCTGCAAACTCAGCACCGCGGGCTAAATAAACATTTTGCTCGGGATTTATAACTGCCTGCATATCGCAGGAAAAAACATAGCTTATTAAAAGCGAACACGAAGTAAAGACTGTATGTATGGTAGAATCGTGGATTTTAAGCGCCGAGGCAATCTCTATAACCACAATAAGCACAAGCATGGCGAGCACTACTATAGAATAGACCTGCGTATTGCCGTCGTCGTCGGGAATATATCCGCAGGCGTTCAAAATTAAAGAAACGGCAACGCCCGTTATTACAGATAAAACCTGGAACACGGCTATTGCCGCCTTCATACGCTTTTTCATAAATCCTCTCCTGCACAAAAAATTATATCACATAAAAACGTGCCATTTCAATAACAAGGCAAAAAAATTTAAAAATTTTTAAAAATATTTTTTTGAAAACCCCGAATTTTAGCACTTTTTTAGCACTTCGTTTGTTAGAATAGATATAGACAATATGTTATTGAAGGTTTTGCTTACAGAGCTTTTGCCTTTTTACGGCATTAGGAAGGCAAGGGCAAGAATAAACGACGACAAAAAAGGCGGAGATTTTTTCTCCGTCTTTTTTGTAATTATTGTCCGCTAAGGTAGCCCGCGCGGAGCTGTCCGCACGCGCCGCCGATATCAGCGCCCATCCTGCGCCGCAGCGTTGCCGATATACCGCCGTTTTGCAATATCTGCAGAAAGTTTTGCGCGGCGTTTTCTGAAGCGGCAGAAAGTTTGCGTTCCTTTACGTCGTTAAGGCGTATCAGATTTACGTGGCAGGGCTTGCCCGCAAGCAGCCTGCAGAGCGCCTGCGCGTGCTTATCGTCGGCATTCTCGCCCTCTATAAGCGAATATTCAAATATGTAGCGCCTGCCCGTCTTTTCAAAATAGTTGGCGCAGGCGGCAAGGATTTCGGCTATTTTATACCTGTTTGCAATGGGCATGGTACGCGCCCTCTCCCCGTCGGTCACGTTGTGAAGAGAAACGGTTAAATTTACGGGCAACCCCTCGTCAGCCAGTTTATACATTTCAGGCACAAGCCCGCATGTAGACAGGCTTACGTTGCGCGGGGATATGTTTATGCCGCCCTCGGCAGCAAGATTACGTATAAAAGTAACCACGCTTTGGTAGTTATCCAGCGGCTCGCCGCTGCCCATAAGCACCACGTTTGTAACGCCCCTTTTTTTACCGTCGGCGTGCATGGCGTTTACCACAAGAACCTGAGAAAGTATTTCCCCGCTTGTAAGATCGCGTATTCTGCCGCCGAGCGTGCTGGCGCAAAATTTGCAGCCCATACGGCAGCCGACCTGTGTAGAGACGCACTGCGTGTTTCCGTAAGAATATTGCATAAATACGCCCTCTATCACGTTGCCGTCGGCAAGGCGGAAAAGGTATTTTTCCGTCCCGTCGCGGGATACGAGCGTCTTTATTATGGTAACGGGGGCGTCCTCGTAATCTTCAAGCAATTTCTGTATAAAGGCTTTGGGCAAGACGGAAATTTCGGTAAGTTTTTTGCCCTGCATTATCCCCGTGTACAGCTGTTTCGCACGGAAAGGTTTTTCGCCGTATTCAGCCGCAAGCTGTTTAAGTTGTTCAAAATTTAAATCCTGTATAATCTTTTTCATAAACTTTTACGGCTTTACAAGGCAGGCAATGTAAAACCCCGCGCCGAGCGATATATGCGGCAGGAACTGTAAGCCGTACTTCGTTGTTAAAGCGCTTAGCGGGCTTTGCAGGTTATCTACGGCATATTCGGGGTGTAATTGCAAAAAATTGTAAATTATACTGTCGTTTTCTTCAGGCAAAACAGAGCATGTGGAATAATACAGCCTGCCTCCGCTTTTTACGTACCGCGAACAATTATCTAAAATGGCAAGCTGCGTTTTATTGAGCGAGGGTATATCCTCTTCCCTGCGGAACAGCTTTATATCTGGGTTTTCGTTTATAACCCCGCTGCCCGAACAGGGCACGTCGCAAAGGACGGCGTCGAACGCTTTTTCATATCCCGCATTGTAAACTGAACTGTCGGCGCAGACGGGCTGCATGTTATCGGTGCGCATACGTTCGGCATAAGCCTTTATCAGTTCCACGCGGTGGGGATGCACCTCGCACGAGGTCACGCTTTTACACTTTTTTGCAAGCAGAACGCTCTTTCCGCCAGGAGCGGCGCAAGCGTCTAAAAGCCTTTCGCAAGGGGATATAGCCGAACAAATGGCGACAGAACCCACCGACTGGAAGGTGTAGTCGCCCATATCGTAACCGCCGTCGCGCACGAAATTTTTAAATATATACACGTCTTTGAAAGGGGTTTCGGTATGCTCGGCGGCAAGATATTTTTCCTTTCCCCGCTCAAAGCGCACGCATACGCCCGCCGAAGGCGCGGAAAGTATATCCTTTGCCGAAGCCTTATAGCTCCTTCTCACCTTTTTTGCAAGCCAAAGGGGAACGCTGCACTCCAAGCTGAGCCGTTCATCCGCCCCCGTCGGCATATCGGGCAATTTATACCCGCGTAAGAAGGCGTTTACAAAGCCTGCCGCTCCCCCTTTGCCCAGCTTTTTTGTGAGCTCTACGGCACAATCTATAACCATATAGTCGTGCTTTTCCATAAATTCGAGCATATACAGGGCAATTTTAAGCACCAGCCTTACCGAACTTTTAGGCTGTTTTTCGGTATTGCCGCTTATTATACGCGAAAGGTATATATCCTTTTCAAGCACCCCGTAGCATATGCGCGAGGTACGGGCGCGGTGCAGCGGCTCTACCGCGGTAGAGGCTAACGCCTGCTTTAAGTACGTTCCGTCGGAATATACCTTTGTAAGCACCATGTAGGGGTCGGCAAGCGGGTTAGTCAAACCTGTCACCCGCGGCAATCTTTCTGCCGTTGCAGACGTCTGCCGCCTTAAGCCTCTTTCCGCCCGCGAACTGCAACTCCGTCACGTTCACATAGCTTTCGCCGCATTTTACTATCACGCCGTTTTTCGTAACCGAGACAACCTCGCCGCAAACGGCGTTATTTCCGCCATATGTGCAGGGCAATGCCCTTAAAAGGTTTACGGACGAGCCCTTGAAATTACAGTAAGCCGCAGGGTTGGGGCTCATAGCGTTTATTTTGTTCGCCACGTCTTCGGCGGAGAGATTAAAATCAACCACGGCGTCTGCCTTGGTTATCTTTTTACAGTAAGACGCCGCGCTGTCGTCCTGCAAAATAGTCGCGGTATCCCCCTTTTCTATAAGAGAGACTGCCTCGCAAACGGCATCCGCAGCAATGGCAGACAGCCTTTGGGAGAGTTCCCCGTAAGTTTCACCTTCAAGAATTTCACACTTTTTTACAAGCAGCATATCGCCGCTGTCCATGGCAAGCTCGGTCTTCATAATGGTAACGCCCGTGTGACGTTTACCCGCAAGTATTGCCGATTGAATGGGGCTCGCGCCACGGAATTCGGGCAACAGGGAGGCATGCGCGTTCCATACGCCCATCGGGAAAATATCCAATATCTGCTGGGTAAGTATCTGCCCGTACGCGCAAGTCACCATTACATCCGCACCCAGCGAACGCACTTCCTGCACGCAATTTCTTATTCTTTCAAATTTGTATACGGGTATGCCCGCCTCCTCTGCACAGAGCGCCACAGGCGAAGGAGTTAAACGTGCCTTTCTGCCCACGGGCTTGTCCGCCTGGGTTATAACGGCAACCACGTCAAAGCCCTTCTGTATGAGCGCTTTAAGCGGCAAAACGGCAAATTCGGGAGTACCTGCAAAAACTATCTTCACTGCGCACTCTCCGTGTCGGCAATGTCTACGGCTTTATCTATATAAAGAACGCCGTCAAGGTGGTCAAGCTCGTGACAGATAGCACGCGCGAAAAAGCCTTCGGCGGTAAGTTTGTGCTTCCTGCCAAGGCGGTCGCGGTACTCTATCTTTACCTTTTGGGGGCGGGTAACTATGCCCTGCTTGCCCTTTACCGAAAGGCAGCCCTCTACACCCGTCTGCTCGCCCTTTTCGTAGTAGATAACGGGGTTTACAAATTCGTAAAAGCCTTCCGCCACGTCTACGACTACAACGCGGATATCCAGCCCTATCTGCGGGCCCGCGAGCCCCGCGCCGTCTTCAGCGCGGACGGTAGTTTTCATATCGTCAAGAATATCCGCAAGATTTTTGTCAAAAACTTTTACGGGCGCACACACCTTACGGAGTACGGGATCGCCCACCTGAACCACATATCTTTGTGCCATAATAACTCCTGTTATTTTTCTCTCTTTTTTGTATTTATAAGGGCGACTACGCCGATATAACCTTTGCCTTCCCCCTCAAGGGGAAAGCTAATACTGTCGAATGGTATCTGAATACCGCCCTGCCTGGCTTTCCGCGAGCCACTTACGCTCTTAGCGTGCGAGCGTAGCGACACTCTGCGCACCTTATTGTAAAAGGTTTCAGATAATAAGGCGCAGATAGCCTCACGTCGTGCCTTCAGCACTCCTCAGGATGACGAAAGGGGCTGTCGCCTTTTTCCACCGTCTTTCAGCTATCGTACCCGCCTTATACTTGCGTTCCCCCTGGGGGGGGGATATCGCTACACAATTATCTGTCATTGCGTGCGAGCGTAAGCGACACTCTAAGCACCTTATTGTAAAAGGTTTCAGATAATAAGGCTTAGATAGGACTCTACCCCCGTGGCAATCCCGCGCGAACGCGCGACCAGCAGGCTGGACGGCAGATTAGTTGTTTAAAAATAATACGTTTATTCTAATAAATCTTTGCCTTGTGAAAAGGTAGTACGATAGCTGAATACCGCCCTGCCTGGCTTTCCGTAATGACGGATGTACGGTCGTTTGCCATGGGTGGTATGGTAGCTGAAAAATATCCAACTTAGATTGCCGCACTACGCTCGCAATGACATATACAATTATTTTCTGTTATCAATACAATAAAACGGCAGAAACCTTCTACGATAAATTGGCGGGGTTTTCTTCTACATACACCAGCGCGTCAGAAGTTGTATGTTTTACCGAAATATCGTAGATTTCTTCAAGCAGGCTGTCGCCCGTAAGCCGCATAAGCACCTGGTAACGCACTTTGCCCTGTATCTTTTTGATGGGGGAGTGCATCTTGTTTAAAAATATAAATCGGTCGGGGTTCTCCTTCCTCAGTTCCTCGATATCGAACCACACTCCCTTTAACGCCTCCAGCGCTATCTTATCCTCTGAAGAAGTAACCATAACCCTTACTATAAGCGAAAACGGGGGGAATTGCGTAGTTTCTCTCAGGGCAATTTCGTTATTGAAAAAGCCCTGGTAGTCGTAATTTACGGCATACCTTAAAATATAATTTTCGGGGGAAGACGTCTGTAAAACCACCTTGCCTGCCTCGCCTGCCCTGCCGCTTCTGCCGCTTACCTGCGTTATAAGCTGAAAGGTTCTCTCCCCAGCCCTGTAATCGGAAAAATGCAGGCTCATATCGGCGTCAAGTATGCCTACGAGCGTTACCGAAGGGAAGTCGTGCCCCTTTGCAATCATCTGCGTGCCGACCAAAATATCAGCCTCGTGATCACCAAAGCTCTTTAAAATTTTGTAATGCCCCTCTTTGCCAGAGGTGGTATCGTTGTCCATCCGCAGTATTCTCGCCTGGGGGAAAGCTGCCTTTAAGTCGGCGACAACCTTTTGCGTGCCTGTGCCGCCATACCTTAAATGCAAGCCGCCACATTCGGGGCATGCCCTCGGCATACGGTACTTTGCACCGCAGTAGTGGCATTTAAGGCAGTTTTCCTCGCTGTGGTAGGCAAGCGAAACGTCGCAGTTTTCGCATTTGGCTACGTACCCGCATTCCTGGCAGATAACCGTATGGGAATATCCCCTGCGGTTTAAAAATATAATGGCTTGGTTGCCGTTTTCCAAAGTTTCTTTAAGTTCTTCGCGCAGGGCCTGCGAAAAGGCGGAATTGTTGCCCCTTTTAACCTCTTTACGCATATCGGCAATCTCTATTTCAGGCATGGGCTTGCCGTTGATGCGTTCGGTAAGGGTAATCAGGTTATACTCGCCCTTTTTTGCCGCCGCGTAGCTTTCAACCGACGGCGTTGCACTGCCTAAAATTAGCTTGCATCGGTTATATTGCGCCCTCAATTTTGCTATATCTAATGTGGAATACCTCGGCGAGCTTTCGCTGAAGTAGGATGAATCGTGTTCTTCGTCTATAATAATAACGCCTAAATTTTCCAGCGGGGCGAACACGGCGCTGCGAGCGCCTATAGCTATTTTTGCCTCGCCCGTGCGCAGCCGCCACCATTCGTCAAAGCGCTCCCCCGCCGACAGTCCGCTGTGCAGTATCGCCGCGCCGTCGCCGAAACGTCTTCTGAGTTGCGAAAGCATCTGCGGGGTTAAGGAAATTTCGGGCACGAGAAAAATGGCGGTCTTGCCCTGTTTAACGGCGTTTGCTATGGCGTTTAAGTAAATTTCCGTCTTGCCGCTGCCCGTAACGCCGTGTATAAGCTGCACGGTCTGCGCCGAACTTTCTATACTTTTTAAAGCCGCCAGTTGCGCCGCGGTAAGAATTTTCTTTTCTTCCCTTTCGCCGCCGCCCTGCATGGGCGAACGGTTGACCTTTACCGAATAGAGCGCACCAGCGCCTTTTTCTATTACGGCGTTTACCGCTCCCCTGCCGAATTGGTTGCATACTATGGCGTAATCAACGTCCTTTTCTAACTTTAAATAGTCAAAAAATTCCCTCTGCTTTACAGCCGATTTTGATAGCGTTATGTCAGAGGTGTACTTTACCCTCTTTCGGTACACTTCGCGCACCTTGCCCAGCCTCATTTCCGAGGGGATAAACAGCCTTAAGCACACGGCTTTGGGCACGCGGTAGCGCTTTGCCATAGACTGCATAAGGGAAAAACATTCAGGCACGAGGGCGGGCGGCTCGCTGTACACGCCTGCTAACGGCTTTATTTTTTCGGCGGGATAGCTGCTTACGCCGCTTATTCCCATCACAAAGCCGTCTATAACCCTGCCGCCGAAGGGCACTTTTACCCTGCACCCGGGTTTTACGTCTTCGCCGCAGGAATATTCAAATATTTTATCCACATTGCTGTGGGCTATGTCCACTATTACCTGTGCGTACACTTTTACCCCGTCAATTAATTAAGCCATATATGGCGGTCTTTTTATAAAATAATTATGAGTCCGGAGCGTATATTCCTGCCCCGAACCCATCAAAAACAGTAAGCCCAAAAAGCTAACGCCTTAAGCTCAGTCTTTCACGCTCGTCACTTTGCCGCTTGCAATCTCGTCGCACGCGGACGAAAGTTCCTTTATGCTGGCAGGCACTTCCTTGCCGTTGTTCTGCTCTATAATCTGGCGGGCACGTTTAGAAGCCACCACGCACAGCTCGTAACGCGAAGCCGTATGCCCGTCTGCAGAAAGTTTTGTAAGCATTTCGTCAACTGTGGGTTTATTTATCATTTTTGCATCTCCTTTTCCTTGCGGATAATGTCCTTTATTTGCCGTAAGGCGTCGTTTATATCGCCGTTTACCACCGTGTAGTCGTACTCGCCCGAACGGGAAATCTCGTATTTTGCCCTGCTTACGCGGCGGGTAATTTCTTCTTCGCTCTCCGTTCCCCGCCCGCGGAGTCTGCGCTCCAGCTCGGCGGTACTCGGCGGGAGCAGCATAATAAGCACTGCGTCGGGGTGTGCCTTTTTTACATTAAGCGCCCCGTCCACCTCTATCTCTAAAAGCACGTCGTTGGTCTTTAAAGTATTTTCCACAAACGCGCGTGGCGTGCCGTAATAATTTTCGAAGTGTGCCGAATACTCTAACAGCTCGCCGCCCTCTATCATCTGCAAAAAACGGCTTTTTTCGACAAAAAAGTAATCAATTCCGTCTTTTTCGCCGACGCGCGGGGCGCGTGTGGTACACGAAACACTGGTTACTATATTATTATCGCCCGAGGTAAGCATATGCACTATTGTGCCCTTGCCCACGCCCGACGGGCCTGAAATTACCAGCAGAATATTCCTGTTACTCAACGTTCTGCACCTGCTCGCGGACCTTTTCTATCTCGTTCTTTAAATCGAGCCCGCATTTCGTAATGACAAGGTCGTTGCTCTTAGAGCATATCGTGTTCGCCTCGCGGTTAAATTCCTGCACCAGAAAGTCGAGCTTTCTGCCCACGACGTCGGCGCGGCAGATATCCTTAAACTGGTCTATATGCGAATTTAAACGGGTAAGCTCTTCGTCTATGTTGCTTTTATCTGCAAAAAGCGCCACTTCGGTTAAAAGTTTACCTTCGTCGGGATTTACCCCCTCGAGGTATTTTTTAATCTTTTCTTCAAGGCGCTGCCTGTATTCAACTGCAACCATGGGGGCACGTTCGCTTATTTTGTCTACAAGCGACTTTATAACGTCCATACGGGAGAGCATATCCGCCTTAAGCTTAGCCCCCTCTTTAGAGCGCATAGCGTTAAGATTTTCCAGCGCCGTCTGCAGGGCGCTGTCTAACGCCGCCAGAAGTTCGCCGTCCGCCCCCTGGGCTTCTTCCTGCTTAAGCACTTCAGGGTAACGCATAAGCGCGTTTACGGTAAAATCGTTTTCCAGCCCTTTAAAAAGACTGCATAATTTTGCCGCCGCCTCTACGTAAGATTTTGCCGCCGCCTCGTCCAGATAGAGGGTTTTAGCCTTTTCACGCCTGTCCGAAAGGCTTACAAACACATCGGCATGCCCGCGGGTAAGCTTTTCGCGTACCTTGGCGCGTATCACTTCTTCGTACGCGACAAAAATTTTAGGGCATTTTACAGCCGCGTCAAGATAGCGGTTGTTCACCGTCTTTATTTCCACGGTAAGTTCTATGCCGTTTTGTTTGTATTCGCCCCTGCCGTAGCCGGTCATGCTTAACATCAGCCGCTCCTGCACGCAAACGCCGTATGCGCCTGCGCATTTATTACGATATTCTTTCAAATTACATTATAGCAAAACCTTAAAATAAAATCAACCCCTATACATAGTTATTGCCAATTATTTTTTCAGTAATCGGGGCGGACGTTATCCGAAAGCCCCCTTACGCGTTCGGTGACAAGGCGATAGTTGTTTTCAGCGTCGCTTTCGAACAGAGTCACGGGACGGGTAGAGCCGGCAAGCCCTCCGTCCGTTTCGGCAAAATAAGCCGCCCTGCCCGTGCAAAGCACAAACGGAACGCCGTACAGATACGCGTACGCCCGCGCCAGCATAGGCGGTACAAAGTCGGCAGCCCCATCGGTAACGCCTAAAATAACATTGCACCCGCAGGCAGACAGGGCACGTATACTGTCGGGGAACAGCAAGTCGTTTTCTATGCACACCCCTATCTTGTAGCCGCCCGCAGAGTATATGCCAAGGTACGCCCCGCTTTTATAGTCTTCGCCGTCTATAACGTGGTTCATATCGGAAATGCCGAGCAGCCTGCCCCTGTCTGCCACGGCGGCGGACTTTCTTATAACCCCGCGGGAATAGGTCTTACAGCCGCACACGGTACAGCAGCCGTTCGTGCGCGAAATGCGGGCGGCTTCTTCAAACTTATCCGTCCTGCCCTTAAGTTCGTTTTCGTAGTCCACTTCGCCGAGAAAGCCGAAGCCGTACAGCGCCACGTCGCACTGCGGCAGGCTTTCGCCGCCAGGGGAACATATTACGCAAACTTTCATACCATACATAATATTTTAACGGGTAAAAATGTGTGAAAAACCCAAATTAACCCCGTACTATGCCGCATTTAACGATATAATTGATTTTTATTATTCTACTTTTGCTCCCGTCGGCATAAATATATGCTATGAAAAAATCAGCAGTAATTTTATCAGCCGCGTTAGCGGCAATAAGCATAGCCCCCTTGGCCGCCTGTGATAATAAAATAACGGCAACGGGCTACGACATTGACGTTACTTACAACGCCGACAGCGGCGTGCTGGAAGGCACTGAAACCGTGGATTACTACAATAACTCTGACGACGTTTTAACCTGCATAAAATTCAACCTGTACGGCAACGCGTACAGGCAAGACGCCATTTATAAACCCGTGTCCGAGACGTACCGCTCTAAAGCCTACTACGATTCAGACAGCTACGGCAGTATGGCGGTAACGTCGGTAACAGGCTGTTCGGGCTGGGAAATATGCGGCGAAGACCAGAATATCCTTGCGGTAACGCTGGAAGACGGGCTGGAGTCGGGCTCTGCCGCCACTATTACCATAGAATACACGCTTACCCTTGCAAAAGTAGAGCACCGCACGGGCATATGCAATAGCAGCGTAAACCTGGGCAACTTTTACCCCATAGCCTGCGCCTATTCAAACGGAGAGTTTATGGAATGTGTATATTATTCCGACGGCGATCCATTCGTTTCGGACTGTGCCAATTATGACGTGACTATAGATATGCCCGCGGGATATACCTGTGCCGCCAGCGGAAGCAACACTTACGACAAGACTTCGGGCGGCAGGCGGGTTTGCAGTTACAGCCTGCAGAACGCACGCGACTTCGCCATGGTTATTTCAAATAAATTTTCGGTAATCTCCCAGACGGTGGACGGCGTGGAAGTATACTATTACTATTACGACGACAGCGACGCGAAAGCAAAGCTCGAGGTTGCCGCGCAAAGCCTTGCGTATTTTTCTGAATGTTTCGGCGGATACGTCTACCCCACGCTATCCGTTGTGCAGACGGGCTTTGTGATAGGCGGCATGGAATATCCCGCCCTTACCATGATAAACGACGACCTGACTGGCGAGGACGCGTATATTACCATAGTACACGAAAACGCCCATCAGTGGTGGTACGCAATGGTTGGCAGCGACCAGATAAACGAGGCGTGGCAGGACGAGGGGCTTGCAGAGTACAGCACCGCCCTTTTCTTTGAAAATTGCGGGGATTATTCGGTGACGCTTGCAGGGCTGATAAATTCGGCGACCGAGGCATACAGGGCATACTATACCGTATATAACCAGATTTTCGGCGACGCCGATACTACCATGTCGCGAAGCCTTGCAGAATTTGTAAGCGACTACGAATACGTTAATATTGCCTACAATAAGTCAATGATAATGTTCGACACGTTGAGAAAATCTATCGGTGACGACAGATTTTTCGAGGGATTGAGGGCGTACTATGCCAAATGTATTTACACGACAGCCAGCCCAGACGACCTGTTCTGCTGTTTTGTGAACACGGGTGTTGATTTAGACAGCTTTTTCGACAGTTTTATCAACGGAAAAATTGTAATATGAAGTATTGCGCGTGAATTTGCTTTTCGGCTGCTGCCGAAAAACTCCCGTCACTGTGAAAGGATTTACCTTATTAAAACGGTGATATGGTAGCTGAATGCCGTCTAACCTGGCTTTCCGCGAGCCGCTTACGCTCTTAGCGTGCGAGCGTAGCGACACTCTGCGCACCTTATTGTAAAAGGTTTCAGATAATAAGGCGCAGATAGCCTCACGTCGTGCCTTTGGCACTCCTCAGGATGACGAGGGTGTGCCGTCGTTTTTCTTACGCCCCTTGCGTTGTATGTCATTGCGAGGGCGCAGCCCGCGGCAATCTAAGCATAATGTTCGGTATCTTTACTTCGATTGCCACACTTCGCTTACCCTCGTTCGCAATGACAAGAAAAGAGCTTATTACGCGTATAAGCAAAAAGTCGGGGCTTGTCCCCGACTTTTACATTGCAACTAAATTATTCCTGTAATAAAAATTTCAAGCCCTATGGCTATCAGTATAATCCCGCCCAATATCTGTGCCTTGTTGGAAAGTTTAGTACCGAACTTTCTGCCGATTAACACGCCCGCCACGCAGATTGCAAACGTAATGGCGCATATTATAAGAGATTCCGTAAGCGCCATTACCCAGTCGTAGTCGGCAATGGTAAACCCTACCGACAGGGCGTCTATCGACGTAGCTATCCCCTGCACGACAAGCGCCCAGAATCCCAGTTTCGTGCTGTGTTCCTCGTCCTTTTTGCGTATGCCCTCTATAAGCATTTTCCCGCCGATAAACACTAAAAGCACAAGCGCTATCCAAGGTATAAACTTTTCGAAGGCGGTAAAGTAATTCGCTATGGTATGCACGCAAATCCAGCCGATCATAGGCATAAGCGCCTGGAAGAAGCCGAACATACCCGCTATGCCGAACATTTTCCGTTTGCGCATAGTCGGCTCGTTGAGCCCGTTTGCCAGCGATACCGAAAAAGCGTCCATAGCCAGCCCCACGCCTAAAAGGATGCTTTCCACGAAAAACATAAAATCCCACATAATTGTTTCTCCGTTAAAATAAAAATACCCGACAGCCCTTTGACAAGGCTTCGGATAATAAAAAACGACTCCGCATAAGCCTTAAAAAAAAGGGTTATACGTGAGTCTGGTAAATTAAGGCAGGCCAGACGGTTAGGTCATTATGTTGGCATCTGCCGCGCGAAACGCGCCTACTACTCCCCCACGGGATTTAAATGTATTAAAATATTAACATGCCGCGAAGGGAAATGTCAACTAAAATTTGATAATTTCTTTTTTCAACACTACTATAAAGCTCACACCCTTGCGCGTGAAAACACCTCCTTCAATTCCGTCTCAACGGCGGTAAGGCTGTGGTTACTCGCGTAGGTTTAGACACGCTATGAAATAAACGCAAACCGGCATACCTACCGGGCGATGCCAATCATATTACATAAAAATTCCGCCACGCAGTCGCAGTTTACAACATATTTAACCTTATATTTTACAATCCTGCCCATCTGTGACTGCACTACAAATTTTACAGTGCCGTATCCCCTGCCCGAGCCGCCGGACAGCGCGTTCCAGTTAAAACGCGCCACGCGCGAAGTTACCTTAACCACGTCGCCCGAGTAAAGCTCCTGCGGCCTTCTGTCACTGTGGAACAGGACTATCATGCCGTTCTCCTTCATAGCTATGGTATAATCGGGGGCGGCATTATTCTCTTTAACCTCTTTCAAAGCGTAATAAAAACAGAGCGGCGACACCGACACGTCGGCGGCGAGAAGTATGGCGACAATCACCCAGAATACAGCAGAAAGCCCCGACGGGATAATTAACCCCGTGGCGCGAACAAGCACAAGCACTATCATATTTACAAGTATTACCACTGATATAGCGCTTGTAGCCGCCTCCTTTTTGCCGAGGACAACCCTCGCGGCAAGCGGCGTCATTTTTTCTGCTTCGCCCTGCATAAAACACCTCTTACTATGATTTTATCACTGCAGCGGCAATATGTCAAACGTGCACGGCGTAAAAAATATGCCTCGGAGATAAAGCCGAGGCATAAATTATTTAACTTTATCAAACGTTCTGCTGCGGGGCTTCTTCCTGCGGCAGACTTTCTTCCGTACCGCCGCCCGTACTCTGCGCAGGTCCGTTTTGCAGGGGCAGATCCTTTTTGTACAGCACCTTTAAAAGAATGGGGGTAAGGATAGAAGATATCAGGATAAGCAGCACCGTCATAAGCATAAACTCGCTGCCTAAGGCGTGTTCGCCCAGCGTTTCGGCGTCTATAACCGTCTGCGTGACTATAAGGGCGACCTCGCCGCGAGCCATCATTCCTACACCGGCTATGGCAGATTCCCTCCAGCTGTAACCGAATCCCTTTGCCACCGCGCCGCATCCGATAATTTTGCCGATAAGCCCCATAAGCACCGCGAGCACGGCAAAGAGTATTATGCTTCCGCTCACGCCCGAGAAAGTTATATAGCTTATGCCGATATTGGCAAAGAAGATGGGCGAGAACAGCATGTAAGAGCCTACCGACACCCGCCTGTCTATATAATCCCTGGAGCGGTGGGCAGTCGCCAGCACCACGCCCGCGAGGAAAGCGCCCGTAATATCTGCCACGCCGAAAATTTCTTCCGCCGCCCAGCTGTATACAAAGCACACAACAAGCGAGAACACGGGCAGCCTGTGCGTATTGGGCCATTTATCCTCCATCCACTTGAACAGTTTTGAGAGTCCCCACCCCAGCAGCACGGCTATTATAAAGAAGGCGACTATCATAATTATAGTGCCGTAAATGGTACTTTTGAACGCTTCGAACCCGTTTGCCGCCTCGGCAGTGGAAGATTTTGCAAGGCTGGTAACTATGGAAAGCACCACGATACCCACGACGTCGTCTATTACCGCCGCCGAAACTATAGTAGTTCCCAGTTTTGTAGATACCTTGCCCATCTCCTTTAAAACGGAAACTGTTATAGCAACGCTCGTAGCCGTAAGGATTGTGCCTATAAATATGCACTGGTACACATTGTCTATGCCCAGCCCTATGCTGCCGAACGGCAGGCTTATCAAAAAGCCCAATAAAAGAGGCACGGCAACGCCCGCAAGCGCTATAAGTATGCTGGCAAGCCCTGTGTTTTTGAGCTGTTTTATATCCGTTTCCAGTCCTACGGCAAACATTATAAGTATAACGCCTATCTTAGAGAAGATAGACATAACCTCGTTGCCGCCGCCTTCGACTTCTTCCAGCGCGAAGAGCGCCTTGTACGTCCCGTCGGCAACGCCGCTTTCGAACCCTATAAGCGTAAAGCCGCAGAACTCGCCGAAAAATAGCAGGACCTATAGCAAGACCCGCGATGATATAACCGAGAACTTCAGGCAATTTCATTTTACGGAACAATAAACCGAACAGCTTGGTAAACACAAGTATTATGGCGATTATCATTACGTAGCCCAAAGCGCCGTCTACATAAAAAAGCATATTTTAAATTCCTCTGAGAAAGTAAAGGTAATAAACATTACCGTTTTGTATTATACCACAAAATCGGCATTTGGCATTCAATTTTGGCTTGCATAATCAAATTTTCACATTTTTGTTAATTATATTTTTGGCAATTACCATTAGCAATATTTATATTTTTTGTTTTTTGCCCATTAAAACGCATAAAATTTACTGTTTTGCCCTTTAAAAAAATTTTCTGAAAAAACTTAAAAAATTTTTAAAATACCCCTTGACAAACGCTTTTTATATGCTATAATGAAATTACAAAAAGATAATAACTAACAAAAAATGTTAGCGCTAAATATTTTCACGTAAAAAAATTATCAGGCAGGTTTAAGATGAAATATAAGTAGCCGCGAAAGCGGGTCAATGTTATACCGGAAGAGCGGAGAGCAATAAGCGTACCGCCCGTTGATATAAATTTTGATATAGCATTAAGGAGGTAAACGACATGAAAAGAATTCTTTACTTCGCCAAAGCTACTACGTTAAAAGGAGGGTTACTCCAATGAACAATTCCATGAAGGGAACGTCAATCTGACAACACGGTTTTAATTTCGCAGGATATAAGGAAACGGACAGGCAAGCAGACGACCGAAAAACCGAAGACCTTCGGCTGAAAATTCAATAATAGATTACGGCGTGCCGATGAAGTTTTAAAGATAAGTTTTTATCTGAGCATAAGGAAACGTCGCAATCCGGATAAAGATAATTCCGAAGCAAAAATAAGAACTTACACCTTTAAAAAGGTAAAAGGCAGCCGAAAGAAATTACGAAAATTCTTCCGACGGGGGACGGAAAAGTAGGATTTGCAAAAACCTGAAGTTTTGACTTACCTGTGGCGGCATAAGCCGACGACAGCTTGAAGTACCGTATAGTGCAGGCAGCAGTTCCCGAAATTAAAATTTAATAAAAACATCACCTGCACAGACGTAATTGTGCAGGTTTTTGTACCCGAGCCGCCGCCGAAGAGGAACATTCGCGAAACGTTCCCCCACCATCGTACCTTAGGGCGCGGACGACGCAAAGGTGCAAAAGCGATAAAAATGCTTCTTTTAAAACTGTTCCTGTTGAGGAACGAATAATTATCAGTAATAAACAGAACGCGGATTTTAAATTTTAAGCAAATCTGGAAATACCGATCTGATAAAAAGCTGCAACACCTGCCCCGTAAAAAGGGCAAAGAACAACTAACATCGGATTTAAAAAATATTAAAAATCTGATAGCCGCTAAACGGGAAATACAGCCGCCCTCTTAAAAGAGAGCTGTACGCGGACAGAAAAGTTCTAAAACCTAAAGCGGATAAAGCAATGGTTTTAAAAGCCGAAGTTCAGTAATATGCAATGCTTAAGTTTACGCCGAGAGCTTTAGTACATTGTAAAACTGTAAGGAAGAGCCGCAGGGCAACCTTGGCGGAATCCTTAGAAGAACAAAAGCTTCCACGCAACAAAAACTGTAATCTATCAGAAAACCGCAAAGAATAATCCGAACGGTAAGTTAAAAGTAGCCTACAACAAACTGCTTTTTGGGCAGCAGTTGTTAATCGTCAGTTAAAAAAACGCGCCTATGTGCGGCAATGCCGACATATAGGCGTGTTTTTGCTTGGCAAAAAAATATGCGGTTTAAGCCGAATGGCTTAAACCGCATTAATTTTAATGTTTACGCATTTTTAACAAGCTCTACTACCTGCTTTGTCTTAGCTTCGATTTCTTCGGGAGTACCGCTCATCATCCAGCTGCCGCCGCAAGCTATAATCTTGTCGTATGCAAGATATTCAAGGATATTATCTGCCGAAACGCCGCCTGTAGGCATTATCTGGAGATAAGGGAATGCAGCGCATATAGCCTTTATTGTTTTAAGTCCGCCGTAGTTAGAAGCGGGGAAGAACTTCAACGTGGTAAGGCCCTTGGATATAGCCATCATAGCCTCGGTAGGGGTTACGATGCCGGGCAGATAGAGCATTTTGTGTTCTGCGCAGCAGTCTGCAACTTCGGCAGAGAACCCGGGGGAAACTATAAATTTAGATCCTACTTCTATAGCCTTTTCGCACTGTTCCCTGTTTATAACAGTGCCTGCGCCCACGAGCATATCGGGAAATTCTTTAACGGTAAGCGCGATAGCGTCTGCCGCGCAAGCCGTACGGAAAGTAATCTCCGCGCAGGGCAGCCCGCCGTTTACGAGAGCCCTCATCTTGGGTAAAGTTTCCTCAAGGGTGTTAAGAACCACTACGGGAACAACTTTAGTCTGTTTGATTTTTTCAATCATCTGCTGTTCAGTCATATTAATGCCTCCGATATATTTATGAAAAATTTTTTACGCATCGGCGGAAGCCTGAGCTATCCCCCACACGGTATATTTTATCACACATATAAGGGTTTTGCAACCCCCAATTTTAAATTTGAGCAATTTATTTTTACGCGACGCGCGTTACAAAAAGATAAGTTTGTAAATAAACACGCCAGTGGGGAATACCATAAAGAACGCCACCACAACGCACGCAAGCGCCACGCTTGCCACAGCGGCAGGCGTTTTTACCGCCTCAAGCCGTTTTTTGCCCTTTTTGCCGCAGAACAGCACTCCTATTACCACGAACATAGCCACCGCCACAGAAACGCCCGCGAAGATATACAAAAGATAGGGCGAGTTGTACTCTATAACAACGGTATTCTCTCCCTCGTCAAGCGGCACAAGCAGCATACCCAGCCCGTTTTCGCTGAGCTGTACCTGCCTGCCGTTCACGCAAGCGGTGTGCCCGTCCAGCGCCATATAATTTATAAACAGGTACTCGCCCTCGCCTGCCGTAACCGTTGCCGTTATCGTGGTAGTAAACGTAGTGCTGGTCATGGTATACTTTACCTGCCTCTGCCACAGGCTTTGGCTTAACGCTTGCACGGTATCTTTGGATATAGCCACGTACGTGCAGTTTTCTATAATATCTTCCGCCGTCAAATTGTCGCCCACGAGATAAATGGAGTAATAGCTGTCGGGGGCGCTGTTGGCGTAAGTAAAGGTACGCACCGAACTTAAATCGCTTAGGCTGCTTAAATAGTAAGTGCCCGTGTACCACTTTATGCCGCTTCCGTCGGCAAAATGGGGATAGAAAGTGTAGTCGCCCGACACGGGCAGGTGCATCTTTAACTGGAACACGCGTACCTCGCCGCCGCTGCCGTCGTCCACATATTTTTCCACTACGTCGTCTTCTTCAAAAGTGTATTCTTCGAACACGCTGCCCTCGCCGCCGAGAAACGCGTAAATGTTCTGCATATTGGCAAAATAATCGTCATAGCTTTCGGTCACATCCATCTCGCCGCCGCTTACCGTATACGCCGACGGGAACACAAGGGTATTTTCGTACATTATAAAGTAGCTTTCCCTGCCCACTTCTTCCAGAAAGTCAAAGGTAAGCTGGGGGCGTACACCGTTCACCTCTTCAGAATTATAAAAGTAGTACTTGTTGCCTATTATGCAGTTGCCGAGGAGATTGCCGCCCCTGCTCTTTATGGTATTAACGCCGTTGCCGCCCATGCCGAACACATTGCTGAACGCAAAGTTGGCGTAATCGGTTACCGAAGAAAACATGCTGTAGGCGGCAGAATTTGTGAAAAGCGGCTGGTTATCCGAGATATATGCGCCGTAGTCCTTTACGCGGAATTCGTAAGATTCAAGTTCTTCATTCTCCATTACCTGCTGGTAAAGGGAATTGTACTGGTCGTAACGCACATGGTTATAAATGTTGCCGTCAACGAGTATGCCGCCGTACATTACCACCTGCGAGGCTATAACCAGAGCCATGCCCGTAAAAATAATTTTAGACGGGACAAGCCTGCATACATACAGGGTTGCCCCTATCACGTATACGAGCGCCGTCACCGCGAAAGTATACAGTATAAATTCCATAGCGCCCGTGGAATGGGCGAACGAGGAAAATGAGGACGAATACATCTGCGTAAGGCTGTAGACGATAGCCACGGCGTAAAGCGCGAGAGCAAGGAAGGCAAAGACACATATAAAGGGCAGGGCGAAAGACAATGTTAATTCCCCCTTCTCCCTCTTTACCGCCTTTCTGGCAGGCACGGCATACATTACGGCTGCTGCCTTGCCCTGTCTGTGAACGGCTGATAGCTGTCTGCCGAATTTTTCGGGATTGCGGCGGAAGGACAATTTTTCCAGCACTATACAGGAGACAACCAGCTCGTAGACAGCGTTGAGAAAACCAAACCTTAACGCGTAAGACATATACGAGCCCATATTCATAAGCACGCAGCACTCGTCCACGAGTACGGGCATCATAACCATAAGCCCCGCGACCGCGAGATACCTGCTCTCTTTAGTGCGCAGTTTTGTCTGTATAAAATAGATAAAGATTAAAACGATGAACAAGCTGTCGCTTAAAATATAGCTCAGCTTGCGGGAATAGCTTGTTTCTGAAATATCGTTCCATAAAGAATCGAATATACCCGTGTTCCTGCCCGAACGGGCATATGCTATAACGGCGGGTATCATAAGGGGCAACGCGGCAATTACCCCGCTTATATATGCCAGCGAAAGCCTTGTAAGATATATTTTCCGCTCCCCCTTGGGCACTACCATAAAGGCATACAGCACCAAGGCGGGATAGCTTATAAACATAGAAAAGCACGCTATAGAAAAACACGTGTAAATGCAGCAGGCTATAATAAAGGCAAACCAGAAGATTTTACCCTTTTTAACCATCCGCAAAAACGCGGGTACGGCAAGCGGAAGGTAGATAAGAAAATCCATCCAGTTTATATAGGTGTTAGCTACAAAGACGTATCCGCAATAGGCGTACAAAAGCGAGGCAGTCAAAGCCACGGGCTTTTTCATCGCGGGGAAGCACAGCTTTATCATAACCAGTGCCGTTAGGGCGCTGCACGAAAGTTTCGCGGGAATCATTACTGCCGCCGCGTGCCACGCGTTGCCCTCGCCGAAAACCCAGAACAAAAAGCTGAACGGGCTTATAAGGCAGTAGGCGACCGTGCCGAACACGTCCATGCCGCCCGCCAAGCGCCAGCTGTAAAAGATAGAGGTCTGCCCGCTGAACACGTCGAAAAAGTGTTCGGCAAAGGGCACTATCTGCGCGAGAAGGTCGTACTGCGAAAGCACCCTGTCAGAAAAGGGCCACACGTTGTCGGCGTAAAGCATTACAAACTGTATAATAAAAATTATTGCCGCCGCTATAAGCGCCAATATTGCCACGTGCCACGCCTTGAATGGCTTACATTTATTTGTATCTTCCGCCTGTAAAACTTCAAGCGTATGCGTTTGTGTAAACATATCTATATAATCAGAATAAACTTTTCTTAGCCGAGGGTTTTTGCCTTGAGTAAACGGTGCAGGATATATGCCTGCATTTTTTAGCCGCCTCATCGCTGTCAACGCTTACGGCTATAAAAATTTTATCTTCCGCGCCCTCGCAGCGGCAATAGCTTTGCAGCTTTACGCGAGTGCCGTCTGTCTTCTTTTTACGCCCCGTATGCCGTTCTTTACCCTTGAAAACGGTCATAAGCGTTATGCCGTCCCTGCGGGTATCAAAGGGAACAAAGCCCGCGGCAAGCAGACTTTGCTCCACCCCCTCTGCCGTGTCGGGACTGTTTAATTTTTTTAAAGACAGCTTTTTCATAAAAATATTATAGCACAGGCATACACTTTTGTAAAGGCACGCGCCGACATTATTATCATACCTTTTTTACAAGGTGAAGAGTTATTAAGAAATAACGTATTATTTTTAAACAACTAATCTGCCGTTTTTGCCTGCTGGTCGCGCGTCCGCGCGGGATTGCCACGGGGTAGAACCCCCTCGCAATGACAGATTGTTGTGTACCGTTCCTGAGTTGAAACGACCGCACACTACGTCATCCTGAGCGGAGCGGCGTTAGCCGCGTAGTCGAATGGATCTCTCGCGAGCGCGAGAAAAGCCAGGCAAAAACCTTTCAGCTATCATTCTCACCATAATTTATTTATACGCTTGTTTTTTCTACGTTTAAATAAAGAGACAATTAGCACCACTACGGCGGCAACAACCAAGGCTACACAAACGGCGATAACTATCAGGTAGATAATTATTACTGAATAGCCGCCCGACGATTTTTCGGGATTTTCCGAAAGGCACATCTGAAACGTAAGCTCGCCTTCGGGCAAGCCGTCGTACACGGCGGTGTACGTAAACCCTTCTTCCGCGCTGCCGCTTTGAGTAAATTCCATAGAACTATCTAAAATATAGCCCGACGTGTTTATAATAACCGTAAGACTTCCGAAGTCCGCCCATGTCGCGGCAGGCGACAGGTAATAGGTGTAATCGTACAAAGTGGGCTCATATCTGGTATTCATACCTGGATATATGGGCGCTGTGACAGAATTTTTAACATACCCGCCCGCAGGAACGGCTATATCGTAGTCGTACCAGTACATAATAATTTCGTCGATATCTTCCAGATCATATTCAGTAAAATATTGTATCACGCCGTAGTTTTTATATATCGAGTAGGGTGTTATATAATCAAGGCTGAAGTTATACCAGTCGCTTTCGGCATACTTGCCCGTAAAGGGGTTAAAGCTCTGGATATACTCGCCGAACGTGGTATTTCCCCCCACCGCGTAAGCCGCATCCTTCTGGCTGTCATAGTCAAGGTTATAGCCTTTGCCATTCGTATTTTCTTGCCAGGGGACTGCGTAAGCCGTTATATCCTGAGGGACGCCGCCGGCAAAGTACACGGTAAAATCCCCCGTGCCCTCGTAGCGTACAGTAACTTTGCCTTCCTGGTTTTCGTCGTTAAAATACCATGCGTCTGTAGTTATAATCTTTATATTGCTGTCATACGTGTAAGTTACGTATGTATACGGGTCTTTGAGATTTTCTGTCTGGGCAATATCCGCAAACTCGGGAACGGTAAAAGTTACCGCCGTGAGCACGGTATCTTCAGAAAAATAACCGTCTGCCTTTTTATAATCATACAGATAAGCCGAGGCAACTTCGTAATCAAATTCACTATAGCTATAATAGCTAAAACGAAGTTCGGCATTGGCATTCTCCCCGTCCAACGTGACGGTATATTTTTCAGCATCAACGTTATAAGCATCACCGTAATAGCGGTAATAATCGGGGATAGAGCCGAAAGGGAACATAAGCCGTGCCGTTATATCCCCTTCAGTCGGGTTGTAAAAATTGTACTCCGCCGTAACCGATGACATATCGTCCGAATAATCGGGATTGTCTACAATATTAAAAGTTAAAACCTCGCTTTCCACTTCCAGCGGGCAGTTTTCATCGGCGGGATAGACGCCCTGGTTTACAGAGCCGTCCCACGAATACGCGGCGGAATTTGCCAGAGCTATCTGCGGACGGACTGAACATAATACAGCCGCTGATAAAACGACAACGGCAACGGCGAACAACGCTATTCTTTTTCGTGTAAAAACCTTCATAATTATCCCTCCTTGTAAAAATCATACCACGTTTTTAATTAATTGTAAATATGTAATGCAAAATTTTCACTTTAGTGGAATATACGCGGTTTACGCGGTAATCTAAGCTCAATGCCTTTCAGCTATCATACTACCTTACTCTTGCGTCCCCTGAGAGGGGAAGAGAGCCACTTGTGGCGAAGGGGTTTAAAACACACAGCTTACCTTATTATCTGAAAACCCCTCCTTTAATTCCTCCCCTTACAGGGGCGGCAAGAGGGGTATGTCATTGCGAGGAGGCATAACCCGACGTGGCAATCTAAGCCCAATGTTTTTCAGCTACCATACTACCTTTTTATAAGGCTGTGCGCCTTCGCCTGTTATTTATGCACTTTAAATTATTCGTAAAAAAATATTTCGATTTCTAACTTTTTATGTTTAAAACAGAGAAAGCGCGATTATAATATAACTGAAGGGCGAAAGGAACAACAAACCCCGACAAAATCATCAATAACTCAAAAGGAGATATAAATATTATGAAAGATTATCCTGAAAAAAGACATGAACATCCCGACAGGCGTCCTCCCCGCGACATGCACCCCTACCGCGGACCTTTCCACGATCCGTTCTTCGACGCGATGGACGACTTCTTTAAACCTATGTTCTTCGACGAGCCCGACAGAATGCGTACGGATATAACCGAAACGGACGGCGGCTACCAGATAGACGTGGAACTCCCCGGGTACGATAAAAAGGATATAAATGTAACTCTTGAAGACGGTTATCTTACGGTATGTGCACAGAAAAGCGGCAAAGACAACGAAACCCCGGAAAAGGGCGGACGTTACGTAATTAAAGAGTGCAGCGTATCCTGCCGCAGAAGCTATTTCGTGGGCGAGGATATCCAGCGCGAAAGCATAAAGGCGAAGTATACAAACGGCGTTTTAAGCCTTACTGTACCCAAAGCTAAACCCAAGGAACTGCCTTCTACCTATATCGAAATAGAGTAATTAAAGTTTGACCATAGTAACTGTTTTTGCAGTTTCATTAGTAAATCTCTCCAATACGCGCCGCGATTTCATCGCGGCGCGTAATCTTATTGTCTTACGGC
>JAJQII010000033.1 GCA_021199295.1 Clostridia bacterium
GTATAATACTTTTATGGCGCTGTTGCGGAGGGATTTTATGCGAAAAACTATAGCCGTAAACCGATCGGCAGGTTTTGAATATTTTATAGAAGAAAAATTTGAGGCGGGCATTGTGCTTGAAGGGGCTGAAGTAAAGTCCTTGCGTAAGGGCAATTGCAGCCTTAAAGACAGTTTCTGCTTTCTGCACGGCGGGGAAATTTTTATTAAAAATATGCACATCGCCGTTTACGACAAGGCGGGGGCTTTTAACAGCAGGGATTCCAAACGGGACAGAAAGTTGCTTTTGCACAAGTACGAAACGGCTAAAATAGCAGGCAAGGTAAACGAAAAGGGAATGACGCTTGTGCCCCTTTCCCTCTACTTTTCAGGCAGTCTTGTAAAAGCCGAGATTGCCCTTTGCAGAGGCAAGCAGACCTACGATAAACGCCGTTCCATAGCCGAACGCGACAGGGAACGCGATATGCAGCGTGAAATTAAAAATTACATTTAAGGAAGAAGTATGCCTATAGTAATTGACAGGGATATACCTGCATTCAAAATTTTAACGGAAGAAAGACTGTTCGTAATGGACAAAGACAGGGCTGCCTCGCAGGAGATACGCCCCATAGAGATTGCCATTTTAAACCTGATGCCCACCAAAGAGACTACCGAAACGCAGTTTATGCGCCTTTTATCTAACAGTATGCTTCAGGTAAACATAACGCTTATAAAGACTTCTACCTACAAGAGCACGCACACCGAAGAGAGCCACCTTGACAGGTTTTACAAGAGCTTCGACGAAGTTAGATGCCGCCGCTTTGACGGTCTTATCGTAACGGGTGCGCCTGTGGAAAATATGGAATTTGAAGAAGTCGCCTACTGGAAAGAGCTTGTGGAAATTCTTGACTGGACAAAGACAAACGTTACCTCTACCCTTTATATATGCTGGGGGGCGCAGGCTGCACTGCACTACTTTTACGGCATAAAAAAACATCCGCTTAAGCATAAATGTTTCGGCATATTTGCCCACCAGCGCATATTCGACGGCACGCCCGAACCGCTTATGCGGGGGATATCTGACGAATTCCACATGCCGCACAGCCGCCACACCGTTGTATACGCCGATGATATAAAGCACATAGACACGCTTAAAATTTTGGCATATTCCAAACGGGCGGGCGCTTCTATAATAAAAAGTACGGATAACAGGCAGGTATTTGTAATGGGACATATGGAGTACGACCGCGACACGCTTAAAAAGGAATACGAGCGCGACAAGGCAAAGGGGCTTGACATAGACCCGCCTGTAAATTACTTTACCGACAGCACTATGACGGAAGTAAAAATGAACTGGACTTCCACCGCCAATCTGTTTTACATAAACTGGCTTAACTACTACGTTTACCAGGTTACGCCCTACAATCTGGACGATTATTCCATTTAAATACGGCAAAACGCCTCCGCAAGCAGCGGAGGCGTTATATTTTTATTTTAATTTAAGAGTACTGCGTAAAATTGGTTGTGCCGCTGAAAGTGAAATACATATAGTATACATTACCGTCGCGTTCTATCACAACTTCTACCGTGTCGCCGTCGCGCACTGAAATCATAGCTTCGGTAAGCATATAGCTGCGCGTAATCGCCGTAGTATCGCAATAGCGCGAATCGGTGATATAGTTGCTGTTTTCGGGTATGGTAAAGCCTGAATACCTTTCAGTCTGGGCAGCTGCGGGGGTTTCGCCCGACATTTTGCCTATCGCATAGGATATAAGCGTATCGCCTGCCTTAAGCACGCCCTGTGCAAGAGTGCCCTCCTGCACTGCCGCCACGGTGACCTCTTCAGTAATTACGGTACGCCCGAGGGTTGCGTCGTACTCCGCCGACGAACTGCCTGAAACAACGCTTGTGTTTATACCTATTGTTGCTTTAGACAGATAGTAGCAGGCAACGCCGTTGCTTTCGTAAGTATCTATCATAGACTGGGCTATACGGCGGGCATTGTTTGCGGGGAGCGCGTAACACATACCCTGCACAAGATTATCCGAGGTAAGCGAAGTTGCGTTTGCTATGCCTATAATCTCGCCCGAGCTGTTATAGACAGCGCCGCCCGAATTGCCGCCATTTATTGCCGCCGTCATTCTGAACACGCGGAAAGATTCGTACGTGCCGTTTTCGTCTACGTCTACCTCTATAGTTTCTGAATCCCTGCTTATTATGCCCTGCGAGACGGACAGTCCTTCGTTAGAGGGATTGCCCACCGCGTACACGTCTTCGCCCACGTATATGCTTGAATCATCACAGAATTTTGCCGCGACGGCGTCGCTGTGTTTTAATACGTCGCTGCCCGTCACTTTTAATACTGCCAGATCGTACGAAAGTGATACGCCCACTACCTGTACATACTGTTTATCTATGCCGCTGTAGTTGGTTACGCCCGCCGAAGTAACGGTAAAATCAGTGCCTAACGTGTCGCTGCCGTAAAGATATAAATAAATCTCTTCGCAGATACCGCTGTTAGAGGTGTAACCAGAATCGTAAACCACGTGGGCGTTGGTTATGATATACGCGTCGCCCGCCGTCTTATCCACGTCGATAATAACGCCAGAGCCCACATACACGTCGTAAGTAGTTTCGCTGTTGTTGAAATACCCGTAAGTTGTGGTTGAGGGGTACTGCGTGTAAATGGCTACGCCGCTTAACAGCGAATAGTTCATAATAGCCGTGGAATCTGCCGAAACGACCGCCTGGTCTGACACGTAGTCAAAGTATTCTTCGATAAACTCGAGGAAGGTGAGCGTTTCCAGCCCCTCTGCCGTTCTCGCCTCGTTCACGGCGTTGTACACGTCGTAAATGTCAAGGTCTTTGCCGTCCTCGCCGTCTTTGCCGTCTTCTGCACAGGCAGAAAAGAACACGGCGCAAAGGCAGGCAATAACCGCAAGGCAGGCGGCTAAAATTCTTTTAAAAGTCTTTGTCATTGTTATTCCTTCATATATATGCGGCAATATGCCGTATAGTTGCATTGGTTTAAATAATTATCCCGTTTTTACGTAAAAGCTCGCGGGCGGTATCTACGCTGTCAACGCCCGTCCTGTTTTTTACGGGGGCGAACTCGCGTTCGCGCACCACCTCTACCGCAAGGCAGCTGTCCATAAGTTTAATCATATCCAGAACGAGAATTTCCAGCTTGTAGCCGTTGGGTTCGTCGGGGTGTACCTTTTCACCGTTTATTATGTGCGGTATCACCTTTTTTGAAAGATGTACGGGCAGCCTGTTTTCAAGTATGGCGTCCAGCTTGTCTACCTTGAACAGATAGTTGAGCGTTACCCCGTAGCCGAATATAAGTTCGCCGTCTGCGCCCGTTGCTGAAGCGAGATCTTCGGGCATTTCGTAATATTCCACTATGGCGGGCTTGCCGTCTTCTATGCACAGAACGCCCACGCGCTCTGCGGCGTTTGCCTTTTTAACCACCTTGGAAGAACAGTCAGTGCCGTTAATTAAAGTTGCGCCTATGAACACGGGGTCGCATATGCGCTGCAGAACGTTGTCTACGCTGTACACGTTGAGCCACTTTATATCGCCTTCGCGTACCGCCTTGCCTGCGGGGCTGCCCATAAGCGAGGAATACCAGCCGCCGTTGCCGTTGGGCGACAGGAAGATTTTGCCCTTTTCTTCTAAATATATCTTGCCGTCAAAACTGCACGTAGGCGACATATCCTGAGTAAAGAAGTGGATTTTTTCTTCGGGGTAGCCGAAATAATGCTTTTCTTTAAAAAATAAGCGGGTATCGGCGTCGTTTATATCGCTGGTCATTACAAACACGTCGAAAGGGGTTTTAAGGTTTGCCGTGACCTGCTTTATATTTTCGAACTGCTGGGCAAAGATAGAAAGCTCTCGCGTGACTCCTATATCGAACATACCCTTGGGCTTGTCTGAACCGAGCCTTGTGCCCTGGCCGCCCGCGAGAAGCACGGCGGCGACCAAGCCTTTATTTAGGGCGTCTATGCCTGCGGCATAGTAAGCGGCTCTGTTCTTTTCTACCTCTGCCACGCCGAGAGTCTGCACGGGTGAAAGTTTGCCTATCTTGCGCGTGCCCGTGTTGCCTATGCCGTCTAACAGACCGAAGTCAAGAGACGCTATCTGGCAGATAAGGTCTGCCCGCTCCCCCTCGCTCAGCTCTGCATAATAATCCAGAAGCTGGGTTTGTCCGTGTTCGCTGAGTAGCTTTTTTGCCTGACTATAATCCATAATAATTCCCCCGAGATACGTTATAACCATTTACCATTATATACCATATATAAAATTATGTCAAGCGGAGCGGAAATTTAGGTGTTTATTATACACTCCTATTGTAGTATGATATTGACAAAACAATAAAAAAGTGATAGTCTTAACGTGTAAAATCAGTAATCAGGCTTTGAGAATTGTTATGAACTTACTATCATCGTTACTTTCAGCGACAGAAACGCTGACTGAAATCACGCCTACGCGCAACCTGAACGTGCTGTACATAATTCTTGACAGCATATTCATAGTCGTATTTATGGCACTTCTGATTTGGCAGAAACGCTATCAGACGGCGTTATTCGCACTGTTCGGCGGCGTTTTATATCTGGTTGTCGACTTCGGCGGCTTTTATCTTATAAGCCATACCCGTACCGTGTATATAAACGGCGAATTGGCGGACGCGGGCGGAACTTTCTTAGTACTGTTATGGATGTCACTAAGTTACGGCATAACCAATTTTGCGTTTATTTGGACGCTCGTGAGCCGTGATAAATACGCTAAATACTGGGTGTTTTTAATAATAATGTGGTGGCTGATCTGCCCCTCGATAGCCGAACTCGGCGGCGACGCAACAATTACAACGGTGCGGACAACGGGTGCATACCACGGCTGGATGGGCGTTGCGATGGTTTTAAGCTACCTTATTTTAATTATTGTCCTGATGAAAAAACAACAACCATTCGTCGATGTAATAAAATTATTTTTAATCGGCTTTTTTGTGCAGTTCGGCTGGGAATTTGCCCTGCTTATAAACGGCATACGCCCTATGACAACGCTCAGCATACAAACGCTTCTGGTAAATTCCTGTCTTGAAACAAACCTTGGCATGCCCGCCATTTATCTTATATTCTACCTCGTCCGCAAGAGGCGCGGCGAGGATATGAAGAAAATATCCAAACAGGAGGAAAATCAGGCGGCACAGCCAACAACGATATAGGGCAAGATTAAGGTATACGCTTATTATCCACTCTAAGCGGAGCGGAAATTTGCCGCAATGTATTGAAAAAAATATAAAAAGGGTTTATAATGGTAATATAATACATTCAGACGCAATTTAATCTAATAGGAGGTAAAAAAATTTATGTTCTGTACAGAATGCGGTGAAAAACTTTCGCTTATGTTCAACCACAGGGAAGGGCTTGTGCCTTTTTGCAAAAACTGCAACGAGTTCCGCTTCCCCCAGTTTGCCACCGCGGTAAGCATGATAGTTATTAACAGATCGCGCGATAAAATACTGCTTGCAAAACACGTAGGGCAGGAAGATTACATTCTTTTTGCAGGGTATGTAAAAAAGGGCGAAACGGCAGAAAAGGCTGTTACAAGGGAATTTAAAGAGGAAACCAAACTTAACACCGTAAAATTCAAATATATGAGTTCGCGTTACCACGAGCCCAAAAACGTGCTTATGCTTAACTACCTTGTTATGGCTGAAGACGGCGAACCCGTATTGGACGAGGAAGAACTTTCCGAGGTAAAGTGGTTTACTTTCGCTGAAGCAGAAAACGCCATAAAAAAGGACAGCACCGCGCAAATATTCCTTAAGAACGCTATGGCCGAACTTAAGAAGAATATCTTTTAAATAACGCTAAAGCCCGACTTGAAGTCGGCACGAGGGGAAAATGAAAGCGTTTTATAAAAAGCGCCTTTGGGTAGCCGTGATACTTGCCGTGCTGGCGGCGTTACTTCCGCTGTGCTTTTTCCATACCGGGAATGCCTATGCAAGCAGCCATTCAGACGGCAATTCTGACGCGTACTCTTACGTCTTTAACACCTTTGACGTCACCTACGATATAGACGAAAGCGGCTATATGTGCGTAACCGAGAAGATTGGGGTTACCTACACCGGCGCTAAAAGCTACGCCATTACAAGGACTCTTATTACCGAAGACAGCGACAGGATTCTTAATTTAAGCGTATATGAATTTACCGACGGAGAATACGAGGAAGCTGATTATTCGATAGACAGCGAGAGCGGCGACGTGGTTGTAGAGATAGGCGACGAGGATTCAAAGACCAACGAAAGCCATATCTACACGTTATACTACGAATATTACAGCACCGACCAGACGGAAAACGAGGTTTGCATATACCCTTTGAACGGTATCGAAGCTGAAATTGAAGTGGCGGCCTTCAGGTTTAACCTGCCGTACACGCCAGACGGCTCTGTGGAAATTACCCTCGACGGGGAAGACGTAAAGTACAGCATAGCGGGCAACAACGTTACCATCTCCCTTACAGATATCGAAAGCGGGGCAGAGCTTAAAATGTACGCGTCGTTTAACGCGGGCACGATAAGCAGCTATACAAACATAAACGGATATTTTGTTTTAATTGTCCTCGGCGTTATAGCTATAGCGCTTATCGTTGTAAAACTTGTGTTTTTCAACAAGCACAGGCTTAAAAAAGAAATGCGCCGCGAGTTGCCGCCTGGATACGATCCCCTGTTAGTAGGCAAACTTATAGACAACACCGTAAGCGATTCTGACGTGGCTTCGCTGATATTCCACTGGGCGGCAAAGGGCTACATAAAGATCAATCTGAAGGATGCGAACAAGCCTGTACTTACCAAATGCAGCAATCTCCCCGCCATCGCGCCCAATTACCAGCAGATTTTATTTTACAATTTGTTCAGACGCACCAACGTAGTTTATATAGACGAGCTGGACGAGGATTTTTATAAGACAACCGAATCGGTGAAAAAGGCTGTAGACGAGAAGGCAGGCGGTTCTTATTCGAGCACGAGCATGGGGCTTTCGGTACTGTTTGCAGTGCTGGCGGCGTTCGTAATGGGCTTTGCGCCAACCTTTTTCGCCATGGTAAGCATTTCACCTAAATATGTATACATAACGGGACTTATTTTCGCCATACCACCGCTTATTGTTTACGCCTTCTGCGAAACGCTGATGTACAACCGATATAAGATGAAACCAAAAATATTCGCGGGATATCTGGCGGGCATTATCGTTATATGCGTAGCATGCACGGCACTGTACGCGTGGCTTGTGCCCTCTAACCTTATAGAACTTGTACCTAAAATTCTTATATGTGTTTTCGGCTATGCCGTAACGATAGCCTCTACAGCGCTTATAACGCGCACCGAAAAATACAGCGAACAGCTTGGGGCGATACTCGGCTTCCGTAAATTTATAAAGACGGCACAGCATGCCGAACTGAGGGAAACGGCGACAAAGCATCCCCAGTTATTCTATGAAATTTACCCTTACGCCCAGGTTTTAAACCTTGAAAAAGAGTGGATGGATAAATTCTATTCGATGAACGTAAAAGCACCCGACTGGGGCATAGGCACAGACGCGACTGGCAAGGTTTCTATAGACATTGCCATTGCGATGAAGACGGCGAGAATACGGATAGCCGTTGCTATCTCCACCTCTCCCGACGCGACAAAACACAAAAAAATAAAATAAAATTATATTATAAAAAGGAGTGCGGCGCACTCCTTTTTTGTCTGAAATAATTACTCTGCCTCTACCGTAACCGTTACTTTTGCCGTAACGCCTTCGGTGAGCTTTATTTCCACTTCGTACTCGCCAAGCGTTTTCAAAGGCTGGGTAAGCACGATTTTACGTTTATCCACCTCGTACCCCGCCGCGGCAAGGGAATCGGCGACGTTCTGCGCCGTAACCGAACCGAACAGCTTGCCGTTTGCGCCCGCCTTGATTTTTACGGGTATTTTTTTACCCTTAAGCTCTTCTGCCATGGCGATACATGCCTTGCGTTCTTCCGCCTTGTGGTACTGTGCCGAAGCCTGTTTCTGCTTGATATCGTTGAGTTTTACAGGCGTGGCTTCTTCCGCCAGCTTGTGTTTGAAAAGGTAGTTGCGTGCGTAGCCGTCGTTTACCTCTTTAACCTCGCCCTTTTTGCCCTGGCCCTTAACGTCCTGCAATAAAATAACTTTCATATGAATACCCGTGATGCCCTTAAACTTATTTTGTAGTTTTATTTTAATATTTTTTTAGCCGTTTGTCAATACCCGCCGCATATTCGTTATGCTTTCGGGCAAAATAATTTAAAAAGGAGGTTAGTTTATGGAAAATGTAAACCACGGCGTAGCATGCGAGGTATCCAACTGCAAATACAACTTCGGCGGGCATGACTGCACGCTGGCTAAAATACGCGTAGGCTTCGGCTGCGTAGGCGAAGACTGCACCTGCTGCGAAAGTTTTTGCGAAGAATAAAATAAAAAAGGGGCGCATGCAGCGCCCCGATTTTTTATTTTATTAATTAAACCAACCGCTTATTTTTGCCTGCAACTGGGCAAAAGACTCAATCGAGTTGAGCGGGTTTTTACTGTAAATGCTGGAAAAGATTGCCGCCGACCATGTTTCGCCGTCTTCCCCCACGGTATAGCAATAGGAATTGAATGTTTGCATAAAGCTGAAACCGCTTAACGAATAGAGCAGCATGCCGACATACAAAAGTATGCCCGCCATGATTACCGTAAAGATAAACGAGCCTATTACGCCGTCTACCGCGCTTACGGTGTGCCCTTCGCGGATACGCCTTATTATGCTTGATACTATAGCGCCGATAATGAGTACCAATATAAGCGCTATAATAAATATACCGACAAGTATAATCGCCTGCGCTATAGTCTGCGCCGTAAACGACGGCAAAAAGGCGGATATTGCCGAGCCTGCCGAGGCTATAAACGACACGTCTGAAAGACCTGCTGCAAGGGAAATAAAGGAATCCACCCTGAACGCAAGGTGATACGAAACGTAAGCCGCCCCTGCGACAAGCGCAAGTTCAACTATAAACCACAGCGAACGGAGTATGCCTGCACGGTAACCTGCCCTTAAAGCGAACTGCAATATAACAACAAGGAGGAAATCGAAAATATACGGGGATATGGCTACCCATATGCCGCTTGTATATACGCCGTACAGTGCGCCGCCTTCGCATACAAAGGAAAGCTGGGTAAACTGCAATGCAAGCAGCACAACAACAGCCGTTATAGCGCATACCACCAGCGCCTTAATAACAAGATTCAAGCCGCCGCAAATTCTGTCTGCCACGCCCGCAGGGCCGCTTTTTTCCTTCATATGGCGGTGGGTAAGCCTTTCGTAAGCCTTTCTGTCGTTCAGCTCTATCGAGTCTATTATCTCCAGAAAATGTTCTTCGCGTTCGCCGTACGTCTCGTAATAATTGCGCAGACGCGCGTCGGCCGTCTGTTTGAAGATAAAAGATTTTATCCTGCCTGAAAGGAATGCAAAAAGCAACAGAAGTACTATCGCCGTGCCGAGCGTAAGACAGGCGTTGGCGATAGCGTTCTCCACCTTTGCGATGCTGTAAATAAGCACGGTTATGAACGCGGCGAACAAGTATTCTACTGCCCACGTCTTTGTATTGGAATAGCCCTTTAACATACCGATTAAAAACGCTATGACAGCTATTACCGCTACCGCGCATATAATTACGTATACCATAATTTTCTCCCCGTTCGTCAAAAAATGACGGTGAAGTATTTTATTTGTTGAAACTGTCTTTAAGTGAAACTATTTCTGAAAGGACGTCTGCATCGGCGCATTTTTTGTAATATCCCGTACGTATAAGCTGGAACGCAACGTCTGCCGCCTGCATTACGTAGGGTTCTGCCTTGCCATGGAATATCTTTTCGCTTTGCGCGTTGATGCGTTCGCCGTAGTCCTGGTCGGGATACTGCTCGTCGTTTAACAGGGGGCTGTACTGCCTGAATTCGGCGTCGCAGCCGTATTTGCCGTCTACCCACTGCACAACGCCCTTTGCCTTTACGCTACATTCCTGCCCGCTTCCGCTTTTGGATTCGGGGAAATAGGTACATTCAAGCCATTCGGCGTTGCCGTTTTCGTCGGTGTGGACTTTGTCGCAGCGTATAATGTACGCACCTTTAAGCCGTACCGTACCGCCGACCGTGAGCCTTTTGTACTTGGGCGGGGGAACAAGGGCAAAGTCGTCGCGTTCGATATACAGTGTTCCCGTGAACTTTACCTTTCTTGTGCCCATTTCGGGGTGAAGGGGATGCTTTTCTACCTCTAATTCTTCTTCGCCCGAATAATTGGTTATTACCACCTTAAGCGGGTTTATTACAGCCATCGCCCGTTCTGCCGTTTCGTTTAAATCGTCGCGGATAAAACTGTCGAGCTGGGCGATATTTACCACCGAATATCCCTTTGCCACGCCCACCGACGTGACGAATTTTTTCAAAGCCTCGGGCGGAACGCCCCTGTTTTTAAGTCCCATAAGGGTAGGCATGCGGGGATCGTCCCATCCCCTTACCACGCCTTCGTCCACCAGTTTTTTAAGGTAACGCTTGGACATAAGCGTGTTGGTTATATTCAGCCTTGCAAACTCTATCTGGCGGGGTACTGGCTTTTCAAATCCCGCCTTTTCTATCACCCAGTCGTACAGCGGGCGGTGGTTTTCAAATTCAAGCGAGCAGAGCGAATGGGTTATCCCCTCTATCGCGTCGGACAGGGGATGGGCAAAGTCGTACATAGGGTATATGCACCATTTGTCGCCTGTACGGTAATGGTTTACGTGCGCTATGCGGTAGATAACTGGGTCGCGCATATTAATATTGGGCGACGACATATCTATCTTTGCTCGCAGCACCTTAGCCCCGTCGGGATATAAGCCCGCCTTCATCTCTCGGAAAAGTTTAAGGTTTTCTTCTACGCTCCTGTCCCTGTAGGGCGAGGGCGTGCCAGGTTCAGTGAGTGTTCCCCTTGTAGCCGTAATCTGTTCGGCGGAAAGGTCGCAAACGTACGCGTTGCCTTCCATTATATATTTTTCGGCAATCTCGTAAAGTTTGTCGTAGTAGTCAGAGGCAAAAAGCAGCCTGTCGTACTTGTAACCCAGCCAGTCAAGCGCCTCAATTATAGAATTTACATACTCGTAATCTTCTTTGGCGGGGTTGGTATCGTCCATACGCAGGTTGAGCTCGCCGCCATATTTTTCCTTTACGCCGAAATTTATGGAGAGCGCCTTTACGTGCCCTATATGCAGATAGCCGTTGGGCTCTGGCGGAAACCTTACTAAAATTTTGTTCCCGCGGCTTTCGAACTTGCCTGCGGCAAGCTCTTCGTTGATAAACTGTTCTATGAAATTGGTCGCTTCAGGTAGTTCTTTTATATCCATATTCTTCTCTGAAATAAATGATTTTTAAGTTTAAACCCCTCCTTTAGTTCCTCCCCTTACAGGGGAGGCAAGAGGTCGGTATTGCGTAGCTTATTGAGATTTTATTTTAATCAGGAGAGACCTGTGATGTTCCCTTCCCCATCAATATCAATATGCTCCGCAGCAGGCACTTTGCCAAGCCCGGGCATAAGCATTATATCGCCCGCTACTGCCACTATAAAGCCTGCCCCGCCTTTATAAATTATATCGCGCACGTATATGCGGAAATGTTCGGGGCGGGCAAGTTTTTTGGGATCGTCTGAAAGCGAATACTGCGTTTTTGCTATTATCACGGGCAGGTTGCCCACGCCCTTCGCCTCTAAATCCTTTATCTTTTCTAATGCAATATCTGAAAAATCCGCGCCGTCGCCGCCGTAAATTTTAGTGACTATGTCGCCGATCTTTTTGCAGATACCGTCGTTAAGGTCGTAAGAATAGCAGAGCTGTGACGGCTTAGCGCATTCCTCTATTACGGCTTTGGCAAGCTCTTTGCCGCCCTCGCCGCCCTTAAGGAAGACGTCGGTAAATACCGCCCTTGCGCCTGCGTTTGCGCACGCGTCGAGCACCGCCTGTATTTCGGCAGGGGTATCGGTAACAAACCTGTTCATTGCGACTACCACGGGTTTTTTGTACACGCCCTGCATATTTTCGATATGCTTTAAAAGGTTTGGAAGCCCTGCCTTTAACGCGGGTAAATTTTCTTCTGACAAAGCGGCTTTGTCTGCCCCGCCGTGAAGTTTAAGCGCCTTGACCGTGGCTACTATTACAATGCAGTCGGGCTGTATGCCTGCCACGCGGCACTTGGTATCAAGGAATTTTTCCGCCCCCAAGTCTGCGCCGAAGCCTGCCTCGGTAACGGTGTAATCTGAAAGCGTCATCGCCGTGTATGTCGCCCTTATGCTGTTGCAGCCGTGGGCAATGTTCGCGAACGGCCCGCCGTGTACTATCGCGGGAGTACCCTCGAGAGTCTGCACAAGGTTGGGCTTTATAGCGTCTTTTAAAAGGGTTGCCATAGCGCCGTGTACGTTGAGCTGCCTTGCGTATACAAAGTTGCCGTCTTCATCCTCTCCCACTACAATGTTTGCAATCCTGTTTTTAAGGTCTGCAAGGTCGGTAGCAAGGCAAAGGATTGCCATAATCTCGCTTGCGGCGGTAATTTCGAAAGATTCCTGCCGCGTATAGCTTTCGCAGCCCTTCATTTTGCCCGCTTCCACCGAAAGGGTTAAACCGCGGAGCGCCCTGTCGTTCATATCCATACAGCGCTTGAAGTAAACGTTTTTAATCTTTAACGCGTTGCCGCGGAATATGTGGTTATCTATAACGGCGCATAAAAGGTTATTCGCCGAAGTTATCGCGTGAAGATCGCCCGTAAAGTGCAGGTTGATATCCGCCATGGGCACAACCTGGGCGTAGCCGCCGCCTGCCGCACCGCCCTTTATGCCGAACACAGGGCCTAACGACGGTTCGCGCAGGGCAAGGCACACTTTTTTGCCAAGTTTAGCCATACCGTCGGCAAGACCGATAGACACGGTGGTTTTACCCTCGCCGCTTGCCGTGGGGTTAATCGCTGTGACCAGCACAAGTTTAGACTTGGGGTTTACCTTGGGCAAATTTATTTTTGCCTTGTACTTGCCGTATAGTTCAAGACTGTCTTCGTCCAGCCCTAATTTTGCGGCAATTTGCATAATGGGGCGGAGTTCGCACCCTTCGGCTATCTCTATATCAGATAACATATCTCACCTTTTTAACAGACGATAAATTTAGCTATATAATTATACCACATAAATACAACAAAAGTACATAATTTAAGCCACATTTTTTTCGCGATTTGACAATTTTTTAATTAAATTTCTGCCGACAGCCAAAATTTTGCTCTTTTACGTACGTGCGCATGCCGCTTTTGCGGCGCAATCGCTTGACTTAAAGGTTTATTTTGAATAAAATTGATTTACTTAAATTTTACAGGAGATTTTTTATGGCGGAAAAAAAAAGGGCTGTGACGCAGGATAAACTTGTGGCACTGTGCAAAAACAGAGGATTTATTTTCCCCGGGAGCGAAATTTACGGCGGGCTTGCCAACACGTGGGACTACGGCCCTTTGGGTGTTGAGCTTAAAAATAACGTTAAAAAAGCATGGTGGGCTAAGTTTGTACAGCAGAACACCCTTAACACCGGGCTTGACTGCGCCATACTTATGAACCCTCGCACATGGAAGGCAAGCGGGCACATAGGCGGTTTTTCTGACCCCCTTATGGACTGTAAAAACTGCAAGACGCGCCACCGTGCCGACAACCTTGTGGAAGATTACTGCAAGAAACATTCGCTTGACATTAAAGTCGAGGCGATGGATAACGACGCCTTAGAAGCTTTTATCAAAGAAAAGGGCATAGTATGCCCCGTTTGCGGCAAAAGCGACTTTACTTCTATACGTAAATTCAACCTTATGTTCAAGACATTCCAGGGGGTTACCGAAGACACTACAAACACCGTGTACCTTCGCCCCGAGACGGCGCAGGGCATCTTTGTAAACTTTAAAAACGTACAGCGCACTACGCGTATGCGCGTGCCCTTCGGCATAGGGCAGATAGGCAAATCCTTCCGCAACGAGATTACCCCGGGTAACTTTATTTTCCGCGTGCGCGAATTTGAACAGATGGAGCTGGAATTTTTCTGCAAACCGGGAACAGACCTTGAATGGTTTTACTACTGGAAAGACTTCTGCAAAAACTGGCTGCTTTCTTTAGGTTTAAAGGAAGAAAATCTTAAGCTGCGCGACCATTCGCCCGAAGAACTCTGCTTCTATTCCAAGGCGACAACCGACTTCGAATACAACTTCGCTTTCGGCTGGGGAGAGCTCTGGGGTGTTGCCGACAGGACGGACTACGACCTTACACAGCATCAGAACGAGAGCGGCGAGAGCATGGAATACACCGACCCTGCCACGAACGAAAAATATATACCTTACGTAATAGAACCCTCGCTCGGCGTGGAAAGAATGGTGCTTGCCATACTCACCGACGCTTACGACGAGGAAGTTATTGATAAAGAAAAGAACGACGTGCGCACCGTTATGCACCTGCACCCCTTCCTTGCGCCCTACAAGGCGGCTGTGCTTCCCCTGCAAAAAGGGCTTGCCGACAAAGCGCAGGAAGTTTACGCTTTACTTGCCAAAAAGTTTTCAGTCACGTACGACGTTACGGGCAGCATAGGCAAACGTTACCGCAGGCAGGACGAAATAGGAACGCCTTTCAGCATAACGGTAGATTTTGATACCCTTGAAGACGGAACGGTTACGGTACGCGACCGCGACAGCATGCAGCAGATAAGGCTTAAGATAGAAGAGCTGGAAAGCTATATAGAAAAAGCCATAGAGTTTTAATAATTAAAGCATAGTATAAGGGCGCGGCACATCAAGCCGCGCCCTTTATATATAAACTTTATAAACTTTGCTTTAAAATTTCCTTTACTTCGGCGGGGGTAAGCACTTTGTAGCCGCCCTGGTTTAAAAACGTTGCCTTTATTATGCCGTCGAGCATATCTTCGGTTACGCCGAGGTCGGTGATATTCATTACCAGCCCTATCTCGTTCATCCAGCTTTCCATAGCGGCAAGCCCTTCTTCGGCAAGCTGCATATCCGTCTTGCCTTCGGCGGGAACTCCCCATACATTCACGGCGTAACGGGCGAATTTTTCAACGCCGTACGGCATTATATGGCGGTAATAGGGCATTGAAACGGCAGAAAGAGTCATTCCGTGCGTTGCGTCGGTGTACGCGCCCACCGCCTGGCCTATCATATGCACTTCCCAGTCGGTAGATTTGCCCTGGGCGACAAGCGTGTTCAAAGCCCATGTCGCTGTCCACATAATGTTGCTCCTTGCCTCGTAGTCCTGCGGGTTTTTAACCGCCAGCCTTGCGCTGTGTATAAGCGAACGCAGAAGCCCTTCTGAAATATAGTCTGAAGTATTGTCGTCAGTGCCCGAAAAATACTGCTCAAGTATGTGCGACATTATATCGTAGATACCTGCCGTCATCTGGTATTTGGATAGTGTGTAGGTAAATTCGGGGTTGAGTATAGAAAATTTGGGGAACACGTTGTCGCCGAACACGTGGCCTATTTTAAGTTTCTGTTCATGGTTGGTTATTACCGAACCGCCGTTCATCTCGCTGCCAGTGCCTACCATAGTGAGCACGCAGCCCACGGGCACTATCTTACAGGAGACGTCTTCGAAGCGTATAAAATATTTATCCCAGGGATCTTCGTCGCAATAGACAGATACCGACACCGCCTTAGAATAGTCGCAGACAGAGCCGCCGCCTACCGCCAGAATAAAATCTACGTTGTTTTTGCGGGCAATCTCTACCCCTTCATACAGTTTTTCCACGGTAGGGTTGGGCATTACGCCGCCGTCTTCTACTATGTTCTTGCCGCATTCCGTTAAAATCTGTACTACCTTCTGGTAGATGCCGTTTTTCTTGATAGAGCCGCCTCCATACACGAGCATCACGTTTTTGCCGTAATTTTTCATCTCGCCCGCGAGGGCGTCCAAAGAGTCTTTGCCGAAGTGCAGTTTCGTAGGGTTGCAATATGTGAAGTTACCAAGCATTATTTTAATCCTCCTTAACGTTTGCTTGCAGATATGTTGTATCGTCCACCGCCTCGAGCCATTCGTTAGACGAGTCTTGGGCGGGTATTTCTATGGATATATGCGTGAACCATTCGTCCTTTACAGCACCGTGCCAGTGCTTAACCTCGGGGGCAATGTATACCACGTCGCCCGGATGGAGTTTTCTTACGGGCTGCCCCCACTCGCAGTAAAGCCCCTCACCGTCGGTACACAAAAGAATCTGCCCGCCCTTGTGGTGTATGTGCCAGTTGTTGCGGCAGGAAGGTTCGAACGTTACGTTGCACACGCTTACACCTTTTGTATTGAGCACCTTTAAATAGCTGTTGCCTGTAAAGTATTTAGCGTAAGCCGTATTGGGCTCGCCCAAGCCGAAAAGACTGTCCGCACAGCTTTCTTTTTCGTCGGCGTACACTTCCTTTACCATAGGAAAAACCGCCCACGCGTTGGGCCAGCCCACGTAAAAAGCTATGTGCGTTATAATTTCCGCCATCTCGGTTTTAGTCACGCCGTGGTTTTTGGCGTTTTGGATATGATATTTCAGCGAATTATCTGTTATTCCCTTTGCGATAAGTGCCGTTACCGTTATTACCGTTCTGTCACGTAAAGAAAGTTTATCTTCCCTTGACCATACTTCGCCGAAAAGAACGTCGTCGTTGAGTTCGGCAAATTTAGGCGCTATATCAGACAGTTTATCCCTGCCTGCCGTTTGTTTTACCATTTAAAACCCCCTGCTATTATTTTACTTGCGTTGACATATGCCTTTCGCGGTGATATAATCAATTTAAGTTCAACTAAATTATAATAGTTAAAGTACGCTTTAAGTCAAGGACTTTCACAAAAAAAATTAAAAATTTTCAGGAGAATATTATGTTTTACACTGTAGGCGAAGCCGCTAAAATGCTTGGAATTGCTCCCTCTGCCTTAAGATACTACGACAAGGAAGGCCTGCTGCCCTTTGTGGAAAGGTCGGAAGGCGGAATACGTATGTTTAAAGACAGCGATATGGAATGGCTTAAACTTATAGAATGTTTAAAAGCCACGGGTATGCCCATAAAGACAATTAAAACCTTTGTGGACTGGGCATTGGCAGGCGATGAAACAATAGACGACCGCCTTGGGCTTTTACGGCAGCAAAAGCAAAGCGTTCTGAAAAAAATAGACGAACTTAAAACCCACCTCGAGCGCATAGATTACAAGATATGGTACTACTCCGTGGCAAAAGAAGAAGGCACTTGCATGGCGGCTGACGCTATACCCGCGGGAGACGTACCCGAAAATTTACGTAAATTCCGTAATGGCGGCGGGGAAAATATAGCAAATATCTGAAAATAACGGTTAAAAGACTTACGTATTGGCAAAAACTTATGCGGAGGTCTTTTATTTATGAATCCTTTTGAAGAGAGATGTAAAAGTCTTGAAAACAATTTTTTACCGCTGAAAAAGCTGTACCCCAAAAGCTACAACAAGGATAACACTTCGCCCTATACCAAGACGCGCGTTATACTTATGAACGGCACTGAGTTTGAAAGCTGCTGGTTTATGCACCAGCTTGCGAGGCACTGCGACGAGCCTGAAATTTTAAGCGAACTTTCGGTTGTAAGGCGGCAGGAACAGCAGCAGCAAAAGCGCCTTAGCTGTTTAAAGCCCATCAACGAAAGCATACTCGAAACGACTATAGCGTACGAGCAGCTTGCCGTTGACCTTACCGCAGAGCTTGCGCGTAACGAAACGGACGAGAATAACATTAAGGCGCTTAACTTTGCCCTTTTAGAAGATTTTGACCACCTTTACCGCTTTGCAAACCTGCTTAAAATGGATAAGGGCGAAGACGCCGACGTGCTTGTTGGAAAGTTTACCGAGATTATGCCGGGAAGACCGACTATCGCCGAACACCGCTTCCCTGCCGACGAGATCAAACCGCATATAGACTGCCAGACGGCAGACCTGTATACCAAGATGGTTGTAAATACCATAACCGCCGCAGAACAGCAGACAATGAACTACTATATGAACATTGCCCAGTGGTATAAAAACGACCTTGGCAGAAAGCTGTACGCTGAAATAGGTATGATAGAAGAGGCGCACGTAACGCAATACGAAAGCCTTAAAGACCCCAATTCGTCCTGGCTGGAGATGTGGGTAATGCACGAATATACGGAGTGCTGGCTTTACTGGTCTATGTACGAGGATGAGAGCGACGAAAATATCAAAAAGATATGGCTTGAACATTTTAAGATGGAAGTAAGCCATTTAAAGACGGCGGCAGCTCTTCTTAAAAAGTACGAACACCGCGCCGCCGAGGACGTTATAGGCGGGGGAAACTTCCCTAAACTGTTAAAGTTAGGCTCTAACAAGGAATATATAAGAAAGGTGCTTAAAGATACTATCACCCTTACTATGGAGGGCGAGGGGTATTCTGAACTTTCCCGCCTGCCCGACGACCACCGCTATTTTTCTTTCCAGGAAAAATTCTTGTCGGGCGATACCAAGACGCCTTCGCATATGGTAATAGAAAAGGCAATTAAAAGTTTCGGCAAAGACTACCGCTACCAGGACAGCGAACACCCCGTAAAATCACTGCGCACGCGCGACAGCGACAACGTGGAACTTGCAAGAACAAAGAATTAAAATACCGTTAATTAAAGCATATGGCGGGGGCAATTTGCTCCCGCCTGATTTTATTTACTCTCTTTAATCTTTTTATGAAGTTCTTTCTTTTTAGCTTTTTCCATCTTTTTATTCTTTTTTACAAACTGCTTTAGCTCGGCAAACGTTTTATCTTCCCCAGCCTCGGCAAGCCTTTCCAGAAAGTATCTTAAGTCTGCCGCCGTCTGTTCGTGCAGGTTATTCACGTCTGTACGCTCGAGAAAATATTCAAGTGCCGAACGGTCTGTATATTTATCCTTAAGGTAAATTTTGCACGCCGCCACTCGGTCGCAGACCATCTCCCCGAAGTACTCGGCTGGCATCTTTACGCAGATATTCCTGCCGTCGCAAACGTCGCGCCAGTATTCGAAGTGGTGCTTGTTGCGCCCCTTATGGTGAAGCCATGCCGCCGAATAGCCGATTATCTGTCTTTCGGCAACCTGCGGGCTTTTGTCGCCAAGGAAAAACCTTGCCCCTGGGATAAATTCTGAAGGACTGTATTTGGACAGATCGTGCAGCAGCCCCCTTTTATATAGCCCTGCCTTGAAACACAGCCTGCGCACCGCGCGGCGGTGTTTATTTACCGTTCTTAAATGCCTGAACACGTGCATCAGATTTCAAGCTCCATGCCGTCGTAAGCGGCGATCACGTTATACTCCTTTTCCACTTCGGCAGGCCGCGAGCGCAAAGGGTTGCAGTTGTGCGAAAAATGCGTTATGACAAATTTACATTCATCGGCGCATATTCCTAAACCAATCAACTTTTGTTTGACCTGCATTCCGTCTTCTACGTTCATATGGCGCTTGCGCGTAATGCCCGTGCGGTCGGCGTAAGTGCAGTCAAGGCTTACAAGATTTATCTTAGCGCCGTTATCCTTTAAATAATTAAAATCGCAGTCGGGCAATCCCGTGTCATATACGTGCAAGTAGCCGCTTTGCCCGTCTGAAATATAGAATAAAAGAGCGTCTTCGGTTGTGCCGTGGTTCGCGGGGAGCGCCATAACGGTATACCCGCCCACATTGAATTTACTGTAAGATTGTATTTCGTTAAAGCATATATTGGGGGCAACGGAAGGTTTCATCTCCCTTGCGGTACATTCGTTAAACACTGCTTTGATTTCCGAATTGCCGTAGATTTGCAAGACGTCTTCGAAGTGGGAAGCATAGCGGTAACCGCGCAAAATAAAATCGTGCGCGTAAAAATGGTCCATATGGGAATGGGTGGCAAGTATATACTTTATATCGCCGCAGGAAAATCCGTATTTAAGCGAATGTGCGTACGCTTCGGGCGGGAAATCTACCGAAAGACAGCCGTCTATAAGCACCTGCGAGCGGGTGCGGTATTCGCTTTCGCCCAGCTTGCGTATATTTTCGCACACGGGACACTTGCAGAACATAGCGGGTACTCCCTCTGCCGCGCCCGTGCCGAGATATTTTACCTTCATTTTAAGATATGCTCCTAATAAAAACACGAGGCAAATTCAGCCCCGTGCTTTAATTTATATTTCGTAGATAATCGTTACAGGACCGTCGTTGAACTGCTCTATCTTCATATCAGCGCCGAAAACCCCTTTCTTTACGGTAACGCCGAGCAAAGACAGCTCTTTCGCGCACTGTTCGTAAAGATAATCTGCCCTTTCGGGGCGTTCCGCCATAGTAAAACTGGGGCGGTTGCCATGAGAAGCGTCGCCGTACAGCGTGAACTGCGATATAAGCAGTACTTCGCCGCCGACGTCTTTTACAGACAGATTCATCTTTCCGTTACCGTCCTGGAATATGCGCATTGCGGCAATCTTTTTTGCCATGGTCGCAGGCATACTGTCGCTGTCGCCCGCCTTTACGCCAAGGTACACGGCAAGACCGAAAGGTATTTCGGATATTAAAGCGCCGTCTACTTTAAGCGAGGTATGTTTTACGCGCTGGATCACAGCCTTCATAACTTATTATTTGCCCACCCTGGACATATACTCGCCTGTGCGGGTATCTATGCGGACAATCTCGCCTTCTTCTATGAACATAGGCACTTTGATGCTCGCGCCCGTCTCTACCACGGCGTTCTTCATTACGTTTGTGGCGGTGTTGCCCTTTACGCCGGGCTCGCACTCTATAATCTTAAGGTTTACGAAGTTTTCAGGCTCTACCGAAAAGGCAGTGCCGCTTAAAAATTTCATAGTAACAACGTCGTTTTCCTTGATATACTTTAAAGCCTCTTCCACCTGGTCGTGGTTTAAGGTAATCATTTCGAACGTGTCGGGGTCCATAAAGTAATAGAACTCGCCGTCGGTATAGGAATAGGACATTTTACGCGTTTCTACCTGGGCTGTCTCCAGCTTTGCGGTGGGGTTAAAGGTTATATCAGAAAGAACCTGCCCCGTAACCACGTTTTTAAGGGTTGCCCTTACGAATGCCGCGCCCTTGCCGGGTTTAACGTGCTGGAATTCTGTTACCGTGTAAACGCCCTTGCCGTTGTACTCGAACGTAGAACCTTTGCGTATATCGCCTGCTAAAATCGATGCCATAATGATTTTCTCCTTGAAATTATGTTTATGAAAACGCGGATTGCCGCGTAATATTTATAAAATTAAAAGTTTTTTATCCGAATCGGTAAGGCTTACTACCTTGCCGCCCTTAAGGGTTACGGTGTCTTCTATGCGTATTCCCAAAGCGCCTGCTATATATACCCCGGGCTCGTCTGAAAAGACCATGCCGTTTTGCAATATATCGCCTGAATTGGGGGATACCCTGGGGGCTTCGTGGATATTTATACCTATACCGTGGCCGAGCGAATGGGTAAAATATTTATCCAGCCCGAAAGTCTGCAAATAATCCCTTGCAACGGCGTCTGCCTGCCCGCCCGTAAAGCCGTCTGTAACCTGTTCTTTTACAAGCATATGGGCTTTAAGCACGTGAGCGTACGCCGATTTGAAATCTTCGTGTTTTTTATCGTCGCCGAAAAGAAACGTGCGCGTGCAGTCAGAGCAGTACCCGCCGATTTTACAGCCGAAGTCCACTAAAATACTGTCGCCGAATTTAAGTTTGCTTGCGCCCGTTTCGTGGTGGGGAACGCTCGCGTTAGCGCCGAATGCCGCTATGGTAGAAAAACTTGTGCCGCTTGCGCCGTTTAAGCGCATAAGGTATTCAAGCTCTGCCGCGAGATCGTTTTCGCTCATTCCCTCTTTAATGCGGGGCAACAGCTGCACAAAAGCGTTATCCGCCGCCACGCACGCCTTTTTTATAGCGTCGAGTTCGGCTTGTTCCTTTACAATCATCGCCGCATCAAACGCTGCGGTACTGTCGCAAAGGCTTGCTTTTGCAGAGTATTGCAGATACTCCTGCGCCGTTATGCGCGAAAAGGGAACTGCTACCTTTTTATAGCCTTCGATAAGGTCGGCAGGGCGCTTGCCCCTCGGCATTTCTTCTACCTTTATACCGAAAGGGGAAAGTTTGGCTATAGCCGCCTCAAGATAGCGGCTGTCCGTGTAGAACACAGTGCCGTTTTGATCTGTGAGCACGCAGCCGAACGAACTTTCGAAGCCTGTAAGATAAAACCTTAAATCGTCTGCCGTGGTAAAAACGGCGTCCGCATCTACGGCATTAAAAATTTTTTCTATTCTTGATGATAACATTTTTCGCCTGAATAAAGTTTTACATATAAATTCTAACAGAATTTTGCGGTTATGTCAAACCATATTGTATATTTGTTTCATTGTAAGGGCATCCTCTGCCTGAGTACCGTCTGATTCGCTGACTATGTACGGCTCTAACTTAAGCTCTTTGAGCGCTATGGCAAGCGGCTCAAATTCAGGTCCGTAAACGGTATCGGCAAACGTAAGGTGCTTAATTTCGCCCTTTGCACCGTACATTATTTTGGAAAAATGCACGTGGAAATTTTTTACCCTGTCGTAGCCGAGTTCGGATATCATATATTCAAGCCTGCTTTTATAGTCGGAAACTGTTTTAAGGCTGCCCTGCTCGCGTGAATTAAGGTGGCCGAAATCCACTGCCGGCAGATATATTTTATCTATTTTGCAGAGCTGTACCACTTCTTCCAGCGTGCCTATCTGGGCGAGTTTGCCCATAACCTCGGGGCAGAAATACATATCTTCGTACCCGTTGAGGTAGATATAATCGCGCAGAACTTTCATTCGCTCCCCGCAAAGGGAAACGGCTTGTTCGCGTGTGGCTTTGCCTTGTGCCGCAGGGTGGAAAACCAGCCGCTTGCCGCCGAAAAGCCTTAAATATTTGGCGCTGTCCAGCACGTAACAGTAAGATTTTTGGGCGGCTTCGTCTGAAGGGTTGGCAAAATTTATAAAGTAAGGCGCATGCACAGAGATTTCTATACCCTGTTCTTTAAAGGCTTCGCCTATACAAACAGCCTTGCCCTCTGACATGTTCACGCCCCTGCCGAAAGAATATTCAAAGCAGTCAAGCCCGAAATCTTTGCAGTACTTTGCCGCCTGTTCAGTATGCTTGTTGCCCATGTCGTAAAAACTTTGGCTGTTGCCGCTCGGCCCGAATTTAATCATTATTGTCTACGGATTTTTGCTCTGCGGCAAGTCTTTCCGCCTCTTTCTTAGCGTTTTCCCTCGCCTCTTCTTCAAGAAGCAATCTGAATTCTTCTTCAAATTCCCTGTCAAGTTCTTCCTGCGTTTTCTCTCTGGGAGCTTCTTCGGTTACTTCGGGTTCGGTAGGTTCTTCTGCTACTTCAGTTACTTCAGGTTCGGCGGGTTCTTCTACTTCTGCTATTTCTTCAGTTACTTCGGGTTCTGCGGGTTCTTCTACGACCTCTGCTACTTCTTCAGTAACTTCGGGTTCGGTGGGTTCTTCTGTTACTTCAGTTACTTCGGGTTCGGTGGACTCTTCTACGACCTCTGCAACTTCTTCAGTAACTTCAGGTTCGATAGTTTCTTCCGCTGCTTCCGTTACTTCCTCGGTTACTTCGGGTTCTGCGGGTTCTTCTGCAACCTCTGCTACTTCCTCGGTTACTTCAGGCTCTGTAGTTTCTTCTGCAACTTCTTCGGTAACTTCGGGTTCGGTGGGTTCTTCTGTTATTTCCGTTACCTCTTCGGTAACTTCGGGTTCTGTAGTTTCTTCTGCTACTTCCGTTACTTCTTCAGTAACTTCGGGTTCTGGAGTTTCTTCTGCAACGTCGGGTACTTCCTCGGTAACTTCGGGTTCTGCGGGTT
>JAJQII010000079.1 GCA_021199295.1 Clostridia bacterium
GAGAGCAAATTTATTTGCGGCTCGCGGAAAGCCAGGCAAAAACGCCTTTCAGCTATCATACTACCTTGTATATGAAACCTTTTACAATAAGGTGCTTAGAGTGTCGCTGTCGCTCGCACGCAATGACAAGAAGGTTTCTGCCATTTATTGAATTGGACGACATACAGATTATAAATTACACTATCTGAGACAGAGAAATTTACCCCGCCGAATTCTCGGCGGGGTAATATTAATTTATATCTGGCGGGAGATGTCCTTTTTTAGTTTGTGTATTATCTTTTTTTCAAGGCGGGATATGTAACTCTGGGAAATGCCTAAAACGTCGGCAACGTCTTTTTGCGTCATTTCCTCGCCGCCGTCCAGCCCGAAGCGCATACGCATTATGCGCTGTTCCCTTAACGGCAGTTTACTCAGCGAATTTTTTAACAGTTCACGCTCCACTCCCCCTTCTATATCCGAATACACACTGTCGGCATCAGTGCCCATCACGTCTGAAAGGAGCAATTCGTTGCCCTCCCAGTCGGTATTTAAAGGCTCGTCAAAGCTTACTTCTTGCTTTATACGCGACATTCGCCTTAAATACATTAATATCTCGTTTTCTATACAACGGGAAGCATAAGTCGCCAGTTTGATATTTTTATCTGAACGAAAGGAATTTATAGCTTTGATAAGCCCGATAGTGCCCACCGAAACAAGGTCGTCGCCGTCTATGCCAGAGCCTTCAAACTTTTTGGCGATATACACCACAAGCCGCAGGTTGTGTTCTACCAGGGCGGCTTTTGCCTTTTCGTCGCCGTTTTCGAGAAGGGTTATCTTATTACTTTCTTCTTCCTGGGAAAAGGGCATGGGCAGTGCCTCGCTGCCGCATATGTAGTCGAGGGTGTTACCCTTAAAAAACTTAGCGAAAATCCTTTTTATTCCTTCTAACATTGCTTTACGCCTCCGATTAAAGCAAGTCGGGATGCAATACCGCCCCTTCTATCTCGCGGGGGCTTATCCCGATTTTTACACTTTTTATTGTATGCTGTTCTTGTCCGAGATATATCTCGATTTTATCGGCGGTGAAAATTTTTATCTTTTGCGAGCCCGTTACGGTGTTTATTGTAACGCTTGCCGAAAGGGCTTGGGCATCTGTAAGTTTTTGGGCGGCAGACGGCGGTATCACGCTTACGGGAACGCCGCCCGAATACACCTTATTACCGCTGTCTACAAAGCCGTTTATGCTTACGCTTTTATCCCCTTTATAAATTATGCAGCGGCAGGAATTTTTATTTGCGCGGGCGGAAAACTTTTTTGCCATAACTTTACAACCTAAAGCAAGCAAAAACACGGCAAAAAGCGGAATGCCTATGGGAACGGAAGAAATTATATATCCTCCGCCCGATGCGTAATCCCACCCCGCGAGGGAAAATACCGCGATAAGCGCACCACCCGTAAAAAGCGAAAGCCCTAAAAAAACGAAGGAAAATTTAAGGTAATTTTTAACGCTTTTTATGCGGCAGCCGAACGCGGCAAGGGCAAAACCAGACAGTAATTTTACCGCTACCGCCCACGCGCCGCTTAAACCGAATAACGGAAAGACTACAGCAAAACACGCGCCCAGAGCCGATGCACAGGCTACGCGCCTGTAACTGCAAATATTTTTTGTTATGAGTTTTGCAGAAGATAACAATGTAAAATCCATGCAAAAATTTTCGGCAAGAGCAAGCTCGACATAAACCTGCATAGTTATAATATATACAGACATTTTGCCGCCGTAAAAGGTAAAATAGCGGCGTATTATAGAAAAAAAAGAAAATTTTGATATTGGTCAGATTGGCGAATGATAGCTGAATGCCGCCGTGGGTGGCTTTTCTCGCGTTCGCGAGAGATCCATTCGACTGCGCGGCTTATGCCGCTCCGCTCAGGATGACGTACTGGACGACCGCTTTCCCGTCATTCTGAGCGAAGTCGAAGTCCCGTGCGCGAGGGCAAAGCCCTCGCGCGGAATGACAGCCCTGCGGGGCTGTACAAGGGCAACGCCCTTGTCATATTGAGCGAAGTTGAAAGACGTAGCCGAAAGATCTCCCGCCTTAAGTGCTCGGCTGCCATGCAACGTTAGTTGCAATGCGCTACCACATTGTAGTTGCCTCCTCTCTCAAGGGAGGCTAATTGGTCGAATACGGAACATTAATTTATGCAAAGTGCATAAATTTCTATAAAAAGCATACTTTTCCCAACTAAATTTTAGTCATGGAAAACCAGCGTTTTTTCTCACTATTAGTTTAAATCACGCTCGAAAAATTTGCAATAGTTTTAATCAGGAAAAGTATGCTTTTTTTGAAAACTTTTAAGTAAAAAATTTTTTAGAAGGAGAAAATCTATGAAAAAATTCACAAGAATTATTTCAGCAGTTGTTGCCGTTGTTATGGGCGCAAGCGTATTTGCTTTTGCAGCATGCGACTCTACAACAGACGATCCTACTTCGAGCACGACAGAAAGTTCAAGCTCTGAAAGCACAAGCAGCAACTCTGAAAGCACAAGCAGTACCTCGTCTGAAAACACTAACACTAACAATGATAAAACCGAGGACGATGAGGCTACAAAATTAGCCAACGGGGCGCTTGGCACGTTAGCCGATATTGTCACCTCGGAAACGGGTTACGAGATAGGGCTTTCCGCCGACCTTGGTTTAACAATTGAAGAAGCGGGATCGCTTACGGCAAACGCTTCGGCAACAATTAAGACCAAAAGCGTAAACAACGAGCTTTACTTAGACGCCAAGGGTGAAGTTGCCGCTACCATGGGTGGCTCTAGTAACGCTACCGTTGCCGAAACTTCTACAGATGCCGACAGCTATACATACTGCGGCTTAGCCTATATACGCGGTGACGACATATATTTCACTTTCGATACTTCAACATTAAGCGATGCAACAGATCTTACATATTACCACGTAAGCACTGATTACGAAGCTGATAATGAAGATGAAGAAGCTGTGAACGTGTTAGACGAGTATATGGCAGCTTACGAGAACGGCGACTACGACGAGCTTATATCCTCGGTAAGCAACATAGCGGGCACACTGCTTTCTGATATAAAGGGCACTGCCGCCACTACCTCTACCGGATATTCGCTTACATACGACGTAGACAATATTCTTTTAGGCTATGTTAGTGATGTAAACGCATTAACGACATTAATAGTAAACGCAAGCAGTTCGTTAGCAGCAGGCTCTGATTATACCCTCGGCGAATTCCTTAATGCCTCTGCCGTACAAAATGTAATAGAAGGCTATCTTGGCGATTTAACAGGCAAAGACCTTTATGACCTTGCAAATATGATTGCCACTTTAGCAGGAGCTGATATTGATATATCCACAATGATCCCTGAAGGCACTGCAACGCAGACGGCTTACGATTATATTAAAGCTGTTGTAAACGGCTTAGCGGTAGGCGAAGACAGCAATGGCGACGTGGTATACCTTAGCTCGATGCCTTTAAACGACGAATCTTTATCAGAATACTTTACGATGATAGCCACAGCTACAGACGATTTAAAGACTATGCTTGAAAGCGCCAAGTTTGAAATTGCTTTTGCATACAACACCTCTTACGCGCTTACTGGCGTAAGCATAGACGTAGAAGACGTTGGATACGCAGGTTACGAAGTTGACTTGAATTTTGACGTAACTTTTGAAAACAAAGCCGTTACGCTTGACGATTTGACAGATATCGTTTATATTGTAAATAGTTGTGGTACGTATGTAACCCTTTATGATAACAATGAGGAAGAGGAAATAGGTCACTATGAAATTGAAACGATAGCATTAAGCGACAACAGCATTATAATATCGGTTGCAGTCATTTTCTATTCGAACGAAACACAAAATGATATATATGAAACCTATGTAGGTACTTATACGGATGAAGACGGCGCAATAACCAAAATCACATTGACAAACGAAGATGAAACCACTACTGAAATTACAATGGATGGTAATTATTATTCTATAACTGTAAGTGGTTACACGCTTACCGGCTTTATATCTTTATAAGAAATAAACCCTCAGTCATTATTAACGATTACACTTACTGGCTTTATGTTTATAAAAATAAACAATAAAAAAGAGCGGGCGACCGCTCTTTTTTATTGCCAATCTATTTCCTTTATCATAGATTTTAATTGTTCTATACTGTCACATTTAAAAAGCTGCGTACGCAGGGCAGAGGAATTTTTGCCGCCCTTTGTGTAAAAAGCTACCATTTTACGCATAAAAACAAGGCAAAACCTTTCGCCGTACAAATTTAAAGTGTCTTGCAGCTGTTTTAAAACAAGCTGTTTTTTATCTGGCAGAGGCGTATGTGCGATTTCACAGAAAAGCCACGGGGAATACATTGCCCCGCGGGCAAGCGCCACCCCGTCTGCCCCGGTCTGGTCTATGAGCCTGTCGGCATCCCCTTCGCTAAAGATGCCGCCGTTTGCTATTACGGGAATTTTTACCGCCCGTTTTGCCGCGGCAATCTCGCCGTAATTTACTTCGCCCGAGTACATTTTATCGCGCGTTCTGCCGTGGACGGTAATCATATCCGCGCCACTGTCTTCGCAAAGGCGGGCAAAGTCTGCCGTGACAAAATTGCCATCGGTGAGACCTGTGCGGAATTTTACCGTTACCCTTTTGCCGCTTTGCTTTGCCGCCCTGATAATTGCGCCCGCACGCTTAAAGTCGGAAAGCAGGGCGCTGCCCTCGCCGTTGTTATAAATTTTAGGCACGGGGCATCCCATATTGATATCTATAATATCAAACGGGGCGAGCGGCTCGCTAAGGCAAGCCTGTTTTATATACTCGGGCTCGCCGCCGAACAGCTGGCACGCCTTTATGCCGCTGTAATTTTGCGTTACATACAAAAGTTCTGCCGAAGCCTTGCTTTTATAGCAGAGCCCCTTGGCGCTTACCATCTCGGTAAAGGTGAGGCCTGCGCCCATATTAAAGCACATTTCGCGAAAAACCGCGTTGGTATAGCCTGCAAGCGGAGCTAAAAAAACATTGTTGGGCGTATGTAAACCGTTTATATCAATCTGCTTTAATTGCATTATCAGCCCTTAAAAGATACCAGTTCCACTCAAGTTCGCCAAAGTCCTTTACATTTTTACCTTCGGAGATAGCTATTTCTTCCGCCTTGATAAAGAGTTCGGCAAAACGCGCCGTGCGTTCGGATAAAAGCTGCTCGCTGTCTGCCCCCGCAAGGCGGCATACCGAAACGGCGTCGAACAGCATATCGCCGCAGAACCTTTCGGCTTCTGCCTGCCTGCCGTCTATCAAGGCATTTATACAACTTTCGGCATCCTGAGAAAGTTTATCTGCCGCCGACAGTGCCGAAAGATAGTCAAGCCCGGCCTTAGCGGCACGTTTTTGTACCTTTTGCGCACGCATGCACGCGGGGAAATTATCGGGCACTGCCGCAACCGACTCGCCGAACGTGCTGTGATGCTTTTCCGTTTCCTTGTTCTTATCCCACACGCCGAGGGCGGACTGCTCGTCTGCCGCCTTATCTTTACCGAAGATATGCGAATGACGGAAAATCAGCTTTTTTACCAGCCTTGTAGTTACGTCCTGTGAGGTGAACGCGCCCTGTTCTTCCTTTAAAACGGTGTGGAAAGCCGCCTGAAGCAAGACGTCGCCCGTCTCCTCCCAAAGCATTTCGTCGTCCTTTTTGTTAATGGCGTCTACAAGCTCGTAGGCTTCTTCTATCATATTCTGGCGGATGCTTTCGTTAGTCTGGGCTCTGTCCCAAGGACAGCCGCCCGGTGCGCGAAGAACGCGTACCATATTTAAAACGTCGGTATAATCGTAGCGCTCCTTGGTTAAAAACTCCCCTTCTTCCACTGCGGCAGAACAGGTCATATCGTAGTCTTTTTGCCTGTCAAGCTCGTAAATTTTAATTTTTGTAGCCCTATCACCACGTATAAAAGTGCAGTCGGCTTCTTCGCCGTACAAATCGGAAAGAACAATTTTTACCTCTGAAGCGGCGTAATAGCTGTCTATATCGTAGACTACCGCCGCGGGCGAGGGCTTAAGACTCTTGATATCGTAGGCGGAAACACCGCAAACGCAGGTATTTTTAAGCCTTGCGATGTTTGCCGCGTGAGAGGTTTTGGAAACGCCCTCGATAACCTCTGCATCCTTTTTGCGGGAGAGGATAATTTTGCAGGCGTTATCTTCGCACACAGCGCCGTCAACACAATAAACCACGTCGGAAAGTTTAGACTGTTTTATCACGACGTCGGCAAGTTTTTTATTGAGCGTGTCGAAATTCCTGCTTGAGTTGAACAGGTCGTCTAACGGCTGTACGTCGTAGTCTTTAAGCGACTTATACGAGGGCGACAATGCCGTACGCGCGAAAATCTTCGCGCCTGACGACAGGGCGGCTTTTGCCGTGCCGCTAAGCTCCCCTTCTTTTAATCCCAGACCTATCAATGTTATCTTCATATGCGCCTCCCGCTTTGGTTTTTACACTAATAATATACCAAATATTTAAAAAAACTGCAACCAAATAAGCGCAATCTGCCGAAACGGCGAGAGAAGTTACTGAAAGCGAAGTGAATTTAATTAGAACAATACCAGTTACAACACGGAAAATACATGTAACCCACTGTGTTACAGTGGCTTTTACGGGGCAACCGAGCGAGGTTAAACAGGCAGACGACGTTTGCACGAGCGAGAGCGTTACGGCGTTTACAGCCATTACGCGTACAAGGCTTACCAAAAGATTAAGCTGTGTATTATCCAGTGAGCGGAATATTAGACGGGATACCATCGGGGCAAAGGCGTATACAGCTACAGCCGACGGAACAGCAAACAAGAGAGTTAATAAAAGGCATTTTGCCGATATGCGTTTTGCCTTTTGCAAACTGCCGCCAGCCGCCAAAGGCGCAATCTGCGGAATACTTGCCGCCGCCAAGCCGTAAGTAAGCGACACGGGAAGGCTTACGATAGTTACCGCACAGCCCGAATAAATGCCGTAAAGCGAAGTGGCGTTTTCGCCTGCCGTGCGCAGCAGATTTACGGCGGCTATACTTTCGGCAAGCTGGCTTAGCGGCATTGCCATTGCCGTGAATGTAAGAGGTATCGTGTACGCCAATATACTTTTATAACTTGCCCTGCCAAGACAGTAAAGCTGCCCTTTACCTTTTTGCCTGCCGTACAACATAAGGGCGAGCATGGCAGAAAAAGCCTCGCTTAAGGTCACCGCGCCAAGCGTTGAGGCGACAGCCGCCGCAAGGTTATTTCTGTTTACGTAGGCAAGGGCACAGCCAAAAATTACCTTTATAAGCTGTTCAGAAATTTCCGTAACAGCCGTGGGGAACATATTCTGCCTGCCCTGGAAATAACCGCGTACAACCGACGTAAACGAAACAAAGAACACGGCGGGAGAGAGCATTTTACAGCACAGCGCCACGGCAGCCTCGCCTTGCAAAACGGCAAGCGGACGGGAGATGGAAAACATTAAAACCGAACCTAAAGCGCCCACAGCGCCATACAGGCGGAATGCCGCAAGCTCTGCCCCGCCGCCCCTGCCTGAAGACACAAGGCGGGCAATGCCCGATGGTATGCCTGACGCCGCCACGGTGAGAAGTATACAATACAGAGGGTACACCATCTGGTAGATGCCCATACCCTCGCTGCCGAGTATGTTTGTAAGCGGTATGCGGTACAACGCGCCTATTACTTTAGATATAAAACCGCCTGCCGATATTATGGCAGCGCCGATAATGTAAGACTGCCTGTTTACCGTTAATTCGGGCATAGTACGGGGGCAACCGCCCTTTATACCCCGCCTGCGCAAAGCGCTACTCAAACTGGTTGGCTAAAATTGTAGCCGAAAGCTGGGCAAGTTTTACAGCGCCTGCCTCTATCTTAGCGCCCTGCTCGGAAGATACCAAAGCCACCGCGCCAAGGCAGTCGCCGCCTGCCACGATAGGCACGATAATCTGAGCCGTAAGCGACGTTTCGCCGCCCTCGGTTATGGGAACGATATCACCGCCTTCGGCAAGGTTGGCTATATAGCTGCGCCTGTTTTCTAAAATTTTATCCATTGCCGCCGAAAGGCTTTTACCCGTAAGCTCCTTTTTACCCGCGCCCGCCGCATACAATACGCCGTCGGTATCGCATACTATTGCAAGATGCCCCGACAAGTCGTTAAGGCTCTTAGCCGTTCCTTCAGAAAATTTTTCTAACGAGGCGATCGGCGAGTATTTTTTTAGCATAAGCTCGTCGCGGTCGGTGAAAATTTCTAACGGGTCACCCGACTTTAACCTCAGCGTGCTGCGTATTTCCTTGGGTATTACTACCCTGCCCAATTCATCTATTCTTCTGACTATTCCTGTCGCTTTCATATAATCTCCTGTAAAATTATTTACAAGAAAAGTATGTGAATGTAAAAAATGTTTATTCAATATTTCGGCTTAATTGCATTTAAAAACCCTGAAGATAATTCCTCAGGGTTAAAAGATTTTTTTGGATTTTTATTCGGCTTCGCCGTTTTCTTTGACCTTTTGCGCCTTTTTAGGATCTACAGGCGGCTGAAGTTCGGGATGCTTCATATGCTTTTTGAAGATATACTTGTATGCAAAGAAGTAACCTATGCCTAAAAGCACCATTATTATACACCAGAACTGGGAGGGCGTAAGACCTGCGATAAACGAACCGCGGTTATCGTCCCGCCAGAATTCGAGTATAAAGCGCCACACGCCGTACGCAATGCAGTAAACGCCGAAGTTGCAGTTAAAGTGGAATTTGAAGTACAAAAGCGCCATAATAATAGTTAAAAGCACTAAAAATATACATTCAAAAAGCTGTGTGGGTACTGCCGTATAGCCTGCACGGGCAAAATATATGCCGTACCACGCGTCTGTTTCCACGCCGTAGCAGCACCCTGCAAAGGTACAGCCTAACCGCCCGAACGCGTGCGCTATAGTTATACCTATGGGAATAAATGGAACTGCGTCTGCAAGGGTGGCGTTCATATCGTTTTGCAACCATTTTATTTTGGTACGGGGTGATATAAGGCGGGTATATGCAAAATAGAAGATAAGGTAAAAACCTACGCCGCCTATAAGGCCGCCCAAGAAAGTCATCGCGCCGAAAGACCATTTGCCTGTGTCGATATAGTTGTAAACGGACTGGAAGAGCATTGCCGACAATATACCTAAAGCCGTTGCGATAATGCCCATAAAAAGCATTACGTCTGTGCATTTTTCGTTAAAGTTTTTAAAACTGAACGTCCATAAAAGGAATATAAAGCACAGAATTATGCCCACCGCCATACATACTCCGTAGGCGTAGACTTCTACGCCGAATATGGAAAATAAAGGATCGGGGTACATTTGTTACCTGCCAGTTAATTTTATTTTTTATAAATTATACTCCAACGTGGGCATTTCGTCAAACAAATGAGTGCTGCCGCAATGTAAAATATATGTGTAGTTATTAAACCCCTTCGCCACAAGTGGCTCTCTGTCTCAAAGGCTGTAAGGGTAACAGCCTTTTTTGCACCTTATTATCAAAACCCCTCCTTTAATTCCTCCCCTTACAGGGGCGGCAAGAATGTGGTGCGCAAAGTGTCGGCTCGTCCTTACAGGGGACGCAAGGGTAAGGTGATGATTACCCCACCTCATCCACCGCAAAGCGGTCCGCCCTTCCCCTCAAGGGGAAGGCAAGGGGGTATACATTGCGAGCGTCACACAATGACAGATAGGTTTCTGTCGCTCCTAATGCGGTCACCGCTTGCGCCTTTCACAATGCGCAAACTCATCTCGCCAAGCAAAACAGCGCATATGTGCTGTTTTTATAACTGACGGTTCATCACACAAGGTGAAGGCAAGTATGAAGTTTTTATAACAACATATTATTTATCGCAGAAACGAGGGCTTTGCACGAGCTGGTTATAATATCTTCGTCTATGCCAGCGCCCCAATATGTTTTGCCGTTTGCCTCTATGCCCACGTAAGCTATTGCCTGCGAGGTGGATTTCTGCGTTAAGGCGTGTTCTTCGTAAGAAGTAAGAGTGTAATCTATACTAAAGAAACTTTTTAACGCGTTAGAAACAGCGTCAAGCCTGCCGTTGCCATCCCCTTCGATATCTAACATTCTGCCGTTTTTTAATACCGTTACAGTGGCGTGGATACCGCCCGTCTGTTTATAGTGGTACGCTGTGGTATTGAACGCCTGCCTGTTGTTTACGAATTTATCTTCGAAAACCTTGAACACCTCGTCGGGGTAAAGCTCTTTATGCAGCTTGTCAGACAAATCCTTGGCGGCGTAACCCATAGCCTCTTTCATTCCCGCGGGTAAATTTATGCCGTAATTGGTCTGTAAAATGTAGCCCACGCCCCCTTTGCCCGACTGGGAATTTATACGTATAACGTCGGCATCGTACTGCCTGCCCACGTCTTTGGGATCTATGGGCAGATAGGGAACGTCCCATATCTTCTTATCATTTGCCGTACGCCATTCCATACCCTTTGCAATGGCGTCCTGATGAGAGCCAGAAAAAGCTGCGAACACCAGTTCGCCCGCGTAGGGCTGGCGGGGACTTACAGCCATGCCTGTAAAAGATTTATAAAGCGAGCATATATACGGCATATTGCTGAAGTTTAAAATCGGATCTACGCCCTGCGAGTACATATTCATGGCAAGTGTTACTATATCCGCGTTACCAGTACGTTCGCCGTTGCCGAAAAGCGTACCCTCTATTCTGTCTGCCCCTGCGAGCAACCCCATTTCGGCGGCAGCGACGCCGCACCCGCGGTCGTTATGCGGATGAAGGGAAATCACAACGCTGTCGCGGTACTTCATAAATTTGTGCATATACTCTATCTGCTGGGCGTAAACGTGGGGAATGGAATTTTCTACTGTGGCGGGAAGGTTTATTACGGCTTTCCTGTCGGGGGTGGGCTGCCACACGTCTAACACGGCGTTTACCACCTCTAACGCGTATTCGGGCTCTGTACCCGTAAACGATTCAGGAGAATATTCAAAGCGGTAAGAAGCACCTTCCTTTTCGGTAAGTTCCTTTAAAAGTTTTGCACCGTCTACGGCAATCTGCTTTATAGCCTGTTTATCCTTTTTAAAGACCTGCTCCCTTTGGGCTACGCTTGTGGAATTGTATACGTGCACGATTACATTTTTTGCGCCACGGACGGCTTCGAACGTCTTTTTAATGATATGCTCGCGCGCCTGCGTAAGCACCTGTATGGTAACGTCGTCGGGGATAAGACCGTCGTCTATAAGTTTGCGCAAAAATTCGTATTCTGTTTCGGACGAGGCGGGGAAGCCTACTTCTATCTCTTTAAAGCCTATCTCTACAAGCAGTTTGAAAAATTCCACCTTGGTTTCGAGAGACATAGGCTCTATTAAGCTCTGGTTGCCGTCGCGAAGGTCTACTGAACACCATACGGGCGCGTTTTCTATACTGTCTTTTTGTGCCCAATCCATACATTTTACGGGCGGCATATAATATTGTTTTGAATATTTGTCGTAATTTTTCATGGCTTGCTCCGTATAAATAACATAAAGGCGCGGACGTCTAAAGAGACGCCGCGCCGCGTTGTACCACTCTTCTTTACAGCTTACGCTGCCTTTAAGGCACATTCATGCCCTGCCCTTTGTACGGCGGGAATACCGTATTTGCCTACTTTAATTTTCAGCAAATCTGCTCTGCGGCGAGTTCGCCATGCCCCTTTGTTTATCTTACACCAGCTGATAAATCTCTGAACCCCGAAAGCAAAGTTACTATTCCGCTTCACTGCATTATATAGATTTTTAATATAATAGCATATAAACGAAAAAAATGCAACACTTTTTATATAAAATTTTCTTAGCTTATTTATACATTTTTAAGCGCTTTTTGTTTACCTGTTATTGTGTAGCCCCTTAAGCATTTTATGCCGAAGTAGAAGCCTACGGCTACCAGCATACCGAGAGCCCAGCCTATCATCCACGCGGCGCACACGCCGTTAAAGCCCCAGCCTATGCCCGTAAGAATGTACACAAAGGCAACCCTTATAATAAGGTCTGAAAAGGTGCTTACCGTAAAACCTACGTTGCCGCCGCATCCGCGCACGACTCCGTCGCACACTAATTTTACGCACACGACTGGCAGAAACAGCGACACGTATCTTAAAAAACTTATAGAACAGTTTAACGCGTCTTCCGACGGGTCGGTTATAAACATCTTTGTGAAAAAGGACGGGAAACAGGCGAAGATTGTGGCAAATATTATACTTATAGCTACGCAGTAGACCATACCTGCCAACACGCCCAGTTTTACCCTGCCAAAGTTACCCGCCGCCTTGTTCTGCGAGGAAAAGTTAGCTATGCCGCTTACCATATTGCCCACCGCCGTATTGGCGAGGCTTATAAGTTTGAACGCCGCCGTAAAGCCTGCCGCCGCGCCGACGCTTATCTGATTTATACGCTTTTGCACGAAGAAGTTGCCTACCGACACAAAGCTGTTCTGTAATATTACGGGGATTGCCGCCGCAAGCAAATCTTTACATATAACCTTGTTAAACTTTTTGGGTTTTTCTTCGCTCTTAATTTTAGTAAGTTTTTTAACAAGCACTACAACAGTGAGAATTGTCGCAAGAGCCTGCGAAATAAACGTAGCCCACGCCGCGCCCGCTACATCGGCATGTAAACCGCATACGAACAGAAAGTCCAGCCCTATGTTTAAAACCGACGACATTACAAGGAATATAAAGGGCGTTTTGCTGTCGCCCAGGGCGGCAAGAATACCGCAGCCAAGGTTATAGGCAAACACGAAGGGAAGCGAGCCCGTGTATATGTAGAGGTACGAAATGCTGTCTGCTACAATGTAATCTTCCACTTCGAGCACGGTCATAAAAACTTTACCGCAGGAAAATCCCACCGTCATGACCAATGCGCACATAACGCCGAAAGTTATAAGGGCGGTATTTACCGTCTCCCTTACGCCCTTGTTGTCGCCGCTTCCGCAGTGCTTTGCCACTACTACCGAGAGCCCGCCGTTAGCGCCGAGCGCGAAGGCGAGAAGTACGTTTAAAATAATTGTCGCTTCTCCCACCGCAGTAAGCGCCGCCTCGCCGTCGGCGGAAAAATTACCGACTATAAGAAGGTCTACCAGCGAATAGATCTGCTGGAACATGGCGCTGCCGAAAAGCGGCAGGCAATATAATATTAAAGTTTTCCACACGTTGCCTTCGGTAAGCAAAAGCTGTCTTTTTTTAACTACTTTTTCCATCATTGCGGCGTAATTATAACACTGCCCCGCGCAAATTTCAAACAGCGCGAGGCAAATTTTTTCATTGTTAATTTTGTTCTTGATAAACGTTTGAGATGGTAAAAAATAACACGCCTTTACTCAATCAGTGTGTTCGTAGCTGCCTGCAGGACAATACAGGTCAAATTCCTCGTCTATGTCGAAGTCTGCCCCGTCGTCGTAAGCCGCCAGTTTAGAGATTGAAACTTCGTACGCCGTCATAGTTAAAAACGAACCGTCTTCCTGCTTTTTTTGGTACTCCCTGCTCTGTATCCTGCCTGAAAGCGCTATCTTGTCGCCCACGGCAAGGTTTTTTACAAAGCGGGCGTTACGTCCCCAGGCTATAGCGGGGATATAGTCTGACTTGTTGTAACTGCGGTTTACTGCCACAAGCAGATCGGCTATCTCGCGGTTAAAGGGCGTTGTGCGGTATACGGGCGGTTTGCAGATATAGCCTGAAAGCACTATGCTGTTGGGATTTTTACAGGGCTGTACCTCTAAAAATTCCCTTACGAAAACCGTGAGCATAAGGCGGGATCTGCCGCCTTCGAGCTTGTTGTAGCTGCGGAACTGCCCTAACGCACAGAGCTGCGAGCCCACGGGGATATCTGCCGTAATAAGCCTTTCGGATATTGTTACAGGCAATATATCCGCCTGCCCTGAAAGTCGCGGTACTTTTACGTACATTTCGTAAAAGCCTTCGCCGAACACTTCGTGCGAGAAGACAGCCTCGCTTACCACTTCGCCGTATAAGTAAACTTTATTGTTTTTTTCTGTATTGTAATTCATTTTTTTGTCTATGACCTCCGTAATTTTTTTGTGTAAAGTATTTCTTAAACCGCGCATATATGGCGGTCTTTTGCATTTTCAGGCTGAAATCTGCTTGCCCGAGGAATCTATTGTGTAATTATCCCTGTAGATAAGCTCGCCGACAGGCACAAATTTATAGCCGCTGTTTATAAGCGTCTGCAAGATTATAGGCACTGCCTCGGCGGTGTGCTCGCCGTTGTTGTGCATAAGTATGATAGAACCGCTTTGCACCTTGTTTATAACCCGCATGGCGATATCCGTTGCCGACAGCCCCTTCCAGTCGAGGCTGTCTACGTCCCACTGAATTGTGTACAAGCCCATATCTTCTGCCGTGCTGATAAGAAGGTTGTCGTAATCGCCGTACGGCGGGCGGAACAGTTCTACCGCTTTGCCAGTTATGGCTGCAATTGCCTGCGATGAAGATAAAAGTTCTTCCCTTATCTGGCTTTCGGAAAGTTTTGACATATACGAGTGGGTTGACGAATGCGTGCCTATCTCGCAGCCGGCTTCGTCTATCTTTTTTACGTAGTCGGGATATTTTTCCGCCCAGAACTCCACCATAAAAAAGGTTGCCGCGACTCCGCTTACGCGCAAGGCGTTCAATATAGAGTCGGTATAGTCCGTTCCCCACGCGCAATCGAATGTTATTGATATGTATTTATCCTCCCTGCCGACGCAGTATATGGGGATCTTTCTTACTGTGCCGCCGAAGAAGACGGCATAAGAGCCGCTTACGTAAGACATAAATGAAAGCACTGCTATTGCCGTTATTGCCGCCAGAAACAAGGCTGCCTGTTTTAATTTTATTACTACAGTCAAGCGGGTTTTCTCCTATAATAGCACCGTATAAACAAAAAAATACGGCGAAGTATGGCAGATTGCCTGTCTTTTTGTCGGATTTGACTGCTAATAAAATATGTGCTGAAGGGCGCAAAAATGCCGCCGAAGGAACAATTCCTTCGGCGGCAATAAAAACTATTATGTTATTTTAAAAGATTTTTGATAATCGCGTCGGCTTTGCGTATATCGGCTTTGCCCTGCGTCGCCCGTTTTATATAGCCGTACAAACCGGAAATAGCTTTCTCTTTGCCGTTTTTATAATCTTCCACAGCTTTGGGATTTGCCGCTATCGCCTGGCGGCACAGCTCTTCCAGATCGCCGTCGGATATGCCTGCAAGGTCCTCTTCCCTGATATATTCGGTTAATGGCTTGCCGCTTTCGAGCATTTTCGCAAGAGTCATCTGCGCGAGCGTGATATTAATTTTGCCCCCATCGGCAAGTTTTACGAGTTCCGCCATATTTTCTGGGCTGACTTTTATATCAAAAAGCTCCTTTTCTTCTTCGGTGTTGAGCGTGGAATAGACTGTGCCGAGTATAAGGTTAGCAGTGTTTTTAACGCCAGCGCCGAGCGCGAGACAGCTTTCAAAAAAGTCGCAGACAGCCTTGTATTTATATAAAAGCCTTGCATTGGCGGGATTAATGCCCAAGACTTTTGTATAGCGGTTGTATTTTTCTAACGGAAGTTCGGGAAGCGTCGCCGCTATCTCGTCTACCTTTTTCTGCGGGATAACCACCTCTAACAGATCTGGCTCGGGAAAATAACGGTAGTCCTGGGCGTCTTCCTTGGTACGCATAACGTACGTTTCGCCAGTATTTTCGTCAAAACGCATGGTAGCCTGCACCACTTCGCCGCCATCGTCTAAAATTTCTGCCTGCCTTTTAGCCTCGTACTCCATAGCCTTTTCTATATGGCTTATAGAGTTCATATTCTTAATCTCGGTACGAGTGCCCAGCTGATCGGAATTTCTCTCTTTAAGGGAGATATTCACGTCGCAGCGCATAGAGCCTTCCTGCATTTTACAGTCGGAAACACCCACGTACCGCATGGTAAGCTGCAATTTTTCGACATACTCCCTCGCTTCTTCGGGCGACGAGATGTCGGGTTCAGAGACAATCTCTATAAGGGGAACGCCGCCTCGGTTATAGTCTATATAAGACGTGCCCCTTTCGTGCACGAGCTTCCCCGCGTCTTCTTCTATATGGATGCGCAAAATGCGTATACGCTTGCCGCTTTCAAGCTCTACATAGCCGTGTTCACACAAAGGCTTGTCGAACTGGGAAATCTGGTAAGCCTTGGGAAGATCGGGGTAGCAGTAATTCTTGCGGTCGAGATGGGTTACTGTGTTGATTGTACAGTGCAGCGCGAGCCCCGCGCGGATGGCATATTCCACCACCTTTTTATTTAACACGGGCAATGCCCCGGGCTGGCCTGTGCAAACGGGGCAGCAGTGCGTATTGGGTGCGCCGCCGAATTTAGTTGTGCAGCCGCAAAAAATTTTTGTAGCCGTTGCAAGCTCTACATGGGTTTCAAAACCCGAAACAAGTTGGTACTTCACTTGATGTCACCCTGGTTTTCTATTACTATGCCCGCCTCTTTTTCAAAGAACAAAGCGGCGGAAAGCGCCGTGCCGTCGCACAGCCTGTCTGCAATTACCTGCATACCTATGGGCAGCCCCTGTTTGTCTTTGCCGCAAGGCAGCGACACGGCGGGCAGTCCCGCGATATTAACGGGCACGGTACACACGTCTGAAAGGTACATTTCTATAGGATTGCCCCCCGAATATCCCAAAGTGAACGCCGTTACAGGCGCTGCGGGTGCTATCAGGATATCGCAATCGGAGAACACGTTTTTAAACTCTGAAATAATCTGCTGCCTTATAAGGCACGCCTTTTTATAGTAAGCGTCGAAATAGCCGCTGGAAAGCACATATGTGCCGAGCATTATACGCTTTTTTACCTCTCTGCCAAAGCCCTGAGTACGCGTTTTCACCACCATATCGTCTATATCGGCATAATCCTTGGCACGGAAACCGTAACGTATGCCGTCGTAGCGCCCAAGGTTGGAAGACGCTTCGGCGCAAGCTATGATATAGTACACGGGAAGGGCAGATTTTAACGCGGGTATGCTTATGCGCTTGACTTGTGCGCCAGCACGTTCGTAAAGGCATATTGCCGCGTCAATCGCGCTTTTTATCTCGGGATTTATGCCTTCGAAAAACTCGTCGGCAACGCCGATTTTAAGTCCCTTCACATCGCCCGTAAGTTTAGTTTCGCCCTGCGGCGTGCATAACGAAGTCTGGTCGCGTACGTCCTTGCCGCGGATGGCGTCGTACACGATGGCCGCATCCTGCACGGACGAAGTTAAAGGGCCTATCTGGTCTAACGAAGAACCGTAAGCTATAAGCCCGTAACGGGATACAGCCCCGTAAGTCGGTTTAAAACCTACCGCCCCGCAGAACGCCGCAGGCTGGCGGATTGAACCGCCCGTATCCGAGCCGAGAGCGTATACAGCCATATCTGCCTTTACCGCCGCCGCAGAACCGCCTGAAGATCCGCCCGTAACGTGGGCTGTGTTTACGGGATTTAATGGTGCGCCGTACACCGAAGTTTCTGAAGTAGAACCCATGGCGAACTCGTCCATATTGGTTTTACCCATAAGCACAGCGCCCTGCGATTTTAACTTCTGCCACACCGCGGCATCGTAATACGGTCTGTAGCCCTGCAAAATTTTTGAACAGCATGTTGTAGGCAGCCCGTCGGTGGCTATGTTGTCTTTGAGAGCCATGGGGATGCCCGTAAGCAAAGTGCCCTCCCCCTTTGCAATAAGTTTGTCCGCCGCACGCGCGTTATCTATTGCCTCGGCAAACGTTGTGCATACATAGGCGTTTAAAACGGGGTTTAACCTTTCGGTGCGCTTGACGTATTCTATTGTTAGTTCTTCCGAGGATATTTTTTTATCCCTTAACGCCGAAGAAAGCTGTTGTATTCTGCTCATTTTACCACCCTTTTCACGGTAAAGTAGCCGTTTTCGCCGTTCACGTTGGAGAGAATTTTTTCTTCAGGCAGACTTTGCTGTACTACGTCTTCACGCAGATCTTCCCACTCTATGCGGCGAGAGCCTACCTCTCTTATGCTGGCGGCGTCGCCCTGCACCGAGCTGTTTATACTGTCGCAGAAAGCTATCATTTCTTCAAATTCACCCTTGAATGCCTCCAGCTCGCTGTCGGGGAAATCGAGGCGTGCAAGGCGGGCGAATGATTTTAACTGTTTTTCGGTAACTGACATTTATTTACCCCTTTTTACGGTCTTATCTTAATATGGACTTCGCGCAGCTGCTGTTCGGTTACGTTACCGGGGGCGCTGCACATTAAATCCTGTGCCGAAGCGCTCATAGGGAAAGCTATAACTTCGCGGATGTTTTCTTCCTTACGCAAAAGCATTATCATACGGTCTACGCCGGGGGCCATGCCTGCGTGGGGAGGCGCACCGTATTTAAACGCAGTGTATAGCGCCCCGAATTTTTCCTGTAAATCTTCTTCGGAATAGCCCGCGATATCAAAGGCTTTTACCATAATATCCAAATCGTGGTTGCGCACTGCGCCCGAAGACAATTCAACGCCGTTGCATACTATATCGTACTGGTACGCGAGGATATCGAGGGGATCTTTATTTTTCAGAGCTTCCATTCCGCCCTGCGGCATAGAGAACGGGTTGTGCGTAAACACGGGCTTGCCCGTCTCCTCGTCGGTTTCGTACATAGGGAAATCGTTTACAAAGCAAAAGCGGTAAGCGTCTTTTTCTAAAAGGTCAAGGCGGACGGCGAGTTCCTGGCGGATTTTACCTGCAAGCACGGGGGCTATGCGGGCTTCGTCGGCAATAAAGAATATGGTATCGCCTGCCTTTAAATCTGCAATTTCTCTTAACGTTGCCTTAAGCTCTGCGGGAATAAACTTATCTATAGGCCCTTTATAGGAAAGGTCTTCAGCAACTTCGAGATAGCCGAGCCCGCCCATACCTATAGAAAGAGCGTACTGCAAAAGCCTTTCGTGGAAACTTTTGGACATATCCGCGTGAACCTTTACCGCCCTTACCGTTCTGCCGATAAAAGGTTTAAAGGTACATTTATTAAAGAACTCGGATAAATCTATTATTCTCAACGGGTTGCGAAGATCGGGCTTATCCGAACCGTACTCGAGCATTGCCTGTTTGTAAGAGATAACGGGGAAGGGCAGGCTTGTTATTTTACTGCCCTCGGGGGCAAACTTTTTAAAGGTATCGTAAAGCACCTTTTCGCCCACTTTAAACACGTCTTCCTGCGTGGCGAACGCCATTTCGAAGTCAAGCTGGTAAAATTCCCCGGGGGAACGGTCGGCGCGGGCGTCCTCGTCGCGGAAGCAGGGCGCTATCTGGAAATATTTATCTATGCCGCCTACCATTAAAAGCTGCTTGTACTGCTGGGGGGCTTGCGGCAATGCGTAGAATTTACCCTTGTACCTGCGCGAAGGCACGATATAATCCCTTGCGCCCTCCGGTGAGGACGCACACAAAATGGGAGTCTGCACCTCTAAAAAACCCATATCAGCCATTTCGCTACGCAAAAAGGATATAACCTGCGAACGGAATACAATATTATCCTTTACCTTGCGGTTGCGCATATCCAGAAAGCGGTATTTAAGGCGGATATCTTCGCGGGTTTCGTGCGAAGTTATAATTTCAAAGGGAAGCTGTTCACGTACCTTTCCCTGTATGGTAATGCTTTCGCAGTTTAATTCTATTGTACCCGTGGGTATCTTGGGGTTAAAAGTGTCTTCGTCCCTCCGCTCTATAACGCCGCTTACCGTTATGCAATCCTCTTTATTAATGCCGTTTAAAAGGTCGGTGTTGTGCAAAACCACCTGTACCACGCCGTAATAGTCGCGCAGGTCTATAAAAGACACGCCGCCGTGGTCGCGGATATTTTCTACCCAGCCGCTTAAAACCGTCTGTTTGCCAATGTCCTTTTCGCCCAGCTTGTCTGCTGTGGTCGTACGATAAATTTCTGCCATAAATATTCTCCTCTGCGGACAGATAAAAAAATAGCCGCCCGCCTAAAATAGAATTTTAGGACGAACGGTAAAGTCCGTGGTGCCACCTAAATTATTGCTTAAAGCAATCACTTTAAAGGATTCTTTTTTATTAAACCCCCGCCCTTTACGCAGGCTTACGGCTTACCCTACTCATTACTTTTCAGGCAGCGGCTCGTGAGTGTTATTCGCTTGCATTCATTCCGCGGGGCTTGCACCGTTCCCCGCTCGCTGCGGGCGATAAAGCAAGTTACTTCTCTCAGTCTCAGCTTTTATATATTATGTTGTTAATTATAATACAGATTAAGGCTTTTGTCAATTTTTTTGCACATAAAAATTTTATATCGCCTTACACAGCCTTCCATACTGTTTTTATTTGTATAAACTAATCAAAAAAAATCTTGACACTGCACTGCCGCCCTGTTATAATAAATTTACAGGAGAGAATATAATGTATTGCAGAAATTGCGGTAAGGAACTGGACGACAGCGCGACTTTTTGCCCGCATTGCGGCGTGCCTACGGATAACTACATACCGCCCGAAACTAATTTTAGCACGGCAACAAACGTATGCGCGATCGTCGGGTTTATTTTGTCGTTTTTTGTCGTAATCGCAGGACTGGTTATATCTATAATAGGATATAAAAAAGCGCCTGAATACAACGGAAACGGCAAAGGGCTTGCCATAGCAGGCATAATAATCAGCGCGGCTGAGATAGCCGTTGTATTTTTTTCAGTGGTCTTCTGGATAATTATACTGGCGGCAGGCGGAGCGCCCGCCGTTTCGTAAAGGAGAGAATATGTTTTGTAAAAATTGCGGTGAGAATTATCAACCCTCATCCGTCAACTTCGTTGACACCTTCCCCCTTCAAAGGGTGAAGGCAAGATGTCATTGCTCTCGCGGGGTCTTTCGACTTCGCTCAAGACGACGGAAAAGGCGACCGCTCCTCTCGTCATCCTGAGGAACGCGAAGCGTGACGTGAGGATCTCGCGAGAGCGTTAGCGGCTCGCGGAAAGCCAAGCGAAAACGCCTTTCAGCTATCATTTAACCTTTTAATAAAGCGAAGATTTATTAGAATAACGTATTATTTTTAAACAACTACTCTGCCGCCCAGCCTGCTGGTCGCGAGTCCTCGCGGGATTGCCACGTCGCTTGCGCTCCTCGCAATGACAGGTAGATACGTGCCGCTTATTTATTAGCTGACTCGTTAGCAATGACAGGTAATTGCAGTGTTGCGGTCACGATAATAACTTAAATTTAATCAAAATAAATAACTAAATGGAGAAAAATTATGTATTGCAAAAATTGCGGAAGCCTGATAGATGATAAGGCTGTGGTTTGCCCCCATTGCGGCGTACCCGTAGACGATAACTTTATGCGTGCACAGCAACCCGTTAAAGGCAACAGCGGGCTTGTTACAGCGGCTAAGGTATTTATTATACTGTCGTTTATTGCCTGGGGTATAACCTTACTGGTATTATTAAGCCTTGCTTGCGCCGCCATTTCATTTTTAGGCGAAGGCGCTACCGATGAAGATACCGTAGTAGCCGTAACGTTTATTATCTATTTTATTTTTGCTATTATTCTGGGCGCTATAGGTATATTCTTCGGGGTAAAGGTACTTAAAAAAATCAAGGCACAGAAAAAGCCTTCTGTCGCCGTTTGCGTTTGCTCTTTGATTTTTACTAACGTTATTGCAGGTATACTTCTGCTTTGCACTAAAGAAGAAGATTATATTAAGACTGTACAAGAATAAGGCAAGAGTGTTGTTGAATGATAGCTGAATACTGTTTAACTTAGATTGCCACGTCGCTTGCGCTCCTCGCAATGACAGGTAGTTGTGTGCCGATAGCCATATTATCTGAAAACCCCACCTTTAATTCCTCCCCTTACATGGGAGGCAAGTATATGGTGCGCAAAGTATCGCTTACACCTCATCAGTCGCGATAAATCGCGCCAGCTTCCCCTCGAGGGGAAGCCTTACATGCCGAATGACAAAATAACTAAATGGAGATAAAAATATGTATTGCAAAAATTGCGGCAGCCAGATAGATGACAGGGCGGTGGTTTGCCCCCATTGCGGAGTGCCCGTTTACGATAACTACAACACAAACCAGTTCGCACCTTACTCTAAACCCGCTAAAGAATATAACGTACTCGCCATACTCGGCTTTATATTCTCTATACTGGGAACTGGATCTATAATTATGGGCATTGCCGGGCTTGTTTGCTCGATTATAGGCTTTAAACAGGCAGAAAAATTACACGGTCACGGCAAAGGGCTTGCCATTGCGGGCATTGTAATAAGCATTGTTGCCATTGTTTTGCAAGCTGTTTCTATAGTGCTTGATATTATAGATTTAAGTTACATTTACACCTACGATTATAACTACTACTATTGATTAAAATTGTGCCGCGGAACACACCGCGGTATTTTTTTGTCATATAGTTTGTCATATAATTATATTACTATTCCCTGACCAAAAAACTTGCCTTACATTGCCATATTCGGGCAAATAATTTATCATTTTTTACTGTTAATTTTCTTTTTTTAGCCGTTTGATTTTTGTTATTTTTTTAGCGATAAATGCGCCAAAAATCTACTTTTTTTGTCAAAAAATGCCACGATTTAACATTTTTGTGATTTTTTAACAGCTTTTGTTGTGTCTTAAATTATTTTCGTCAACTTAAAAACATCTGAATTCTGTTTGACTTTATATAATTGTAAGGGTAAAATAGAATGTAGTCATAGTTTTTTATGACAAATGTAATTTACTTTTTTTGTAATTGAAGTTGCAAGGGTGTGCGTCATTGCGAGCCGCTTGCGGCGCGGCAATTTAAGCTGGGTAACTTTCAGCTACCATTCTCACCTTTAAAGCGGTAATAGCGCATCTGAAAAGCCGTCCAACTTGGCTGTTCTCGCGTTCGCGTGCGAGCGTAGCGACAC
>JAJQII010000114.1:0-17968 GCA_021199295.1 Clostridia bacterium
GGCGTTTTTAACGGCAGACGGCATGCGTTATGGCCACATAATATTTAACGCACCTATGGGCGAAAGGGTGCTTATAAACGACAGCAAGCCCTCAGGGCTTAAAATGTCTGTAGCCGTAAACCTGCCCAGGGATACAGGACTGGATTTAGATATTAACATAGACGATAATTTGTAAGAGGGGGAAAAGATTTTATGGTAATTTTCCATACAGACCACTGGGGCGCAATGGCGCACTACATTGTTTTGGCTGTTACAAAACATAAGGATGATGAGAAAGTTTTGATCTTTACGGAATGTACTGAAACAAAACGTATTGTTATGACTAAATTGCAAAAGGAAAAAATATTTGACAAGGTTATTTTTGGTAATGAAATAAGGCGTCCTGGTGCGAAACTTAAAGATAAAGATCTCATAAGGAAAGAGATTGTACAAACGATTGATGAAGTTTTATTAAAAAATGACATTGATATTTGTCATGTTAACAAGGTATATACTGCAACAGATATAGACGGCTTTTTTAGATATTATCTTATGCAAAAAAAAGTTTATTATACATTGGTTATGCTTGATGCTTGGGATATATATTATTCTAATGTAAAAAATCGTGAATTATATACGATAGGTTTAGCAAGCGAACAGTGTATGAATTTATTTACTGAAAGCCATTTGTTCGATGGAACAAATGAGTATTGCAAAGAAATAATTGCTTTCCCATCAACGGAGATAAAAGATGCTAAACTGAAAAAAAAGGCTGTTAAATATGATCTGTTGGCACAATTGGATGAAATATCCAAGAGTACTGCAAAAATTATTTTAAATTGCTTTGACGTTAATTTTGATTATTTAAGTAAACTCAAAAGGATTCTAATAAGTAATTCTGACGGTGCATATCGCAAGCAAATGGAAAAGGGTGGAATTGACGCAAAAAATAAAGAAGAACATGCTTTATTATATCAGTTGTTAATTGATTTTTATTCATATAATAATGAGGAAATAATTGTAAAACCTCATCCGCATAATTTTTTAAATTGGGGGAAATATTTTGATTTAAAAGAATTAAGTAAGGATATGCCTATTGAATTTATACGTTTTAATAAAGATTGTTTTATAAATGAAGTGATAGGATTGCAGACAACCTCTATACCCAAAATCCAAGATAAAGTTCAAAATGTTGTTCTTTCCACAATGGATTATGCGACATACTACCATTCCATGTGTAAACTGTATGTGGTAAGTAAACTTTTTATTGATTGCCAAATAGGTATGCAATTCGAGCAGGTAGGATTTACAGAAGGTTTTTTACAAATTATGTAAACAATGTTTTGTGTGCAGCTATAACAGATTGGACGATGGGGGATGGGGATCCGTTAATAAATAAATTCAGGTTATATTATACTGTTACAGTTAATGATGTAAAGGAAATAAATACAAAAGTAATCAGGATTATGGATGAAAATTCGGCTGTTGTAATCTTAAATATTAATGATAACGTCCCTGTGGAACGACTATTTAAAGATTATTTGGGTTGTTGTACAGTATTTAAAATCACAAAGCATGCCGTAAAGGAAAATGTACTGCTGCCGCTTGAAGATGAGTTTGTTTATATAGTTACAAAGTCAAAGGAATTGAGGGAGCGGCTGTCGGCTATAAAGGTGGATAAGCAGTTAAACTTTACCGGCGTGGATATGCATGCAGAAGCATTATCCGATGCGGAGACAAAACTGCATTTTGAAAATAAGATTTTACGTGAAGATTGCGAATACCTTAAAAAGAAAAATGAGTATTTAAATTCAGTTATATTGAACGATAACTTGTATCAATTAAGGCAAATTTGTGATTTTGAAAAATACGTATGCCTTTTAAGAGCACTAAAAAATAAAACGGTATTTATTGCAGTAAAAGATAATGGCGGTAAAAATTTTACTTCTTCGGCGAACAGATTCTGGCAAGAATTAGGATTTAAAACCGAGATGGACTGGCTTGGCTGGAACTCATTTGTCGGAATTTATGATGATAAAATCGTAATGGAAAAAGGCGGGGTAAGGGGTGATTCATGTGAATATAAAGGGGGATATGCCTCTTTAAAAATAGAACTTCAAAGCAAAACATATGCAAAAGGCAACTTAGCGAGCATTCAGATAAACGGCAAAGAATATGCGGTAAACGGCAGAGGAATTAATATAGTTGTTTATGACAATGAGCTGTGCCAGGTTGCCGACAGTGTATGCTTTGATACTTTTTTACCTGAAATAAAATGTATAAGAAAATAAATGGAGCAATATTATGAGCGATAAATCAGCATTAAAGAAAAATATAAAAAGATGTAAACGCGCACGCATTTACTGGGCTTTGCTTTTAAGGAAAAACCCTCAGATACAAAATACAGCGGTAATAATGATGCCTTCTTCAAATGACGATGAAAATTATTATGCTTTGCTCTATTTAAATAAATATCTTGAAAGTTCGCACAGGGATAATGCTGTTATACTTACGCATAATTCACGTGTTAAGAAGTATGCGACAAGTTTTTCGCCAAAGATAATCTCGGTAATAAACTTTAGTAAAAAGAAAATGAAGTATGTTATGAAGTTTTCGAGTATGTTCAATTACGATGACAGACTTACTATAGCTGCCTTAAATGAACCTGCAGGCAGGAACGGCGATAGCCTTGTAGGGCTTAAGGGCGTTACAAAAGAAGAGGTTTTTGCAAAAGGGGTATATAAAATGCCCGATTTTGCAAAGGAAGAAGACAGCCCTTTAGGCATAAAAGTTTTCGGGATAAAAAAATAAATTGAGAGGCGGTGTTTAAAGTGATTAAGGTTTCTGTGGTTGTTCCTGTTTATAACGTAGAAAAATATCTGGAAAGGTGTCTTTTAAGTCTTACTAACCAGACGCTGAAAGAAATTGAAATAATTTGTATTGACGACGGATCTTCCGACGGGAGCGGTGCTATCCTCGATTCGTTTGCTGCACGGGATAGCAGGGTAAAAGCAATCCATAAGGCAAACGCGGGGGTATCATGCGCACGCAACGATGCCATAGCTATCGCGCAGGGCGAGTACATAGCGTTTGTAGATTCTGACGATTATGTGGACGAAAGAGCATACGAAAATGCTTATACTGTTGCAAAGAGGGGTAATGCGGATATTGTTGTTTTTGGCGGTGAAGTATATTGTGAAACTCCTAATAATAACGAATATCTGCAGAATGCTTTTAATTTTTTCAGGGAAAATCTTAATGTAAAAAATGCCGTTTACGTGGATAATTCGGTATTTGCCCTTACGCATCAGAAAGGGAGCTGGCCGCTTATCTGGAATAAAATTTATAAAAGGCAGCTTGTATTGGATTCCAAAGGTTTTGATACAACGCTTGCTTTGGGCGAGGATGAAGCTTTTCTCTTTTCAATATTCCCTCTTGCAAAGAAAGTCGTTTATATAGAGGGCAAATATTACCATTACCTTCGCAACCGTCCCGACAGTGCAACGGACAGGCTTGTAATGGACTTTGAGGGCAAAGCATTTTCCAACTTGCATATGGCAAAGGTGGTAAAAGAAAACTGGAAGAATTTAGGCATACTCGAAGCACACAGCCAGGAATATCTCGACAGGTATACCGATCTTTTATTCGATAACGAAAAGAGTATAGAGTTTTCTCCTGATGCCCAGTACACTTTTGCCCAGCAGGTTTTTGAACTTTTTAACGAGTTCCCAGCATTTTCAAAGCAGATGATAGACCATTGGTACGAAATGCTTTGGCTGCGTTCTGAAAGGGAAAGGCTTCTTAAAGAAGTGGAGCAAAAACAAAATGAAATATGGGGGCTTATAAACAGTAAAAACATATCCGATGGGCAGATACAGGTTTTAAAAGAGGTTGCCGTTGCCCGTGAAAGTACGGAAAAAAAGGAAAAAAAGCCCGGCAAGGTAAAGCAATTTTTCAAAGATTTAAGAAGTTTGTTTAAGGGCGGCACGCTTAAAGATATAAATAACATCTCTTACAAACTTTTAGAAAGCGGATATAAAACCTATAAAAATCTTAAAGTAACCTATGGAAAAGATTGTGTATTTTTCACTTGCGCGGTAGCAGGTATAGGTGATGCTTACCTTACAAGCTGTTATGCAAGCGAATGGCTTAAGCAGAAAAAAGTGAAAAATTTCCGTTTTCTTCTGTGCGGCAAGGCAGAAAAGAATATGGTGGAGGCATTGTTCCCTTATTTAAAGGATAAATGCGTATTGATAACACCTGACCAACACGAATGGCTGCGTAACTTTACAAGGTTATGCGATTTTAAGCCTGATTTTTATTTTTTCCATCATTACGATTATATGCAGCCCCACCTGCAGATAAGCGAAAAATTGCAGGGGTATAAAGGACTGTCTATGACCGATCTGTATTTATGGCAAATGGGACTTCCTGCAAACGCTAAGTGCAGCCAGCCCAAAGCGCCTGAAGGACAGACAAAAGAAATTGACGCTATTTTTACAGAACATAATCTTAAAAAGGGTAAAACTGTGGTTATCGCCCCTTATTCAACCTGCTTAGGTAGTTTAGGACAGGCTTTCTGGGCCCCGATAATCACTGCTCTTACAAACCAAGGGTATACCGTTTGCACTAATTGCGGTAAATCACAATCGCCTTTGCCCGGTACTGTAGGGGTGTTTATAGAGTTTAAGTATGTTTTGAACTTTATGAACGCCGCAGGGTATTTTATAGGTATCCGCAGCGGTCTATGCGATGTTATATCTAACTGCACTTGCAAAAAGATTGTTATTCATCCTTACGAATCAACCCAGTGGGGCAATGGCAATGCCATTAAGTATGTCGGTTTAGTTAATATGGGCTTTAGCGACGGAAGCAACCTCACCGAACTGGAAATTCAGGAAAACGAAGATGATAAATTACGTATTCAGTCGGAAATTTTAAAGGAGTTTTCTGTCGATGAAAAGAAAAAATAATAAAAATGGTTAATAAATAGGGCGAATTTAATATACTCTGTTGCATTCGATTACCATACCGAAAACAGAGTTTGTAAACATAAAAATTAAAAAGGAGCAAACATATGAAAACAGCATGTTTTATACCTATCAAGGTTAATTCAGAAAGGGTTGTCGGTAAGAATTTTCGTGTTCTTAACGGCAAAAAATTGTATGAGTATATCTGTGAACATGTAAAAGAGGCGGATATATTTGACGATGTGTACGTAGACACAAACAGCGCCGAGATAGCAGAGTATGCCAAAAATAAAGGCTTTATACCCATAGAGCGCAAACCTGAACTGGCATTGAATACGGCGAACGGAAATGATTTACTTGTATATCATTATTTGCAGTATCCGCAATATGATTACTATTTCCAGTTATTTGCAACGGCTCCCTATCTTCAGCCGAGCAGCATGAGGGCTTGTTTTGATAAACTGCTGTCAAGTGAAGAATATGATTCGTGTTTTACGGCAACAAAAAACAATGGCTTTTATTGGCTAAACAGTAACCCTATAAATTACCGTCCGGGTATACTTCCCCGCAGTCAGGACATGCTCCCTATGATAGAGGAAACCACAGGGTTATATGGCATAACCAGGCAATCATTGGAACGTTACCGTTGCCGTATAGGCCGTAAACCTTACATACATATTGTTAGCAAATTAGAGGCTGTGGATATAAACACGGAAGACGATTTAAAGCTCGCTGAATATATAGGAAAAGTATTTTGGAGCGGCAGTGCTACGGATTCTGATATGTGCAATATAACTAAACGGGGGGGGGTATCTAACAAATTATCCCTTAATGCGTTTAAATATAACAAAAGTCAAGCCACACGGCTTTGTGCGTAAAAGTGCATAGTTGTGCGGCTTTTTGGCGTATAAAAATTTAGTGAGGAGCAAAAAAATGAAAATAATAGGTGTAATTCCCGCAAGGTATAAATCAAGCAGATTCCCCGGTAAACCCTTAGCCGATATCTGCGGCAAGCCAATGATTTGGTGGGTATACAATGAGGCGAAAAAAGTAAAGGAATTTTCTGATGTAATTGTTGCTACGGAAAGTCAAATAGTTGTAGATGAATGCGATAAATATGGAATAAAAGTAATGCTCACGTCAGATGAGCATCCTACGGGAACAGACCGAGTAGCTGAAGTTGCTCAAAAGGTAAGTGCCGATTATTATGTGATAATAATGGGTGATGAACCTCTTATTACATCTGACGATATGAGACGTCTTGTGGCAAAGATTGAAACTGATGTAACAGCGGATGCAGTAATGCTTACTGAGCGGTTTGAATATCCGGTTGATGTAGTAAACACAACCACAATCAAACTTGCGCTAAATAATAAAGGTGATTTGATTTTTATGTCGCGTATGCCTATACCTTTTCCCAAAGCTATGGTTGGCTATTCGTATTTCAAGAATGTGGGGTGTTATGCTCTGAAAAAAGATGCTCTTGATTTTTATCTTCGTACTGCTCCTGGGAAAATAGAACAAGCAGAAGAAATAGAATTGTTGCGCTTACTTGAAAATCATAAAAAAGTTTCAACGGTAGAAATTAATTCTTCATCAATGGCTGTAGATACTCAAAAAGATTTGGAACGTGTTCGAAAGATATTGGGTAATATGCATAAGTGGGGGGGGGTAACCCTCAACGGTAAAAAATGGCGGTCATTCGCACATAGTATGCGGTCAATTTATTCCGCAGAGGTGTGCGCATGAAAGTTGTTGCATTTATACCGATAAAGTTAAATAACGAGAGAACCCCGGGAAAAAATATAAAGGCTTTTGACGATGGAATGCCTTTAATGCACAGTATTCAAAAGGCATTGCGGGCATCTAATGAAATAGACGATATTTATGTTTATTGTAGCAAGGAAGAAGTAAAAGATTATATCCTTGATGGGGTTAAATTTCTAAAAAGAGATGAGAAATTTGATACGGCAACGGCTGATGTGAATGAAATGTTTCAATGCTTTGCTCAGACTGTTGCGGCAGATATATATATTCTTGCTCATGCGACAGCGCCTTTCCAAAAAACTGAGAGTATTGAACGTGGTATAAGAGCTGTAAAAACAGGCGAGTATGATTCGGCTGTTGCTGTTAAAAAAATGCAAGATTTCTTTTGGCAAAACGGATCACCGCTTAATTATAATCCTGATAAAATTCCTCGTACTCAGGATCTAAAACCTATTTACGTTGAAACTACGGGTTTGTATATTTTTACACGTGATGTGATTATGAATTACAAACGGCGGATTGGAAATCATCCATATATGTTGGAAATGGATGAAATAGAATCGACAGATATAAATAATCCGATAGATTTTGAAATAGCAAATGCCTTATATATGCAGATAGTATCAAAATTAAGATAATCGGAAAAGGAAGGATTGTAATGCAAAGAATACATTTGCTGGATTGTACGCTGCGGGATGGCGGCTATGTAAATAACTGGGAATTCGGAGCGGAAGCTATAGAAAATATCACAGGCGCATTGATAGACGGCGGCATAGATATTATAGAACTGGGCTTTGTTTCCCAGACAAAACAGATTAAGGAAGGTTGCAGTATTAACCGCAATACCGATTTGGTAAAGGTAAATAAAGACAAAAACAATGCTAAATTTGCCGTAATGATTAACTACGGCGAATTTAATGCTGCCGATCTTGCCCCTAAAAAGCTGTCGCAGGTAGATATAATAAGGGTTGCATTCCATAAAAAAGATTACAAAGCGGCAATGGATTTTTGCAACGAATGTTATAAAAAAGGCTATGAAATGTTTTTACAGCCTATGAATGCGCTTGCGTATACCGATGAAGAATTTACCGATTTAATCAATATAGCAAATAAAAGCCATGTAAGCGCGTTCTATATAGTCGATACATTCGGCAATATGAGCAAGGGTGACGTTAAAAGATTTTGCAAACTGGTAAATGACAACCTCGATAGAGATTTTATAGTCGGTTTCCATTCGCACAATAATTTACAGCTTTCTTTCTCTAATTCGCAGGAATTTATACGCCTGAATACCGAACGTAATGTGATTATAGATAGTTCAATGTACGGTATGGGCAGGGGAGCAGGTAATCTTTGCACCGAGCTAATGATAAATTATCTCAATTCTGACTTCGGGGCAAACTATAAATTGCTGCCTGTAATAAACGGCATAGACCAGAATATAATTCCCATATTCAATAAAATAAGCTGGGGATATTCTATACCTTATTATATCGCCTCGATTAACGACTGCCACCCGAGCTATGCAACAGAGCTTGTATTTAAACAGACATTAAGCATAAACGACATAAATTCAATTATCACCCATATTCCTGAGAATAAAAGGGCGAGCTTCGATAAGGAACTGATAGAAAAATTGTACCGTGAATACCAGGACAACCATGTGGACGACAGCGCCGCTTTAGCGGAACTTAAAAAAGTTTTCTGCGGCAAGAATGTGCTTGTGCTTGCGCCTGGTAAAACGTTGACGGCGGAAAAAGACAAGATAGAGCGGTTTATTAATATGACGGAATGTATAGTTGTAACAATAAACTTTACTTCGGAAGAATTTCCTGCCGATTATACATTTATAAGTAATGTAAAAAGGCTGAAAAACGTTAAAGACTGCAATAATGTTATACATACCTCAAACGTTAAACTTAAGGAAGGGTATTGTCTTAATTATTCGGACAGGCTTATAGAGGATAAAGAGATTGCCGACAATGCGGGGCTGATGGCAATAAAATTATTTTCTGAATGTGGTGCGGGCAAGATTTATCTTGCAGGTTTTGACGGCTACACGTTTGACGGCAAGGATAATTATTTTGATATCCGTTACACGCCCAATAAGAGTGTTGAGCATATGGAATTAAGCAACCGCAAAATCAAGAAGGCAATAGCTGATTTCATCTCAGGCGGTATGGATATAGAATTTATTACAGCCTCTATTTATGCGGAGTAATAAATTTGTCAATGCCGTCCGTGAATTTATTGAATGGATAGTAAATTAAAACAGTTATTAATAAAGGTCGCTATTTTTATTAATATTAGCGGCCTTTAATTATTGTGTTAAGATAAATTTAGCAATAATAATATAAATTTGTTGTCTGTACATAAAATTTATCCTATAATTCTTTCCGCGGCAGGGATCTTCGGGAGGAAACTACGATGAAAATTGAACTTTCAAGAACAATGAAGGAACATATAGAACTGACCTTATTGGAAATCAAGGATTGCAATGATGAGTTTAATATGGGGCAAAAATATGCCTATGTGGAGATGCTTGAACTACTGCAAAAAAGTTTAAGCCCCAGCGAGAGGGCAGAAATCGGGCTGGACTACAACATAGAGGAAGCTTACCCGTTAAATAATATAAATTAAGCAACGGAATTTTTTACTATAGTATCATTCGTACTAAATTTTGAGTAAAACAACAAAACTGCCGCAAACCGATTAGATAAAAAATAAAGCTGTAAAAGCAAAAGCTGTGCATAATTAACAAAATTAATAGCACGGCTTTTTTAGTGTACTCTTGAATATGCCAATAAATTTGTAGTCTTTTACATATTGCTGCAAAAATAAAATCAAGTAAATTAATAAAAAACTTGACTTTTTGCTTTTATTCTGGTTATAATATAAGCAGGTGAAAAAATGAAGCACAATTATCTGGAAGAAATAATATACAGCCGCTATAAAGAAAACCAGCTTATAGAAGCCAGCAGTCTGTATTTACAACTTAATAACGCCGTGAATGAAATGGCTTATTATAAGGCTTTGGAACGTATGGTGCAGAGAAAGAAATTATTAAAAGTGTCAAAGGGCGTCTACTGTATACCCGCATCTTCTCCTTATGGCTTGCTTGTGCCTTCACAGCGACAGATTTTAAATCAGTTGTTATCGGACGAAAAAGGCGTAGTTGTGGGATATTCGCTATTCAATTCCTTAAATCTTACTACGCAGGTATCTAAAAATATAGACGTGTATTCTACTTACTTTAACGCACAGACAAAGAATATCGGCAACATAAATATTCATAACTATAAACTAAATTACACCCCCGAATATGCCCGAACTATTGAGTTTTTAGAGGTGCTTGCACACTATAAAGAAATACAGGATATTAACCATAACGCCTTTCTTTTGTATTGTAAAAACAGTGCTTCTGCCTATAATGAAAACGCTGTAAAAGAGGTATTAGAGAAAATAACCTACCCCAAAAGCACTATTGCATTTTTAAGAAATATACTTGCGCATTACGGCGTGCAAAATAGTTTATCGCAGTACCTGTCGCCTTTTTCATCCTACAAATACCCGTCTATGGAGGAATTATATGCGCTTGCATAATTACAGCGAAGATTTTGACCAGCTATCTTCAATAGTCAGCCAAAGGCTGAATATATCACAGTCGGCTGTTATAAGAGATTACTATATCGTGCTTATTTTAGACAGGCTTGCCAAAAGTGAATTTGCGGAAAAGTGCGTGTTTAAGGGCGGTACTTCTTTAAGTAAGTGTTACCCTGGCTCTATAGAGCGTTTTTCTGAAGATATTGACCTTACTTATCTCGGTATAGAAGAGAATGACAAAACCTGCGATAAAAACCTGCGTAAGCTGATTGACGCTATTACTACGGGTTTTCTGACAGAGAAAATACCCAATGAGGGCAATGCAAGGAACAAAAGTCGTAACATAATTTTCAGTTCCGATGATAAAATTAAGCTTGAAGTGGGCAGCAGCGTCCGCCCCGACCCTTACAGTAAAAAGGTGGTAAAGTCGTATATTCACGAATATCTTGAAGAAAAAGGACTGACCGATGTAATAGAAAGATTTGAATTAAAGGCAGTAGAAATAAATACCTTAAATATAGAAAGAACTTTTATTGACAAGGTTATGGCGGTGAAACGCCACGCAATATGCGGCACGTTAGACAGAAAAGTTCGCCATATTTACGATGTGGTGCGCCTGTATAATATGGCTGAAATAAAGGATTTTTTAAGCGATACAAACGAGTTAAAACGTCTGATAGTGCTCACAAAACAGACAGATTCCTATTACCTTACAAAGCGCAATATATCCGCCGATTACAATCCTTTAGGTGCGTATGATTTTAATAGCTGGCACGATAAATTTGACGGCAATATTAAGAGCATTTATGAAAGTTTACATAACAGTTTGCTGTATACAAATAAAAAGCAGGATTTTGCTTTAGCGATAAAAACTTTTGAAGAGCTTGACGCATTGTTCAAAATAATCGGGGAGTAAACATTAAAATGTGTAACATTTATCAATTTATATAGCTTTTATAATTTGCTTTTTTTGAAATAACTTTTTTCAAAATTTTATACCAATAATTATACCAATAAAAAGTTCAATTGTAAAAACGGGCAAAATAAAGCAAAAAAATGCAAATTCAGCCCGTTTTTTAATATATTTCTGGCTACCTAAGTCATTGCGAGGCTTTGCAAAAGCCGTGGCAATCTAAGTAACTTTATATTCAGCTATCATTCAACCTTAGCCGGAAGTTACCGTATTTATATAAATAAGGTTATAGAAATAGCGCATTGCACGATATTTTTTGCAATTTATAAATTTTTCTGTGAATTTTCTGCTTAAACTTTTTTTGCTTTGTTTATATTAATAATGTAATCAAAATAAAGGGCGACAAAAAATGTCAGAAAAACAAAAAAAGAACAAGCAGGAAGCGGAAGATACCGTAAAGGACGAACCCGCAAAGCAAGAACCTGCTGCAGAGGTAAAGGAAGAAGTTCCCCCAGAGCCTACAGAACTTGAAAAGGCTTTAGCCTCGGCAGAAGATTATAAGCGCAAGTGGTATTCCGTCTCGGCAGAATACGACAATTACCGCAAACGTAACGCCGCGAGCGTTTCGCAGGCTTATGCAGACGGCAAGGCAGAGGCGGTGTTAAAACTTTTGCCTGTATCCGATACATTCGGCTGGGCAATGGATTCCGCTTCAGACGAGGCTACCAAGGCAGGCATAGACAAGATAATCAAAAATTTCAACTCTATTCTTGCTTCTATGGACGTTCACGAGATAGAACTTAGAGAGGGCGACGCGTTTGACGAGAGCGTTGCCGAGGCGGTAATGAACGTACCCTGCGAAGAAGGCGAAACCCCCAACACGGTAAAACATATTTTAAAAAAGGGTTACCGTTCGGGCGCGAAAGTAATAAGGTTTGCACAGGTCGCAGTAACCTGCGAATAAGCAAAATTTAAAAAAGAATAAAATTTCATGAATTTAATTTCAGGAGTGTAAATATTATGGGAAAAGTAATTGGTATAGATTTAGGAACTACTAACTCTTGCGTGGCGGTAATGGAAGGCGGCGAGCCTGTAGTTATTGCCAACAGCGAAGGCAACAGGACTACCCCTTCGGTAGTATCATTCAAGGCGGACGGCAGCCGTATAGTCGGTCAGGCGGCAAAGAGGCTTGCCGTTGCACAGCCCGACAAGACTGTTATTTCTATTAAAAGGCATATGGGCGAATCCTATAAGGTAAATATAGACAAGGGATATTCCCCCCAGGAAATCTCGGCTATGATCCTTTCAAAGTTAAAGGCAGACGCCGAAAGTTACCTCGGCGGTAAAGTAACCGACGCGGTTATCACCTGCCCCGCTTACTTCAACGATTCGCAGCGCCAGGCTACTAAGGACGCGGGCAAAATTGCAGGCCTCAACGTTCTGCGTATTATAAACGAGCCTACCGCGGCAGCCCTTGCATACGGGCTTGACAAGCAGGAAGGCAGCCAGAAGGTTATGATTTACGACCTTGGCGGCGGCACGTTCGATGTATCTATCCTTGAAATAGGCGACGGCGTCTTCGAAGTGCTTGCCACTAACGGCGATACGCACCTCGGCGGCGACGACTTCGACAATAAGATTATAGCCTACCTTGTAGAGACATTCAAAAAGGATACAGGCGTAGACCTTTCCAAAGATAAAATGGCTATGCAGAGGCTTAAAGAGGCAGCAGAAAAGGCTAAGATAGAACTTTCGGGCATGAACAGCACTAACATCAACCTGCCCTTCATCACCGTTGTAGACGGCGCTCCCCAGCACCTTGATATCGACCTTTCAAAGCAGAAGTTCGACAGCCTTACCTCAGACCTTGTAGAACGTACGGTAGACCCTATGCGCAGGGCTATGCAGGACGCAGGGCTTACCTATGCCGATATTTCTAAAGTAATTATGGTGGGCGGCTCTACGCGTATCCCCGCCGTATACGATAAAGTGAAGTCAATAACGGGCAAAGATCCCTTCAAGGGCATCAACCCCGACGAATGTGTTGCGATAGGCGCGGCAATACAGGGCGGCGTTCTTTCAGGCGAAGTAAAAGACGTACTCCTTCTTGACGTTATGCCTTTGACTCTTGGCATTGAAACGCTTGGCGGCGTATCCACGCCCCTCATCGAGCGTAACACGACTATACCTGTTAAAAAGAGCCAGGTATTCTCTACCGCGGCAGACAACCAGCCAGGCGTGGAAATCAACGTCTTACAGGGCGAAAGGAAGTTCGCCAAAGACAATAAATCGCTCGGCAGGTTTATGCTCACCGATATTCCTCCCGCACCTCGTGGTGTGCCCCAGATAGAAGTTACCTTCGACGTAGACGCTAACGGCATAGTAAACGTTACGGCTAAAGACCTTGGCACGGGCAAGAGCACAAACATAACCATAACGGCGTCTACAAACCTTTCTGAAGAAGATATAGACAAAGCTGTAAAGGATGCAGAAAAGTATGCCGAAGAGGATAAGAAGCGTAAAGCGGCAGTAGACAGCAAGAACGAGCTTGAAGGTATGATAGACAGCCTTGAAAAGACTGTTAAGGAAGCAGGCGACAAACTTTCTGAAGAAGATAAAAAGACGGTTGAGGACGCTGTTGCAAAAGCCAAGACCGAGCTTGAATCGGGCGATACCGACAGAATAAACGCCGCAAAAGAAACGCTTACAACAGAGATACAGCCCGTTATCGCCAAGATTTACCAGCAGGCACAGAACGCTGCGGGCGGCGATAACAATAACGGCGGCAGCGACGGCGGCGACGATACCGAATTCAGACAGCACTGATTTTAAGTAAAGAATATAAATTTCAGCGGTGCAGCGCACGGACAGTCAGCCCGTGCGCTGCAAGGCAAGTTTAAGGGAAAAGTTATTTTATTATAAGAAAGGTAAATCTCCTCATCCGTCATTACTTATGCTTTCAGCATAGTAATCCGTGAGTCACTCAGCTCGTGATGGGTGTAGGTAATTCGCTCTTTTGCGTAGCAAAAAGTAGCTTACACTAAAACAATATCGTTGCGAAGGGCGTCACTTGTTATGCCCTGAGCGCCACAATTTGCTGCAACCTATTTGCAGCTCAAGGTAAAAGATTGAATTTTGCGCATTATATAATATCTATGCCCTTGGCAAATGCGCAAAAGAAAGAAAAAACATTCGTAGGAACTTCGTACTGAGAATGTTTTGTCTTTAAGAATCGTAATAAATCTTTTTGGCAGCAACCAAAAAAGATTTGTTACGAAAAGGTAAAGATGTGTGTGAGGAATTATGGCGGAAAAGAAAAACTACTACGATGTGCTTGGCGTTTCCAAGACGGCAACACAGGACGAAATTAAATCGGCTTACAGAAAACTCGCCAAGCAGTACCACCCCGACTTTCACCCCGGGGATAACGAGGCTGCCGAAAAATTCAAAGAGGTAAACGAGGCGAACGCCGTATTATCTGACGAGCAGAAGCGCAAGCAGTACGATTACGAGCTTGAACACCCCAACACAGGCTTTGGCGGCAGCTTTACAAGCGACGGATTCAGCGGATTCGGCGGCTTTGACGATATAATAAATTCTATGTTCGGCGGCGGATTCGGCGGCTCAAGGCAGCAGTCGCGCCCCGCCCGCGGGGCTGATATAGAGCAGACCGTAAGGCTATCATTCCTCGATGCTATAAAGGGCTGTTCCAAAGAGATAAGCTACTTCCGTAACGAGCCCTGCCGTTCGTGCAACGGCACTGGCGCAAGAGGGGGCACTGAATACCAGAAGTGTTCCAAATGCGGCGGTACGGGCAGGGTTAAATACCAGCAGGATACCATATTCGGGCGTACAGTGCAGGTGGGGGCATGCCCCGATTGCGGCGGTACGGGCAAAAAGATTACTGAAAAATGCCCCGACTGCAAGGGCAAAGGCTACCTTCGCAAAGAGACGCGCTTTACCGTGAATATTCCCGCGGGCGTGGATAAAGACAGCAGCTTAAGAAAACGCGGCTACGGGCAGGCAGCGCCCAACGGCGGCGAGCCGGGCGACCTGTACATTTATTTCCAGATAGAGCCGCACAAACTTCTAAAAAGGGAAGACAGGGATTTATATGTCACCGTTCCCATATCGTTCAAAACGGCTGTATGCGGCGGCACGATATTAGTGCCCGGCATAGATGATATGTTAGAGCTTAAAATACCCGAGGGTACGGCTTCGGGAACAAAGTTCTCTCTCAGGGGTAAGGGCGTAAAAACGGTGAACGGAACGGGCAATCTGTACGTCACGGTGCAGATAGACGTGCCTGAAAGGCTCTCCCGCGAACAGCTTAAAAAACTCAACGACTACGAACAATCTGTCTCCATCAAGTCGTGCGATGAAATGCAGAAGTACGCAAACAACATATCCGCCCTGTACGGCAAAAAGATAGATAAACAATAAATAACATAATAAAAAGGCTTGGCGCAAAAAAGCGTCAAGCCTTTAAAAATACTCAATAGTTGCGGCATATATGGCGGTCAATCGTCACTGTCAGACTTTTTGCCAGAACCTTTTTTGCGCTTTTTTACGCACTCTGTCAAAAGGTATTCTATCTGCCCGTTGACCGAACGGAAGTCGTCTTCTGCCCACGCGGCAATCTCTGCGTACAGCTTGGGCGACAGCCTGAGCGGTACTTGTTTTTTCTCGTCTTTGTTTTCCATATCAAACCCGCATGATTTATTTATATATTATACTATATTGTTCGCCATTTTGCAATTACGTATTGCACAATGTATAATTTTTTTAGTAAAAAATCGGTTAGTTGCCGCATAGTGGCGGGGTAATTAATAGATGCTGCCCGAATTTACTATCGGTTGGGCGTCGCGGTTGCCGCAAAACACTACCAAAAGATTGCTTACCATGGCGGCTTTGCGTTCCTCGTCAAGCTCTATCGTGTTATTTTCCTTAAGTCTTTCCAGAGCCATCTCTACCATACCTACAGCACCGTCTACTATCATCTTTCTTGCGGCGATAATGGCTGAAGCCTGCTGGCGCTGGAGCATGGCGCTGGCAATTTCAGGTGCGTAGGCTAAGTATGTAATACGTGCTTCAAGAATTTCTATGCCTGCTTCGGCAACTTTACTCTGAATTTTTTCGCGTATACGGTCGGCTACAATCTCGCTCGAACCCCTAAGGCTGCCTTCGTCGGCAACGCCGTCGCCCGTCGTGTCCACGCCCTCAGCCACGTCGTAGGGGTATATACGCACGATATCCCTTAAAGCTGTGTCGCACTGAAGGGAGAGGTATTCCTTGTAGTTATCCACGTTGAATACTGCCTTTGCCGTGTCTACAACCTGCCATATTACGGCAATTCCTATCTCTATGGGGTTGCCAAGACAGTCGTTTATTTTCTGGCGGGAGTTGCTTAAGGTCATTTTCTTTAAAGAGATTTTCTTGTTCTCTATCAGCGGGGTAGACAAGCCGTCTTTGGGCGGTTTATCCTCGGAATTAACGTCGCCGCTCTGGCTTAATTTAGTCTTGGCTGCAGGGTTTACGGCAGAGGTAAAGGGGTTTACCCAGTAAAAGCCTTCGCCTTTCAACGTGCCATAGTACCTGCCGAACAGGGTAAGAACTAACGCTTCCTGCGGCTTAAGTACTTTAAGACCGCTGAACGATACTACCGATACGATAGCTATTATCGCCCCGATAACCGCCAATATAACACCGATCGCCTCGGGAATATCACCGTAGCCCATGTTGCATACGCCTGCAATAAACAACGCTATGCCTGCAATGCAAGCCACTATAAGTACGAACAGCATCGCCATTCCGTGCTTTCTGCCATTTAAAACCTTCTCTGTCATTTTATTTCTCCTGGTAGTATTATTATGATATCATTTTGATATCACTTACGGCATTATGGTAGCATATAAAATTAAGGCTGTCAATAGTTTTTGCTAAGATTTTTAATATTAATAAAAAGTTGAGCAGGATTTTTATCGGTTCGGAACGATTTATCCACAATTTATTCTGTGGATAAGGGTGAATTAAGGGTGGATAAAGCCGTTTTATAAAAAAGTTATCCACAACATTTCCACAAAATTACGTATTTTAATGTGAATTATGGTACTTTTATATGTATTATATAGCGAAAAATTGAAAAAGTTATCCACATTGCGTTAATTTTTGTTAATTATAATATTTGGATAAAATCTTTTAAAAGTGTTTGACAAACTAAATTAGATTTTATATAATAAATAGGCTTTTAAAGTATTAGTTTTTTACGTTTGTTAAAAGCAGATTATATTATATAGATTATATATAACTAATTAGATAGTAAAATTTATGTTATGCACCATTAGCTCAACTGGATAGAGCGTTGGTCGCCAGAAATATGCAACAAAGGCTGTTAGCCTTTGGTTATTAAAATTAAATAGTAAAATTTATGTTATGCACCATTAGCTCAACTGGATAGAGCGTTGGTCTACGGAACCAAAGGCTAGGGATTCGAATTCCTTATGGTGCACCATTCAAAGTCTTATCCGAATTCTCGGATAAGACTATTTTTATAAGCACCATAAGGAAGAGCGGCATCCTAACGCTGCGTGCGGCAAAAGCCGTACTCGCTATTCCGTCGGCGTACGCCTCCTTACGAATTCCAATTAGGTGCACCATTAAAGACCTTATCCGAATTTTTTAAATTCTCGGATAAGACTATTTTTATAAGCACCATAAGGAAGAGCGGCATCCTAAC
>JAJQII010000114.1:18068-22205 GCA_021199295.1 Clostridia bacterium
GCGTACGCCTCCTTACGAATTCCAATTAGGTGCACCATTAAAGACCTTATCCGAACTATATCGTTACAAGCGAATGGTTCGGATTTACTTTTTATTGTCTGTATGTTATAATCAAATAAAAGCGTAAAGAGGTTTGTTTTGAAAATTAATCCCAAAAAGCTAAAACGTAACGCCGATATCGGGGATAAATTAGATTTAGTTCCTGCCGTTGGTATGTTTATATCTCTTTTCGGCATAGGAATTTTTTACTGGTTTTTCGTTGCCGCTATCCTTCCGCGGATTATATCGTTTTGCTTGCTAAGTCTGTTTGCTGTTATCTTTGTTATATCCTTTATACTATACGGCATAGGTCTGCTTAACCGCCGTATTGCCGAAAAGACAGTTTTCAGATATTTAAACGAAAAGATAGGCGGTGTTACAGATGTTATCTGCCAAAGCAATGATATACATTTTACGGTAAATATAAGCCTTACAAAACAGGCGATAGTATTTACTTTGGCAAGCGGTGCTACAGAATGTGCCTGCGATCTTACGCCTGCAAAAAATCTTACGGTATCTTCCACGCTGTTTATCGACGTGTGCCTCGGGTTGATAGGCTCAAAAGTCAAGGGGGATATGGAAAACGGTAAAGTATATAAAAACGTTTCGTACAACATAGTGATAAACGGGGATGATACCGTAGGTCAGCACTTTGTAAAAGACTGCCAGCCTAATGTACCGGAGATGGACAGGGTGGTAAGAATTTATGGCAGCAGGATTAGAAAATACAATAAAAATAAAGGTTAATTTAAAAACAGGTTCTCTTGTGTGCAGAGAGCCTGTTTTTGTGTTTTGTTATATAGATTTTAGTTGCGCCTGCACATACTCGCCTGCCGCCTGTGCCGTTTTAAGCGACTGTTCGTCGAGCTCCGTTCCCTTTTTAAGCAGAACCATACTGTCCTTGATAACGTCTTCTTTAAGCACTCTGCGTTCCCTTATTACTATAACGTCGCCAATGTTTAAAGCCGAAGGGGGATATTTTTTGCCGCCTATAAGGTAGTGCGTTATCTCTCCGTTTTGGGTAGAAACGTCCTTAAGATATCCTGCAAATTTTCCGTCTTCGGTATAAGCTCTCAATCCCAGCCGCACACAGGCGCTCTTTTGTTTAAGTTTACGTCTGTCGCAAAAAACAATCCTGTCGCCCGTAACGGTAACGTCTCTGAAGTCCACGTCAAATTCCCGTTCTTCGCCGTCGGCGCAGGCGAGGTGCACGATTTTCTCGCCTGAGGCAAACGCTCCGCGTACATAGCCGCAAACTTTGCCGTCTGTATTTACAAGCATTTTGCCGAATATTTCTGAAATTTTCATTTTGTATCCTCACAATTATAATGTTTTTAGAATATATTATTTTAAATGCCTGCCGCCTAAATCGTAAATCTTTGTAGAAATATGCCGAATAAGCGCGTATAAGGCTTTGTAAAAAATTCTTTAACAAAATGTTAAAAAGTAACATTTTTACTTGTCAGTAAAAAACTTGACACATAACTTGACAGGTGTAAAGTTTTAGTGTAAACTGTGTACAACAAAAAAAGATTACGGCTACAGGCGGTCGGCGTACTACCGCGTCTGGTGCAGTGCGGTCGGCGTATTACCGCGCACGGCAGACTACCGTAACTATATAAACGGTACGGTGCAAGAAGGACGGCGTATTACCGCTTCTTAAGCCCTGCCGCTTTCGTACGCTTTGCGGCGGCTTATTGCCGCCGCTTAATTTTTTGTAAGGCAGTCTTTCGCCTCAGGAGCGTTTTATGATTGAACTTGAAAAAAAATACGACGTCGTTATAGTCGGCGCAGGCGTGGCTGGGCTCAACTGTGCCCTTAACCTGCCCTCTGACAAACGGGTGCTTATAATCTGCAAGGACAAGCCCGACCGTTCGGACAGCTATCTTGCTCAGGGCGGTATATGCCGCCTTGTAGACGACGCCGATTACGACGGCTATTTCGAGGATACCATGCGGGCGGGCCATTACGAAAATAATCCCGCCACGGTAGATTGCATGATCCGCCATTCGCAGGAAATTATTTCCGATCTTATAGGCTATGGCGTGACGTTTGCCCGCAATGCCGACGGCTCGCTTGCGTATACAAGGGAGGGCGGCCATTCCTCGCCGCGCATATGCTTCCACGAGGACTGCACGGGTAAAGAGATTACCACCCGCCTTATGGCGGCGGCAAGGGGCAGGAGCAACATTTTTATCGCCCCTTACGTTACTATGGTAGACTTTATCTGCCGCGATAACTGCTGTTACGGCATCGTGGCAAAGGACAGTAAAAACGGCAGCCTTTACCGCATTTACGCCGATTACACCGTACTCGCTTCGGGCGGCGTAGGGGGCGTGTTCGAAAACAGCACCAACTTCCGCATACTTACGGGCGACGCACTGGCTATATGTATGAATAACGGCGTTGCCGTAGACCATATCAACTATATACAGATACACCCGACCACGCTCTATTCTACAAAGGTAGGCAGAAGGTTCTTAATCTCAGAATCCGTAAGGGGAGAGGGCGCTGTGCTTCTCGATAAAAACTTTAACCGTTTTTGCGACGAGTTGCAGCCCCGCGACGTGGTAACAAAAAACATACTTGCCCAGATGGCAAAGGACGGCACAAAGCACGTCTGGCTGGATATGCGCCCCATAGACAGGCAAGAGGTTATATCCCATTTTCCCACTATAGTACAGCGCTGCCTTGAAGAAGGCTACGATGTCTTCCGCGAGTGCATACCCGTAGTGCCTTCACAGCACTATTTTATGGGCGGGATACGCTCTGACCTCGAGGGCAAGACAACAATGCAAAGGCTGTACGCCGTGGGTGAAACGTGCTGCAACGGCGTGCATGGCGCAAACAGGCTGGCGTCTAACTCGCTTCTCGAAAGTCTGTTGTTCGCCAAGCGTGCGGCACAGGATATAACGGAATACTACGCTGCAGCCGATTATAACGAAGCCGTTGCCGCCGAAGCCGCGTTAGATCTTGACAAATACAGTAATGTTCCCGCACTGCTCAAAAAGTATAAAGAGCAGGTACAAAAAGCAATAAAGGAGGCGGAAAATGAACAACCCCATAACTGACACCCTTCATATAGACGAACTTATAAAAATGGCTCTGCGCGAGGATATCTCTAACGAGGATATAACTACCAACGCCGTAATGCGTGAATATAAAAAGGGCACTGTGGATTTAATCTGCAAGCAGGACGGCGTGATATGCGGTCTGCACGTGTTCGCGCGTACATTTGAAATTCTGGATAAAGATACCGAAATACAGCTGTTTTACGAGGACGGCGATTTTGTAAAAAGAGGGGCACATATAGCCAAAGTAACGGGCGATATACGCGTTCTTCTGTCGGGCGAGCGCACGGCTTTGAACTATCTTCAAAGAATGAGCGGCATAGCCACCTACACCCGCCAGGTTGCCGACCTTTTAAAAGGCAGCAAGACCAAACTTTTAGATACAAGGAAAACCACCCCCAATATGCGCATATTCGAAAAATACGCAGTAAAGGTAGGGGGAGGGGTAAACCACCGCTACAACCTTTCCGACGGCATACTTTTAAAGGATAACCATATCGGGGCGGCAGGCAGCGTAACCAAAGCCGTGCAAATGGCGCGGGAATATGCCCCGTTCGTCCGTAAAATAGAAGTAGAGGTGGAAAACCTTGATATGTGCCGCGAGGCGCTGGATGCGGGCGCTGATATCATTATGCTCGACAATATGGCGGTAGAGGATATGAAGACCGCCGTTAATATGATAGGCGGCAGGGCGCTTACCGAATGCAGCGGCAACGTTACCAAAGAAAATATATCCAATATAATAGATACGGGCGTGGATTACGTCTCAAGCGGAGCGCTTACCCATTCAGCGCCCATTATGGATTTATCGCTTAAAAACCTTCACGCCATAGATTAATCGGGGGATATATCTGTGGCTAAGCCACTTCCCAAAACAAACGGTTGAGGGATTAATCGTGACTATACGGCAAGTACTATCTGTCATTGCGTATGAGTCTGTCAGTAGTAAGCGACAGAAACCTAACTGTCATTGCGTGCGAGCGTTAGCGACACTCTGCGCACCCTATTGTAAAAGGTTTCAGATAAT
>JAJQII010000076.1 GCA_021199295.1 Clostridia bacterium
CCTTTTACAATAAGGTGCTTAGAGTGTCGCTTACGCTCGCACGCAATGACAGATAGGCGCGTGCCGCTCCTAAGCGAAAAAGCGATCGTCTCCCCTCGTCATCCTGAGGAGAGAGCGAAGCGAACGACGTGAGGATCTCGCGAGAGCAAATTTATTTGCGGCTCGCGGAAAGCCAGGCAAAAACGCCTTTCAGCTACCATACTCCCCTTACACTTGCGTCCCCTGTAAGGGGAAGAGGGCCACAAAGTGGCGAAGGGGTTCACCCCACTAACACCAAAGATTATACCCTTAACAAAATCGTTAGCGGCTTTAAAGGCACTAAAACCGCTTTCCGATAAATTAAATACTTTTGGAGGCAACTATGAACAAGAAACTCAGAATTCTGTTCTGCATGCTGCTCTCTATAATAGCTATCTGTGCATTAGCTATTGTAGGCTGCAGCGACGACGACACTGAAATTTCAAGCAGTTCTGTTTCAAGTTCTACAACGTCTGACACGAGTTCTGACAGTACGTCTTCGGGTGATTCTACCCATACCCACACGTACAGCACAAACCCTGACGACATTGAATGGACATGGACAGAAGACACAACAAACGGCGGTTACATTGTAAAGGCTTCACTCCCTTGCACCGACTCTACTTGTGACAACTCCCTTGAAGTTACAGCAACGGTAACATGCGAGGTAACCACCCCTGCTACCTGCACCACAACGGGCTTGGCAAATTATACTGCAAAAGCTACCATTAACGGAACAGAGTACACAGCAACAAAAACGGGCGTTACATTAGCAAAAAATACCACCAATCACAGCGCTGAATTAACAAAAGTTGACGCCGTGGCTTCTACCGACGATACCGACGGTAATATAGAATACTACTATTGCTCGGCTTGCGGCAACTACTGCTCCGATTCAGAAGGTAAAACCCTGATCACTGCTGCTGACACCGTAATAACCCACAAGGCTTCTGTAGTTCCCACTGCGCTTAATATCGGCGGTGCAACTGAAGCTACCTTAAACAGCACAAACAGCTCTTACGATCGGGAATACGAGGTAACCACTTCAGGTTACTACACTATCGTGCTTGCCTGCGACGACCTTGCAAGTCTCGAATTATCAGGCCTTGGCGTATCTGTATACAACGGTACTACTCTTGTAGGCTCGCTGACTGATGCCGAGAATTATACTATCGTCACCGACTATGCAGTCGGAGAAACATTAGATGTTTATGCCGTATTAAATGGCGCTAAGTTATATCCCGTTACATTCACCGTAACCATTACATATGTAGCAGGCGAAGTTGAAAGGACTGTAACCGGTTATGCTGAATCCGATCCCATACAGCTTTACTATGGTACAGGCTGGGAATATACCGCAGATATGGACGTAGAATCCGGCGACACATTATGGTATAAGATTAACGGGCGCGGCGGCGGTATAGACCTGTTGCTTTCAGTTACCTCTGACGACACAACCTTTACCGTATACGGTTACGATACAAACAGTGCAACTACTGAATACGCAGCGTTAACTACCAACGAAGACGGCTATTATGCATTTAGCCTTAGCTATGCTAACCATATTGAATATATTAAAATAGTCAACAATGGCAGCGACGGCACAATTACCGTAACCCTTACCGAAGACATAGACTACAGCATAACCGAAGACGGCGGCGAATGGGATATTACCGACACTGCGATGGGCAATAACGGCACAGCTTATATATTCCCTGTAACTGATGCAGGTAAGTATTTAATTACCGTTGACGATGATGCGAACATAGGCATTTCCAGCGAAACAGCAGGTTCTGCTTTCACAACTGAAGTATTCTTCAGCTCGGATTCAGACAATGGTGACGTTCTCTATTATGTTGCAACGCTTCTCGCAAACGAAGAACTCACCGTTACGGCATACGCACATGTAACTTCTACAATAACAATCACCCCCATTGCAGATCAGATTACTGAAAGCCCTGCTACATTATCTGACGAAGGGACTTATATCTTCATAACTGATACTGCAGGTGGCTACTACTATACATTCTCTGTTGCAAACAACGACGAAGACAGCGATTTATATGTTGAATATGGTCTTACTTCTTTGAATGTATGGAAGAATAACACTACCGAGACAGTTGGTCTTACAGCAGGTACGATTGTTTACATTACTGCCAATTCAAATAACAGTGTTATCTATATAACTAAGGGTGAAGAATACGAAGAAATTACCTACTCAACAAGTGTTCCTACAACATTAACAGCTGGTACTTATACAATAAGCCTTGACGCATATGATGCTTGGAATTATAAAACAGTTGAATATTCTTTCGCCGCTGGCGAATATAAAATAACACTTACTGGTTCAGATGCTTATTTAAGTATATACTCAAGTGATTATTATACAGTATCTAGCGGATGGTTTACAACTGAATATTCGTTTGAAATTTCTGAAACTACGACTATTTACTTCATATACACTACCTATAGCGGTGCTGCAGGTTCTTATACCCTCACTCTTACAGCAAGTACCGCAGCCAGCGGCACTAACTATTCCGTAAATGCTGACACGGTAGCAACCGATATATCATCATTAGTAACTAGCAGCAAACTTACGTCAGATGCTACCATTTATACCGGCGAAGACGGCACAACCGTTACATTATTAGAAGGCGTTGGCTATGATACATTAACAACAGAAGGCGAAACCTATAGTTATGGTGATGTTTCTACAACTTCCAGAGTAAAGTTAAACGGTGCTGGCACTACATCTAAACAGTCAATTAAGGTAACTCTTGTTGCCGGCGCTGCGATCACCGTTTATGCTAAATCTGGCAGCAGCGATAGCCGTATATTAATGTTATTGGATTCCGAAGGCAACATAGTAAGCGCAGGTGTGGCTACAAACAGTTATGGAGCTGTTGTTCTTACAGCTACAGCTTCTGGCACATACTACATTGCAGGCAGCAATGGCATTAACATTATATACCTTGCTATTGACTACAGCGCAGACCTTACGAACAGCAGCACTGTTTCAGCAGTAACGATTTCTGGCGACACAACTGTTACAGTAGACGGTACAACTACCCTTACGGCAGCCGTAACAACAACAGACGGTAGCGAATACACAGGCGATATCGTATGGTCTTCATCTAACGCTAAATATGCAACTGTTTCTAATGGCGCTGTAACTGGTCAATCCGACGGCTCAGGCAAAACGGTGACAATTTACGCGTATGCAGACGGCATTGTGGCTACATATAGTGTTACTGTTCAAGCAGCTTCATAATCCCCCCTTTTTTAAAAGGAAAAGAACACCGCATTGAAAGCTTTCCCCTTGAGGACGAGCCGACAGTTCTACACACAGTGTAGTACACTGTGTGTCGGCGGAGAGAACAACACATGCCGCAGGCGTGTTGTAGCTGACCGACGAGGATACGAGGAGACAAGTGGCGGCGTTAGCCGTCGAATGAGGTGGAATCACTTTAAAACCTTACACCTCATCTGTCGCGATAAATCGCGACAGCTTCCCCTCAAGGGGAAGCCTTGCAGGTGTAAAACCCAAAAAACTTGCCTTCCCCTCTCGGGGAAGGCATTATTTTTCTATTATAGGTACGGTGTCTTTACTTCGATTGCCACACTTCGCAACAAGTTGCTACGTTCGCAATGACAAGTAATGAGCTGATAGTATGTCATTGCGAGGAGCTTTAGCGACGTGGCAATCTAAACTCGGCTGCCGCCCGTGGTCGTATGATAGCTGAATACAGCCCAACTTGGCTTTTCGCGAGCCGCAACATTCTTTTGCTATCTGCGCCTTATTATTTAAAACATAATATAATGCGGTGCTTTAGAAGTGTCGCTTATAGAAAAAGGACTGCAAACGCAGTCCTTTAACAGTTAATTCAGGCATATATACGGGGCAAAGCCTTACTATTCGCCGTATAATTCGGCTTCTACTTCTTCACAGTAACGTACAGATTCCATCGCGTCTTTGGCGTACTTTGTAGCGCCGATCATTTCGGCATAGTCCTTATTGAGTACCGCCCCGCCCACAAGCGTACGGCACTCGGGATACTGCTCGTTTAAAAGCTCTATCGTCTCTTTCATAGATACAACGGTGGTTGTCATCAGGGCGGACAGCCCCACCACCTTTGCACCGGTTGAAATGGCGGCGTCAACTATAGTCTGCGGAGGCACATCCTTGCCCAGATCAAGCACGTTAAAGCCGTAATTTTCCAAAAGCGTTTTAACAATATTTTTACCTATATCGTGTATGTCGCCCTTTACTGTGGCAATGACAATCTTCAATTTTTTAACCGCTCCTGCAGAGCCGAACGAGCTTTTTATAACCTCGAACGCACCCGAAGCCGCCTCGGCACTCATCAAGAGCTGGGGTAAAAACAGCGTCTTTTCTTCGAAGCGCTTACCCACTTCGTCCAGCGCGGGGATAATTTCCCCGTTTATAACGTCGAGTTGCGACTGCGTTTTAAGAAGCGTTTTCGCAGCTCCCTCCGCCTCGGCTTTGAGCCCCTTTTCTATATAATATTTTAACGTGTTCTGCGGCTTTGACTGGGCAATATTGCCGCCCGTAACGGTATAATTTGCCGCCTGCACGCCCGAAGCGTACTCAATGTAATTGAGGCAATTCTTATCGTAACCCGACAGGGCACAAAAACTTTTATAGGTTTTAATCATCTCCTGCGAGTTGGGGTTTATTATAGCGGCAGAAAGCCCACGGCTAAGCGCCATAGCAAAGAACGTTCCGTTTACAAAATCTCTGTTAGGCAACCCGAATGAGATATTAGAAACGCCCAGGGAGGTGTTTACCCCCATAGTATGCCTTATATAACTGAGCGAATCTATAGCAGCGAGGGGTGCTGTGCTGTCGGCGCTTACCGCCATTGCAAGCGTGTCAAAAATAATATCCTTTTGCTTTATGCCGTACTTAGCCGCCTCGGCAATTATCTTTTTGGCAATGGCTACCCGTCCCTGCGCCGTGGGCGGAATGCCCTCTTCGTCTAACGTAAGCGCTATTACAGTACCGCCATATTTCTGTACAAGGGGGAATATGGCGTCCATAATCTCCTGCTTGCCGTTTACCGAATTTATAAGCGGCTTGCCATTATATAGGCGCATAGCCCCTTCCATCGCCGCCGCGTCTGACGTGTCGATCTGAAGCGGCAGATCGGTTACCGACTGTATTTCAGTGACGGCTGAAGCGAGAACTTTCACCTCGTCAATCTCAGGCAAACCGACGTTTACGTCCAGTACGTGCGCCCCCTTTTCGCTCTGGGAGACTGCCTCTCCCAGAATATACGCCATGTCGCCCTCTTTAAGCGCCTGCTTAAGCCGTTTTTTGCCCGTGGGGTTTATCCTTTCGCCTATGAGTACGGGCGCACCGCCAAAGTAAACGGCATGCGTGTACGAGGATATAACAGTAAGATTTTTATCGGATATCCTTACAGGGTTAATAGCATGCGCGGCAGCCGATAGTTTGGCTATATATTCGGGCGTAGTGCCGCAGCAACCGCCCACTACCCTTGCCCCCATAGCAAGTATTTTTTGCATTGAAGCGGTAAATTCGTCTGCCGACACGTTGTAAACCGTCTTGCCGTTCACCTCTTCAGGAAGCCCCGCGTTGGGCTTTACCACGACGGGAACGGAAGCGCAGGCTAAAAAACGGGAGACGGCGTTTATCATCTGTTCTGGACCTAACGAGCAGTTGAGCCCCACGGCGCAAGCGCCAAGGCTTTCGGCAAGCGCCACGACGGCTTCGGGCGAAGCGCCCGTCATCATCTTGCAGTCCTCACCGAAGACACACGTGGCTATAACGGGCAGCCCGCAGCACTCTTTAGCCGCGAGCATGGCGGCTTTTAGCTCGTACGTGTCGTTCATGGTCTCTAAGACTATAATATCCGCGCCTGCGTTTGCACCTGCTGTTATCGTACGTTTAAAGCAGTTTACGGCGTCTTCAAATGCCACGTCACCCAAGGGCTTTAAAAGTTTACCCGTAGGGCCTACGTCCAGCGCCACATAGCGGTTTTTATAATCCTTAGCCGCCTTTTTTGCTATCTTTACGCCCGCCGACACGACAAATTCTGTCCTGTCACCGAATTTAAAGGCGTTTGCTCCGAAAGTGTTTGCGTAAATAACGTCAGCGCCTGCCTCTAAATAGGCACGGTGTACTCCCTCTATTATGTCTGGATGGGTAATATTCCATTCTTCGGGAAGTTCCCCTAAAGCAAGACCTGCGCTTTGCAGCTGAGTACCCATAGCGCCGTCCAGCACGATCACGCTGCTCTTTAATTTATTTATAAACTTCATAACAACACCGTTTTTAACCTTTAGCCTTAATCCCGACAATAGCCGTTACCGACTTGCTGGGGATCATCAGATCGCCGTCCGTAAGAGTCACCCCCAAATTTTTCGTAACGTTCAGCGCCCTGAAAATATCGCGCTGCATCGTAAGCGGAAGGTCGCCGTAACCGCAGGAAAATCTGGGCTTGGTTTCGCCATATTCGCGGGTGATTTGCCCGTTTACGTCGTCGCACCACTCCTCTACGGCGGCAGCGCCCATTGCCTGCAAAATTACCGCCCGCGAAGGGGAAATTTTATTGTATTTTACGATAAGCCTGTCTATGCCTGCCCCTGCCGTAGCCGCGAAAAGGGCAATACGGTCGCACCCTTTAAGGTTTAAACCTAACGAATGGGAAGTTGTTTTCGCAAAACCTAAATCTATCTCGCCGCCGTTAAAACCGATATCGAACAGCTCGTAGCAGGCTTTGGGGGCTACGACGGGCAAAATCATCTGTTCACATTCGGCGTAGATTTTTTCAGCCCCGTCAAGGTCTTTAACCCCCGCATATCCCAGAAATATCATCGTCTGCTTTTTATCTATTTTGGTAATTTTGCCGCTTAAAAATCTTATCATGCAATAATTTCCGAAAGGTTATCTTTTATTGCCTTTGCCACCTGCGCGTTGTTCATTGAATACACGTGTACCGCCTTTAAACCGTTTGCGTAGAGGTCTATAATCTGTTCGGTAGCGTATGCCACGCCCGCCTGCCGCATTGCCGCGGGATTGTCACCGTACCTGTCTACAATGCGCCTGAACCGCGTAGGCAGCACGCTGTTGGAAAGCGCCATAGTCCTTTTAATCTGTTTGGCGTTTGTTACGGGCATAATGCCGGGGATGACGGGAATATATATACCCGCGTCCCTCACCTTTGCAAGAAAGCTGTAAAAAACTTCGTTATCGTAAAACATCTGCGTGGTTAAAAAGTCGCAGCCCGCGTCCACCTTGCGCTTTAAATTATCTATATCTGAAAAAAGCGTGGGCGATTCGGGATGCCCTTCGGGGTAACACGCCCCGCCTATGCAAAACCCGCCGAAGGATTTAATTTCTTCCACCAGCTCGCTCGCGTATTTATATTCCATATTGCCCTGCCAGCCTTCGGGGATATCGCCGCGCAGCGCAAGCACGTTCTCTATGCCGTTCCCGCGCAAGAGCTTAAGCTTTTCGGCGACGTCTGCCTTGGTAGAGGAAATACAAGAAAGATGAGCAACGCTCGTTACCCCGTATTTTTCCTTGATGTCGCGGGATATCTGCACGGTATAAGCCGACGTTCCGCCGCCTGCGCCGTATGTAACGCTCATAAAATCGGGGTTTAAAGTGGCTATTTCGCCCACCGCCTTAGAAATACTTTCAAACTTGTCGCTCGTCTTAGGGGGAAAAACCTCGAAAGAAAGGGTAGCTTTTTTGCTGTTTATAATGTCTGTAACTTTCATAATTATACCTTGCCGTTTATTTAATTGTATTTTAGCATACCGTGTAAAGATTTGCAAGCGGCGGCACGCACGCCGTGCAGTTATTTAATATCTTAATTTTCTACAACATATATATAGCTAAAAACTATAACAGTAATTTTAAATATCGGCTGCACCCACGCGCAGCCGACTTTTTAATTATTCATATTTTTTGCGGGGAACGTTCACAAGTACCCTTGTGCGCCCTGCCCTGTATACCTTTTTAAAGCCCTGGTCCAGATCGGCGATAATATCGTCGATATGCTCCGTGCCGATAGAAAGCCTTACCGTTGCCTCGGAAATACCGCTTGCCTTAAGCCCTTCTTCGTCGAGCTGGGAATGGGTTGTCGATGCGGGATGGATAACTAGCGACTTTACGTCGGCAACGTTTGCAAGCAGAGAGAAAAGCTCTAAACTTTCGGTAAACTGCACAGCCTTTTCCTTGCCGCCCTTCATCTCGAAACTGAAGATAGAACCGCCGCCGTTGGGAAGATACTTTTCGTATAACTCTTTGCCCCTGCCTTCGGCAAGCGAAGGATGGTTTACCTTTTCTACCATAGGATGGTCTTTCAAAAATTCCACTACCTTAAGGGCGTTTTCCACGTGGCGCTCTACGCGTAAGGAGAGCGTCTCCAGCCCCTGCAGCAAAAAGAAAGAATTGAAAGGAGAAATTACAGCGCCCTGGTCGCGCAGGAGAGTTGTACGCATCTTGGTAATGTAAGCCGCGTTGCCGCACACGTCGGAAAACACTATGCCGTGGTAAGCGGGATTAGGCTGGGTCAACCCGGGGAATTTATCGTTCTGCGTCCAGTCGAACTTGCCGCTGTCCACTACCACGCCGCCCATTGCCGTACCATGCCCGCCGATAAATTTGGTTGCCGAATGTACAACTATATCAGCGCCGTATTCTATGGGTCTTATAAGATAGGGCGTTGCGAAAGTGTTGTCCACTATAAGGGGAATACCGTTCTCGTGGGCGATAGCGGCAACAGCCTCTAAATCTATGAGGTCAGAATTGGGGTTGCCCATTGTCTCGGCATAGATAAGTTTTGTATTGGGCTGGATAGCATTACGGAAGTTTTCAGGGTCGGTCTGGTCTACAAACGTTGTGGTAATGCCCTGTTCTACAAGCGTTACGCCTAAAAGATTGGTAGTGCCGCCGTAAAGATTGCTTGCGGCAACCACGTGGTCGCCCGCCTTAGCTATATTTTGTATGGCGTAAGTTATTGCCGCCGAACCGCTTGCAACGGCAAGAGCGCCCACGCCCCCTTCCAATGCCGCCATACGCTTTTCAAACACGTCTGACGTGGGATTCTGAAGGCGCGTATATATATTGCCCCCTTCCTGCAAGGCAAACCTTGCGGCAGCCTGGGCACTGTCTTTAAACACGTAAGACGTTGTCATATAAATGGGGACTGCCCTTGCGTCGGTCGCGGGATCGGGCTGTTCCTGCCCTGCGTGCAGGGCTATAGTTTCGAACTTGTAATTCTTTTCTGCCATAGTTTTTTGCTCCTTAAAAGAAATTTTTTCTTTACGGTATTATTATAAAATTTTTCCCCGCCGCTGTCAATAACTAATTTTACAGTTTATGTTATATTTACCACAAATCTTTGCAACAAGCATTTGCAGACTGTACTAATAAAACGCGGCGGGGCAAAACGCGCATATTATTTTACACGCTGTAAAATGTTATTTATTGACTTTTTAACACAGTGTTATTATACTAATTAATAGCGTTATAAAATCGGAATATAAGGTTATAGACGAACTATAAAAATTAAAAAGAGACAGTATGGAAAACGAAGAAAACACTGATAAGATAGAAGAACAAAAAGACGAGGACGTTAAAAACAAGCAAAACAAGGCAAAATTGTTATTAAAGCTGTTTTTTACGATGCTGAAAATAGGGCTGTTCACTTTTGGCGGCGGGTATGCAATGCTCGCACTTTTAGAGAACGAGTTCGTCTCTAAAAAGCAATGGATTGAAAAAGACGAGTTTACTAATATGGTAGCTATAGCCGAATCCACTCCCGGGCCTATCGCCATAAATTCGTCAACATATATAGGCTACAAAGTCGCAGGCTTTTCAGGGGCGTTGTCCGCAACTATCGCCGTATGTATACCGTCGTTTATCATAATTTACGTAATATCCATATTCTTTGACGCTTTTTTAAGTTTTACTTACGTCGCATACGCCTTTAAAGGTATACAGATATGCGTAATATATATGATAATCTCCGCAGGGATAAGAATGCTTAAAACCATAAAAAAGAAACCGTTTGATATAATTTTGCTGGTAGCAACGGTTGTTTTAATGGTTTTATTTTCGGTATTTGCAATTAACTTTTCAGCCGTATTCTTTATACTTATTGGCGGCGCTATAGGGTTGTTTGTCTACTTTATAGGCGTTATCCGTAACAGAAGCAAGGGGGAAAAGAAATGATCTACCTTCAGTTATTTCTTATTTTCCTTGAAGTAGGCGCGTTATCCTTCGGCGGCGGGTACGGAATGATAGCGCTTATACAGGAAAAAATGCTTTCTAACGGCTGGCTTACCGAAGAACAGATGCTCAACATTATAGCCGTTGCCGAATCTACCCCAGGGCCTATCGCCGTCAATTTAGCTACCTTTGTAGGTTCTACCCAGGGCGGCATACTCGGCGCGTTTCTGGCTACGCTTGGCGTTATCCTGCCATCATTTATAATAATTTTAATTATTGTAACGCTTATAAAAAACCTGCTAAAGTATAAGCCCGTAAACGCTTTTCTTGACGGTCTGCGCCCCGTTGTAGTTGGGCTTGTTATAGCTACGGGAATTATTTATATTTTGTCTAAGCTGTTCTCTTTTTCTTCAGTAGGCGACTCGTTTACGCCCGACCTGCAGAGCATAATTATCTTTGCACTCATCGTGGTAATAGCCGTGCTGTGGAAAATAATAAGGAAAAAGAAAATCTCGCCTATTATTATGATACTCATTTCAGCAGGGCTCGGCATAGGCGTTTATGCCCTGATATAAAAGTAAATATATAAAATTAAATGGCATATGTCAAAGCATTTGTTGGCATATGTCATTTATTGTATTACAATGTAAAAAATAACAAATAGCAAATAAAAATACTTAATTCAGAAAAAAGCAACGATATAAACCAAGGGGTTAAGGACTATCTTGCCACCCTGCCGCCACTGCGGCAATATTGCTGAAATAATACACGCCTCAGGCGTACCCGTTATGTGATGTGGCGTAACTTATCCCTAACACTTCTGAAAGCGCGGGCGAAAAACACTTGCCCGCAGTAAGCGTGGAAGGAAATATTTTAAGCGTAAACGTAGGCTCGGCAGATCATCCTATGACGGCTGAACACTATATCCAGTGGATAAATGTCGTTACTGAAAGCGGCTGTACAAAGAAACAGCTTACGCCCGACGATAAGCCCTGCGCCACTTTCTGCCTTAACGATAAACCCATAACGGGGATTATATTTAGCCTGATGCAACCGTAAAAAAATTATGCGGCGCATAAATTTACGCCGCATAATATAATACATATTCAGTATTTTAATTTTCGCCCTTCATTGCGGCAACCTGTTTTGCCACCTCTTCTGAAAGGTCTTCGCTCTTCTTTTCAAGTCCTTCGCCCATTTCGTAGCGCACGAATTTAGCGATAGCGAACTTTTTGCCCACAACCTGTTCTACTGTAAGGCTGTCGTCCTTTACGAACGCCTGCTTTAAAAGACAGTTTTCTGAATAGTACTTGCCCATCTTGCCTGCAACAATCTTTTCAAGGATTTCCTTGGGCTTTTTGGCGTTCTTCTCGTCGTTCTGCATCTGGACGAGCATTATTTCCTTTTCCTTTTCGATAACTTCGGCGGGAACTTCTTCTGCCGTAAGGTAAGAGGGGCGTGCAGCAGCAATCTGCAAAGCTATATCGTGAAGGGTTTCTTCAGAACCTTCGGTGAAGTTTACGGCTTCTACCATAACGCCTACCTTGCCGCCCATATGGATATATGTTTCTATCTTGCCTTCGGTCTTATAAACGGTGAACCTGCGCAGAGAAATCTTTTCGCCGATAACAGCCGTCATATTGGTAATATAATCTTTTACAGTGCCGCCTTCTGCGGGGCATGCAAGCAGAGCTTCCACGTCGGCAGGGTTATTTTCAGCAGCAATCTTCGCGATGCTGTCTACTATGCCGTGGAATTTATCGCCCTTGGATACAAAGTCTGATTCGCAGTTTACTTCTACAAGAACGCCCGTGCCGCCGTTTACGTAAGTGCCTACAGCGCCTTCTGCCGCTATACGGGATTCCTTTTTAACTGCCTTGGCAATGCCGCGTTCCCTTAAAAGTTCTGCCGCCTTTTCCATATCGCCGTCGGCGTCGGTAAGAGCCTTTTTGCAATCGAGCATACCTGCGCCGCTTTTTTCGCGCAGAGCCATAACGTCTTTAGCCGTGAATGCCATATCTATACTCCTTTAAGTTAATTATTCAGCCGCATTTTCTTCTTCTGCGGGAACGGCTTCCATAAGAGCCTTGTCTACGTCTTCCGCCGTGGTTTCTTCGGCAGATTCAACAACGGGCGTTTCACCCTGGTTAGCTTCTATAACAGCGTTGGCGATTACTGAAGAAATGAGCTTTATAGCCCTTATAGCGTCGTCGTTGCCGGGGATAACATAGTCGATAAGGTCGGGATCACAGTTAGTATCGGTGATAGCCACGATGGGAATGTTGAGCTTACGCGCTTCTGCAACGGCAATATCCTCGTTGTGGGGGTCAACTATAAACATAACCCCGGGGAGCTTTGTCATATTGCGGATACCGCCTAAATTGGTCTGCAATTTGCCCATTTCTTCCTTAAGTTTCGCAACTTCCTTTTTGGGTAAAAGGTCGAACTCGCCGCTCTCCTGCATTCTTTCAAGATTGGTCATACGGTCGATACGCGAACGTATTGTCTTGAAGTTGGTGAGCGTGCCGCCCAGCCAGCGCGAATTTACATAGAACTGGCCGCAGCGCTCTGCTTCTTCCTTTATGGCGTCCTGTGCCTGCTTTTTAGTTCCCACGAAAAGAATGGACTTGCCCTCTTTTACGCTTTCGACTACGTAGTTATAAGCCTCTTCGATAAGGTTTACGGTGATCTGTAAGTCGATGATGTGAATGTCGTTGCGCGCTGCATAGATATACTTGCTCATTTTGGGATTCCACTTTCTTGTCTGGTGGCCGAAATGAACGCCTGCCTCTAACAGCTGCTTCATTGTGATAACTGCCATTTTTAATTCCTCCGTTTTACCTCCCCGCAAATGGATATTTTTACGCTTACGGCGGCACGCGCCGCCACGGAAACGCATTGTCTGCGGGTGTGAATTTTTACAGCCCTACTATTTTAACAGAAGTTTATATATTTGTAAAGCAAAAATAACTCAGTTTTTTATTGACAACAGAAAATGTTTAAAGTAAAAAATAAAGGCGGTACAGTCTGCACCGCCTTACCCGATCGCGTTTTAGTCCTTAATATCGCCTAATATGATATCTATAAACTGCCTTGGCGTAACTATATACGGTCTTGCGGGGAAGTGCTTTATATTGCCTGTTACCAGATAAGCATCTTCATCTTCGCATTCTTGCATTACTACCTCGTAAAATACTATATCTTTAGGATCGGGCAATTCTATTTCCATTTTCTTTTCATCTACAAAGACAGCCGATTTTTTAATACCGTCAATAACCGGCTGTATAATTTCTTTTGTAAAATGAAATTTTGGTCTATTTAGCACTTCTTCATATTCGTTTAAAATTTTATCATTCAGTATCGGAATAACAAGACCGTGAAATACCAGCTCTAAAACATTGCCGGGAACGGAGTTCCACTTAAGCATTGCCGAAACCACAACGTTAGTATCTATTGCTGCGTAATACTTCATAGGGCTTTATTTCCTTACTTCGGCAATTTCTGTGTTTATCTCGTCTAAAGTCATATCAGAAATACCGTTTTCCTCTGCAATACGGCTGGCTTTTTTCATTGCCGCTATAGCCGGATTTTCTTCCGTTTTCAGCTTCATACTAAAAGGAACTCCGTTTTCCTGCACAAGACGCGTAAGACACATACGCATATATGTCTGCAAGTCTATACCCAATCTTTCACAGATGCTTGCCGCTTTAATTCTTGTCGCGTCATCTGCCCTGAATTGTACTAAAGAATTTGCCATAATAAAACCTCCTGCAATTATTTTCAATACTATTATATACCATATCGTAAACATTTGCAAGCATATGTAAACATTTTTACTAATTTTAATTTCCAAATAAATATTAAACAACCAAAAATGCCGCGGCGGTTCGCCGCGGCAAAAAGCAATAGCGTTGTTTGCGGCATATTGCCGCATTATTCAAAGGCGCTTTAACCATAATCAAAACAATGCTCTGTTATCTATTAATGGCACTTGTGGTCGCCGCAGGTATGGCCTTCGCCGTGGGCGTGGTCGTGATGGTCGCAGTGAACGTCGGGGTTATACTGTAAATTGTTCTGCAAAAAGGCGGTAACCACTTCGTCCGCATTGCCCGAAACACCGCCGTACAGCTTAATCCCAGCCTGGGCAAGAGCCATCTGTGCGCCGCCGCCAATGCCGCCACATATCAAAACGTCGACTTTTGCAGTATTTAAAACTTCTACCAACGCGCCGTGCCCCGTGGCGCTGGTATCTATTACCTTGCTGTCTGCCACCTCGCCGTTTTCCACATCGTAAATTTTAATCTGCTCGCTGTGGCCGAAGTGCTGGAAAATTTCTCCGTCCCGGTAAGTTACCGCTATTCACATAATGTTATCTCCTTTAACTAAATTATATTTTTCGGGAATATCCCGTTTAAAACAATCTTGTTTAAAACAGCTTGCGTTGTTGCCGTCGCACAGGCGGTACTCTCCCCCGCCTATCTTTAAGGGCAAGCCGTCCACAATCATACAGGCGATTTTTTTACGCGCTTCGTCGTAAATCTTTTGCACCGTGGTACGCGCCACCTGCATAAACTCGGCACACTGTTCCTGCGAAAAGCCGCATTTGTCTATAAGGCGTATACACTCGTATTCGTCGAAAGTAAGGCTTACCGCCTCCCCGCCAGAATTTTCCGACGGGTAAAAGGTTGTCTCCTGCGGGAATTTACATATACGCCTACATTTTGTAGGTCTGGGCATCTCTCTCCCTCCGTTTATAGTTCTATTATAACACGCAAAAATGGCATATGTCAATAATGTTTCCGACATATGCCATTTATTTTTACAGACAAATACGCCCGCGCAACTTACACGGGCATGACGAAATACGCGTTTCAGTTCACGTCGTCTTCGTCCTCTTCTTCAGAAACGTAGTAGTCAAATACTTCCTGCAAAAGATTTTCGTCTTCTATCGGCTCTAAAACCTCTTCCTTTTCGTTGAGGCGGAAAATTACCACCTCGTCGTCGGCGACCTCTTCGTTAGGTTCTGCCGCGAGCAGAAGGGTATACTTTTCGCCCTTGTATTCGGTGACGTCTAAAAGCCTGAACTTTACGACTTTGCCTTCGTCATCTATAAGTTCTATAATCTGTTCTTCCCCGTCTTCAAGCGTTTCGTCTTCAGGAACGTCCTGTTCTTCGGGTAATTCTTCGTCTGCCATATTAATCTCCTTAAAAATAAGTTTTGCCGTACCGCTTCAGTTTTTAAGCGAGGAAAGAAATCCGTCCAGTATGCTTGCGGCAGCCAGAGCGTCCACATAATTTTTATGCTGCCTGGAATTCTTGCCCGAAGCGTAGAGTTCTTCGTGGGCAACCGCCGAGGTATAGCGCTCGTCTGCCGTGTACACGGGAAGCTCTGTCGCCTGCTCCAGCCTGTCTATAAAAAACCTGGTCTTTTCAGTCTGCTGCGACTCGCTGCCGTCGGAATTTAACGGCAAACCGCATACGATTGCTGTAGCCCCTTTTTCTTTTGCTATGGCAACCAGAGCGGCGATATCTGTATTAAGCCCTTTGCGGAAGTAAGTATGCGACGGCAGGGCGTAACTGTTGAACGGGTCAGAAACGGCAACCCCTATCCTTTTGTCGCCTATATCGAACGCTATGTACCTTGCCACTGCCGCCTCCTTATGTCTACGGTAATGCAATTATAACATTAAAACGCGGCGAATGCAAGCGTTAGTTACATTTATGGCAGAACAATCTGCGTACGGCTAAAGCGGGGCGTTGCCGCCCCGCTTTGCATTTAACTGTCTTCGCCGCAGCTGCAGCCTGCCTGCTCGAATTTTTCGTCGATATAGTCTTCGGCTTTCTTCATTATTTCTTCCTGGTTCTTCTTGATAAGGGCGCGAAGCTTGCAGTTATTGGCTACCATTATAGCCCCGCCCGCCATGCCTATCGCAAGACCTAACACAAATTTTTCCATTTTTATCCTCCGTAAACCCTATTTGCTTAAAGGGTAACCTGTAATTATTATGTCACGGGGCGGGGGTTTTATATATGTAAAATTATAGCAGCGCACCGATGGCGGCACGCTGCACGACTGTTAATTCTGTAAATTTCTTACCTGCTGTTTAAGCAGGGCGTTTTCTTCAGTAAGGCGCTTTACCACGGCGGAAAGTTTGGCGTTTTCCTGCTTTAAGGAAAGGGCAAGCCTGTCGTAAAGCCCGTTTATTTCCTCTTTTAAACGGCTTTCGGCGCTCCCGCCGCCGTCCAGCCCGCATTCAGCCATCAGCCTTTTTATGCGTTCGGGTTGTTTGGTAAGAACGTTGCGGTACTTGTTCTGGTAGCGCAGCATAAGTTTGTCGTCGCCGCCCGCAAGGTCCAATACCGCCCTGCGAATGGAAACTCCCTTGCTCTTTTCGGTAAGGATAGCCTTTAAAATCCTGTCCGTCTCCTCGTCGGTAAAAGCGCATATGCTTTCAGCCTTAAGGTCTGTGCCCTTAAGCAGCTTTTTAACATCCTTATTACCGCTGCTTCTTAAAAGGGCGTAGTAATAGTTGCGCACGCTGCCCTGCGCCCTGCCCGATTTGCGGGCGTAGCCTGCAAAAAGCGAGGTGAGCGTTTTGCCCGACTTTCTGCCCGCGTAAACGTACTGCACAAACGCCTTGGCTTCTTCTTCGGTATAGCCGTTTATTTTGTTCATACTTAGCTCCCTTTATTAAAATTACAGTCTGTATATTGACATAATTTCTGCCGTTTATACATTAAATAATAAAGATATCTTAAACAAATAAGGGCGGTTATGAAAATTTACTTTTTATCCGACGTTAAGGCGGCTTTAAAATTGGACGGGGAATATGTTGGAATTATCGACGGCTTTGAGCGCTGGTGCGACATAGACGCGGGTAAAGGCGTGCTCGCGGAAATTATCCCCGACGGCAATCTGCAGCCAGTAAACTTTTTTATAAGCGAAAAGTTCTTTGCATCCCCGCCTGCCTTTGCCGACGTGTATATATCCGACTACGCGGATGCAATATATCTGCGCCGCTTCGCGGGGAAGGACGCCTGCCTTAATATTATATTGCAGCGTCTTTTTTGCGGCGTCACGGTGACGGTTTACCGCCAATGCAACATTTTTGTAAGCTGCGAGGGCGAAACTTTCGAGACCTATCCCCTGCCCGACTGCTACGAAAACGCGCGTGCGGAAGAAGTAACATGCGGCGGGCAAAAATTTTTGGCGCTGTACGGCGGCAAGTGGCTGACGCTTATAAATTCCCGCGGCAAGATTGTGTTTATGAACGTTGTGGAAAGCTGTTCGTTCGGCAATACGCTTGAAGTAACAGCGCCTTTATACGGCTGCGCCGACTGCTACGCCGAATGTGTTTTTAGCTACGGCGGCGATAAATTTACGGCGGTGAACAGCCGGGTTGCCGAACGCCATCCGCAGGGAAAGGAGCTTTTGCCATTTGTATTCTTCGAAAGGGTGCTGTACGGGGCGGACTGCGCGGCTATGCTTGACGGCAGCCTTGCGCCAAAAGCGGAAAGCCTTAAAAAATACCTCGGCCGATTTACGGCGGTTACAGTGCCGTGCGGGGATTTTTACGCCGCCGAAGGAGATATTAATGCGGCGGGGCTGGTTTATCCTAAGGGCGGCAACCTGTACCAGATTTTATATTTTGCTTTAGACGTGCAGGACGGAAAAATTACAAATATCCGTCCCGTTTAAATATATTGAGGCAGACACGAAAAAAGCCGTTCCTTTTCGGAACGGCTTTTACAGCTGGTTTAGTGCTTTGTAATTTTTACTGTTTTGATTATGATGGGTTCTACCGTTACGGTATAGTCGGCGGGTGTTGCAGACGAAGCTATCTTTTCTATGCCGTCTGTAGTCACGTCCTCTGCCGTGGTAGTGAACTTGCTTGAATCGCTGTTATAGTTATCGTCTATATAGTCGTCGATAGCGTCAAGCAGGTCGTCGAGCGTTTCCACCGCGTCGTCGTTGCGAAGATAACCGAAAGAAGCGTAGCTCGAAATGCCGAGCGAAGAACTGTCTGATACCTGTATGGCAAAAAGGCTGGTAGCACTGTTATAGCTGTAGTCTTCTTCTATAACCTCTTTTTTGCCCGTCTTTACAAACACGTGTGCCTGGGCGGCGTCCTCTATTACCTTTGTGGTATAGTACATCTTGAGAGAGCCGTATTCAGCATCGCGCTGGCCGCTTGCTATGGTGTGGCCGTTGTTTGAGAATTCGCCGTATATCGTGTGGTAAGCATTTTCGTCGCTTACGGTCATCTCGCCCGAGTTGTCGTAATCATCGTAAATGGTATACACGCTTGCGGTGAGGGCCTTGCTCGTGTAGAAAAGGTTGTAGTACTTCTGCTCGAGGTCGTTAGCTTCCAGGTAAGCGTCCATATTGGAATTTGTCACCGCCTCGGAATAGCTGCCCGCTTCCTCGGTGTCGGCATCGTAAGCATAGCCGCCGCCGTACCAGTCGGTAGAAGTATAGTTGTGTATTATAGTATTATCGTAAAAGCCTGACTCGGCAAGTTCGATAAAATGGCGAACGGTCACGGGGTACATATTCCTGTAAAGGGTGTACTGCAGCTCGTACGTCTCGCCGTTAAATTCGACTGTTATTTTTGCGCGGGCGTGATTGGTTTCTATCGTGCAGCCCGAAAAGGCAGCCGCACCGCCTACTGCGGCAACGAGCGCACCTATACATAAAGCACGCTTTAATTTCTTAAATTTCATATATTTCCGCCTTAAAAAGTAAAAGTTACTTTTTGAAGTATTATAAAACGATACAGTTTAAGTTTACTTGTTTTTGCCTTTCACGTCAAGCAATTTAATCGGCTGAGCGCGAATTTTCGCACCTTTAACAAACAAAAAGTAAAAACACGCTGCCGTAAAGCAGGCAGCCGTACAGTTATACGCAAAAGCGGACGGGGATACCGTCCGCTTTTGAATTTTACTTTTTAAGAAAAATTACTCAAGAACAGCCGTTGCGCCTGCAGCCTTAAGGTCTGCAACGATCTTTTCAGCTTCTTCCTTGGGAGCGTTCTCTTTAAGCACGCCGCCTTTTTCTACAGCTGCTTTAGCTTCTACAAGGCCAAGACCGGAGAATGCGCGTACAACTTTGATAACGTCGATTTTCTTAGCGCCAACGTCTTTAAGAACAACGTTGAATTCGGTCTTTTCTTCTGCTGCGGGAGCTGCTGCGGCTGCTGCGGGAGCTGCTGCTACTGCTACGGGAGCTGCTGCGGAAACGCCGAATTTTTCTTCGAGAGCCTTAACAAGCTCGTTGAGTTCGAGTACGGTCATATTGCCGATTTCTTCTATAAACTTATTGATATCTGCCATTTTAATATTCCTCCGATGGATTTCAAATTAATTAATTTGCCCATATTGCGGCAGGGCTTGCCGTTTTTTTGGTTTTTAACCTTCTGCCTTGCTCTTGGCGATGCCGTCGAGCACGCGGACAATTCCCGACATAAGGTTGGAAAGAACGCCTGCAAAATTGGAAATAGGTGCTTGCATAGAGCCGAGCATCTTTGCAACGAGTTCTTCTTTGGAAGGCATGGTGGCAAGAGCCGTTACGCCTGCCTTGTCTACATAAGCGTTATCGGCAAAGGCACACTTTAAAACTACTTTACCTTCGTAGTCTTTAGCCGCCTGGGTCATAAGTTTTGCTGCTGTTATCTCGTCGCCCGAAAAGGCTACTGCTGTAGGGCCGTTAAGATCGGCGTCGAACTGGTTATAGCCGAGGTCGTTGAAAGCCTTTCTTACAAGGGTGTTTTTGTAAACCTTGTATTCGCAGCCTGCTTCCCTGCACTTATTGCGGAGTGCGGATACTTCGGCTACGGTCAGCTTGTTGTAATCTACGAAAACAACCGACTTGGACGCTTTGATTTTATCGGTTATCTCCTGGACAACCTGCTTTTTAGCTTCAAAATTGGCTGACAATTTGTTACCTCCTGTTTTATTTGTAAAAATAAGTCCTTACACCGCAGGGGCATAAGGACGTGATAAAACATTTTTTGTTTTAAATCTGTCGCCTTATTCCTGAGCCGGGTATTGAGCTTTAAGCACCGACCTTCTGCGGAAAAATTAGCTTATTGATTTTCTGTACTTTGACAGTATATTTGCTTTTACAGTTTTTGTCAACTGTTTTAAGCCGCCATATTGTAAATTTTAGCCTTTATTATAGGTAACTTTTATGCCGGGGCCCATTGTAGAGGTCAACGTAACGCTCTTTATATACTGGCCTTTAGCGGCAGCGGGCTTAGCCTTTGCTATAGCTTCCATAAGAGCGTTGAAGTTTTCGGTAAGTTTTTCTGCGCCGAACGACTTTTTGCCTATGGGGCAATGGATGATAGCCGTTTTATCAAGGCGGTATTCAACTTTACCTGCTTTAACTTCTTTAACTGCCTTTGCAACATCCATGGTAACTGTGCCCGACTTGGGGTTAGGCATAAGGCCTTTAGGGCCTAAAATCCTACCGATACGGCCTACAACGCCCATCATATCGGGAGTGGTTATCATAACGTCGAAGTCAAACCAGTTTTCGCGCTGGATGCGCTGTATGGTTTCTTCTGCGCCTACATAGTCTGCGCCTGCAGCCAAAGCCGCGTCTGCCCTTTCGCCCTTTGCAATAACAAGCACTTTCTTTGTTTTACCAGTGCCGTTGGGAAGAACGAGAACGCCGCGGACCTGCTGGTCTGCCTGGCGGGGATCTACGCCTAAACGAACGTGAAGCTCTATAGTTTCGTCGAAGTTAGCCTTTGCCGTGTTAAGCGTAATGGGCATAGCTTCGCTTACGTCGTATGATTTGGAATGATCGTATGATTTTACGCTTTCTGCGTATTTCTTTCCGACTTTCATTTATTCTACCTCCCGCCTTACTCTTCCACGGTAACGCCCATCGAGCGCGCCGTACCTTTGACCATGCTCTTAGCCGCTTCAAGCGTAGAGCAGTTTAAGTCGGGCAGTTTTGTCTTTGCGATTTCTTCTACCTGCGCCTTGGTAAGTTTGCCTACCTTGTCCCTGTTGGGGCGGGCGCTTGCCGTGTCTATGCCGAGAGCTTTTTTGATAAGCACGGGCGTAGGGGGCGTTTTAAGAATGAAAGTAAAACTTCTGTCCTGGTAAATTGTTACCACGCAGGGGATAATAAGCCCTGCCTTGTCTGCGGTTTTTGCATTGAATTCCTTTGTGAAGCCGGGGATATTAATACCGTGAGGACCAAGGGTAGAACCTACGGGGGGCGCAGGTGTAGCCTTGCCGGCAGGAAGCTGCAGTTTTACAACCGCTGTTATTTTTTTAGCCATAAAAAGACCTCCTATGTGGTTATAGCGAATATACTATAAAAGATTTAATATATTCTCCCACAAATATGTTCACGAATTTCTTTTTGCATTGCTGTGCAAAAACAAATTCCGTGATTTTCAAAGACAAACTATTCTCGTATAAATGCTTCGAATTGCAGCAATTAGGGGCGCTCAGGTACAGCAAAGCCGCACCTTCGCAACGCTATTATATTTAGATAAGGCATAAACGACAGAAACTTACCTGTCATTGCGTGCCGTCGTAAAAATTCTTAGGCGGTTATTCCTCTGTTTTGCGGATCTGGATAAATTCCACTTCTACGTCGGTTGTCCTGCCGAAAAGCTCTACGCTTACCAGCGCCTTTTGCGCAGGAATATTAAGCTCTTTTATCACGCCGTCAAAACCTTCAAGCGGGCCTGCGTCTATAGATATCTTTTCGCCCACGGCAAAATCTGCGTTCTGTACCACTTCTTCAAGGCGCATCTTGCGGATTTCAGCCTCTTTCATGGGGATAGGTCTGCCC
>JAJQII010000086.1 GCA_021199295.1 Clostridia bacterium
ATTTTGCCCTGCCCTGTAATTTATTTAATTAATCGCTGCCCACTTCGTCCGCGTCCTCGTTGGTCGCGCCCGCGTGAAGCTCTTTCTTGGTTTCGGTATTGCCCTCTTTTTCGGCTTTCTGCTGCTCTTTTTCTATACGGCGTTTTTCCTTCTTGCTCAAGTATTCAGCTTTCTTTCCGTCTATATACTCGGAAAAATCGTCGTTTTCGATATCGAACATTTTCTTTTTATCCTCTTCCTTGCGCTGTTTTTCCACGCGTTCAGGTATACCGTCGCCTATAACGGGCATAACTACCTCGTCAACGCGGTTGCGCACTTCAATCTGCTGGAAGGGCACGCTTATGCCGTTGCGCTTGAACTCGTTGTACACGTTTTCAACCACGTAGTAGTAAACGTCCCAGTAATCGCTGCCGTCGCACCAGCAGTTGGCGAAGAAATCGAGCGAGCTGGAGTTGAGCGTCTTGAGCTTGCAGAAAGGCTCTTTTTCAAGACGAACCCTGCCGTCGCTCTTCATAACATCGGTAACAATCTTTTTAACCTGCTCCACGTCGCTCTCATACGCAACCGAGAAAGTGAAGTCCACGCGCCTTGTGGGATTTGCACCGTAATTGGTAAGCGACCCCGTAACCAGCTTGGAGTTGGGAACGGTTATCCTCTTGTTGTCGGTAGTAGTGATGGAAGTGAATATAAAGTTGATTCCCGAAACGCTGCCCGAAACGCCGTCTACTTCCACAAAGTCGCCCTCTTTAACCATCTTGTAACATACGACAACCATACCGTACGCCACGCTCGCGATTAAGTCTTCCAACGCGAGACCGACAGCCAGAACGCAAGCGCTTAACGCCGTGATAACCCCGCTTATATCTATTCCTATAACGGAAAGCAATATGAGTACCAAAACAAGATACAGCAAAAACTTAATTATCGTCAGTACGAATTTCTGCGCGATAGGTTCAGTTTTTGCCCTTTTGAACATACCTTTACAAAGTTTTACTAAAAGTTTAACCACGATTATGCCGATTAAAAGGACGGCGAAAAAAGCGATTATAGTCCAATAATTATCGGTATTTGTGAAAAAGCCTTTAATGTCTTCCCAAAAATCAGACCAACTCATCTAAAAAACTCCTTTTATTTATTTTGGAAATTATTTTACACTCTTTTTTATAGATGTAAACATAATGTAAACAAATCAAAATGAAAAATTTGTGATAATTACAAACTTTGGTGGTTTCACAATATCACCCATATTTACTGCAGAGCGGCAACGATTAATTTAACCAGACTGGCAATGCCGACTATTATCCCCGCATACAGCCCTATTTCCACAAGCATTACGGCAAGCTCAAACAAAATATTTTCCGCCCTGAGTCTGTCAGAGCAGGCAAAGGTATTGAACTCATGCGAAATAAAAGAGTATCTTGCAAAGTTAGTCTTCTTGTCTTTGGAGTTCATTTCGTAGCCAAGTATGTACCTTCCGCCGTCTTCGATCTGAATTTCTACGCGGTAGCCGAACCACAGCGAATCGAAGTGCATTTTCTCAGGCAAAAACCGCCACGTATCCATATCTACAATCCACGGGATAAAGTAAATGAAGTAGTGCCATATAAGGCTTAAAAAGGATAGAACCGAATAAAAGCAGGGGTTGTACACCCTTAAAGTCACCGTCTGCGGCTTGCTCTTTATTACGGTCTGCTCACCTTTTTTTATTTTATAGGTCTTTTTATTTTTTATATTGCGTATTCTGTAATTTTGCGAGGTAGCATTATACAAAGTAAATTCCATGGCTGGATTATAGCATATTGTGCATATTTTGTAAAGTATGTGAGTTAAAAGGTAGTTTGATAGCTGGAAGAAAATGAGTTTAGATTGTCACGCAAACTAAGTTTGCTCGCAATGAAAGTAACTTAGTGTGTCATTGCGTGCGAGGGCGTAGCCCGACACTCTGCGCACCTTATTGTAAAAAATTTCAGATAATAATGCGCAGATGAGCGTTAGCGACGTGGCAATCTAAGCCCCAATGTTTTCAGCTTCCCATATTATCTAATTATAACCGCCCTCCCGCAAAATTTATGCAGTGTGCATATATAAACTTTAAGTTTTTGGTTGACTTTGTCCTTCCGTGGTAGTATAATATACTTATAACCTATGTAAATGGTAGGTAATAAACAGCGAGGCACACCATGTTTACAAAATTACAAAAACGATGTTGCCGCCTTATTTTTTAAACAAAATCCAAAATAAAAAAGCGAGGTAAAAAATAATGGCAGACATAAAACAAAGCACTTTAGAACTTATAGGCAACACTCCCTTACTCAACGCAAGCCGATATGCGGCAAAAGCTGGCGTAAAAAACGCCACGATACTTGTTAAACTTGAATATCTTAACCCGGCAGGCTCGGTAAAAGACAGGATTGCCCTTGCAATGATAGAAGACGCCGAAGCAAAGGGTTTATTAAAGCCAGGCGCTACGATTATAGAGCCCACTTCAGGCAATACTGGCATAGGGCTTGCGGCAGTCGCGGCGGCAAAGGGCTACAAGGCTATACTTACCCTGCCCGACACAATGAGCGTGGAACGCAGAAATCTGTTAAAGGCATACGGCGCTCAGCTCGTCCTTACCGAAGGGGCGAAGGGAATGAAGGGCGCTATAGCCAAAGCCGACGAACTGGCACAGCAAATCGAGGGCTCAATAATTTTAGGGCAGTTTATAAACCCCGCCAACCCCGCCGTGCACAAGGCGACCACAGGTCCTGAAATCTGGCGGCAGACGGACGGCAAGTTAGATATATTCGTGGCAGGCGTGGGCACGGGCGGTACGGTCACGGGCGTAGGCGAATATCTTAAAGAACAAAACCCCGATATAAAAGTCGTGGCTGTAGAACCCGCAACCAGCCCCGTTCTTTCCAAGGGAACGGCAGGGGCGCACAAGATACAGGGCATAGGCGCGGGATTTGTGCCCGAAGTGCTGAACACCGCTGTATATGACGAAGTTATCGCCATAGAAAACGACGACGCATTTACCGAAGGCAGGGCTTTTGCCCGTGCCGAAGGCATACTGGTAGGCATTTCTTCGGGCGCGGCATTAAAAGCAGCCGTGCAGCTTGCCAACCGCCCTGAAAACTACGGAAAAACAATAGTGGTAATCCTGCCCGACAGCGGCGACAGATACCTTTCCACCCCCTTATTTGCAGATTAACCCCCGCATATCATCGAAATAATTATTGCCTCACCTCCCCGTACAGGGGAGGTTTTTTTATATACCCGCAAACATTTAAATTTTTTCGTCTCGTGTACCCAATTAATTTTTATTTATCAAAACTATTGCGCAAAAAAAGATTATATGTTAAAATTAACAATATAAATAAATTTTAACGGAGAACACAACATGATTGATATTACCCTTATAGAGCAAACCGATCCCGAAATCGCCGAGGCGTTAAAACTCGAACTCGGCCGCCAGCAGGGCAATATAGAACTTATTGCAAGCGAAAACTTTGTCTCCCCCGCAGTTATGGCGGCGGCAGGCAGTCACCTTACCAACAAATATGCCGAAGGCTACCCTTCCCACCGCTACTACGGCGGCTGCCAGTTCGTGGATATCGCCGAAGACCTTGCCCGCGACAGGTTAAAGCAGATTTTCGGCTGCGAACACGCCAACGTGCAGCCCCATTCGGGCGCGAGCGCAAACCTCGCCGTGTTCTTCGCCATGCTTCAGCCGGGCGACACGGTTATGGGTATGAATCTTGCCCATGGCGGACATCTTTCCCACGGTTCACCCGTGAACATCTCGGGCAAATACTTTAATATAGTCCCCTACGGCGTAAGCAAGGAAACGGAAGTTATAGACTACGACGAGATGGAGCGCATTGCCATGGAATGCAAGCCCAAGATGATAGTTTCGGGCGCGAGCACATATCCCAGGGTAATAGACTTTGAACGCATCCGCCAAATCTGCGACAAGGCAGGCGCTCTGATGATGGTAGATATCGCCCATATAGCAGGGCTTGTCGCGGCTGGGCTTCACCCCTCGCCCGTGCCCTACGCCGACTTTGTAACTACCACCACCCACAAGACCTTGCGCGGGCCCCGCGGCGGCGTAATTATGTGCAAAGAGCAGTACTCGAAGCAGATAGACAAGGCGGTGTTCCCCGGCATACAGGGCGGACCCTTGATGCACATAATAGCCGCTAAGGCAGTTGCCTTTAAAGAGGCGTTATCCCCCGAATTCAAAGAATACCAAAAGCAGATAGTCCTCAACGCACGCGCCATGGCAGACGAATTTAACAAACTGGGCGTGAAGATGGTTTCAGGCGGAACGGACAACCACCTTATACTTTTAAACCTTACCGAAAAGGGCATTACGGGCAAAGAGCTGGAAAAGATGCTCGACGAAGTGCATATCACGGTAAACAAAAACGCAATACCTTTCGACACGCAGAAGTCCTTCGTGACTTCGGGCATACGACTTGGCACTCCCGCCATGACGTCGCGCGGAATGAAGGAAACCGAGGCGCGCAAGGTGGCACAGCTCATCGCCAAGGTTATAGACGAAAAGGAAGATTGCTTTGCTTACGTAAACGAAGAAGTCGCAAAACTTTGCAAAGCCTTCCCCCTCTACGCCGACTGCGTAAGATAAAAACATAATATAATACAATAAAAGAAATAATATCAATATGAGAAAGAGCATACTAAAGATTATACTTTTTGTAATAGTAATAACGGCAGCCACACTTGGCATCTGCGCCTGTTCAGGCAGTAAATACACGCTGGTCTTCAATACGTACGGGGGGGGGTATATTACCCCTATCACTGAGACATCAAAGAATTTAGAAACCCTGGAACTTCCTCAGGCGGAAAGAGAAGGCTATACTTTCGAAGGCTGGTATCTTGACGAAGAACTTACCGAAGCGTACACCCCAGGTTGTGAGCTTTCCGGTACAGTCACCACTCTCTATGCAAAATACACGGTAAACACCTACACGCTCACCGTCCACGATGGCGAAAACAGCACGGCATATACCTATAACTATGGCGATGAATTGCAGATATCCCTGCCCGAAAGCTCGGCGTCCCGCTTGTTTACGGGATGGTACACCGAAGAGGACTGCACCGAGAGGTTTACTTCATCCTCTATGCCGTCATATGACGTAGATATCTACGCCGGATGGGCGGACGGCAGCTATGTATTGATTTACGACAGCGGAAGCGATTTTATAGAGCCGGAAATTTACACGTATACCGAACTTTGTTCACTGACAACTATAGACCACTACCCTTATAAAGAAGATTACGTATTTATGGGGTGGTATCTGGATGAAGACAGGACTGTAGAATTTTCCTCGGAATATGATTTTGACTATCCCATAATAGTGTTGTATGCAAAATATACCCCGATAGAGTACACTGTTGAAATTGTTTCCAACTATGCAAATTCATACGAATGTTTAAGCGGAAGCAGCACACAGACGGTAAGCGTGGAAGATAGCTATATCCCAGTAGAAATATCGGCTTTGACAGGCTACACATACCAGTATTACGAGCTGGACGGTGAAATATATTATTCAGATACCATTACTATCAAAGATAAAATAACTTCCGACGTAAAAGTTTACGTCTATCTCGACTATGCCACTTATGAGCTACCTATCGTTGCTATAGAAGCAGACGGCGATATAAACTCAAAAACGGAATATACATCAATGAGTTTTTCCCTATCTAACTGCGACAACGAGCTGAACAGCGTAAGCGGTGGAATAAGGCTACGGGGAAACTCTACTATGGGATACGACAAAAAACCGTACAGAATCAAGTTTGACAAAAAACAATCCCTGTTCGGTCTTACAAAAGCCAAGAGCTGGGTATTGCTTGCCGACTATCTTGACCCCTCAACTTTGCATAACGTCACTGCATTCACCCTTGGCAACGCGTCTGACGAACTAAGCTTTACCCCCACCGCCTTTAAAGTAAACGTATATATCAACGGCGAGTTTATGGGATTGTACACGCTTTGCGAACAAGTACAGGAAAACGAAGGCAGAATGGATATAGAAATGGAAACTGACGCTGACGGATACCTGCCCGAAACGCTAACCGATCTTTCTGACTATAACTTCTTTATAGCAATGGACTACTCGGTTATAGGCGATTCTGACTCCGTGCTGAACGAAACTTATTATTATATAGAAAAGTACGGTTTATACTTTGAATTGAAGTATCCCGAAAAAGAAGCCTTCCGTACAGAGGAACAATTCCGCTCTTTCTTCAGCCAACTGGTGGAATATACCGAATATATACTTGATATAATGACTGAAGGAACACTGGACGAGATTAAAAGCTCTGTAAACGTATACTCTCTTGCCGACTATTTCCTGATAGACAATATAATGGGCGAGCACGACCACAATATTAAATCATTCAATATGTACTATGTCGCAAGTTCCGACAACCAAAAACAGTCAGGCAAACTCAATTTCGGTCCGATTTGGGATTACGACTGGAGCTTGAGCACCCCATGGACAGGTAGTCCCAACGAAACTTTTTCAACATACGCTGACGGACTGGAATATCAGGGAAATTACTACTTCCTCGCCTTGGGACGCTTTGACGAATTAAAAGAACTGGTAAAGGAAAGATACAACTCATGCTTCAAACAGACACTCGGGGACTATATCGACGGGTATGACGACCTGGTAGCTTCTATCAGCGAGTCGCTGGCTTTAAATAACGAGAAGTGGTATTCAGGATATGACTATGATATAACCCAAGCCAACATCGACTTCCTCAAACAATTCCTTACAGACAGAAAAACCTGGCTGGACAATTATTTTTCAACTTAAAGCCAAACTTGGAACAATTAATACATTAAGCACCTTCCATTTTACCCATGGAGGTGCTTAATTTAAACCTTTTTTCTATAAAAATACCGCCGCAACCCAAAGTTGCGTAAAAAGCAACCCTAAAGCGGTGGAAAAATTTTGGCGTGTAAGTTATTATAAAAGAAAAACGGGAGAATATTTTATGTCTTTTGCAAACAACCTTTACTACCTGCGCAAACAGTCGGGCATATCCCAGGAAGAACTGGCGGACAGGCTGAACGTATCCCGCCAGGCGGTTTCCAAATGGGAAACGGGAGAGTCTTACCCCGAAACGGAAAAAATTATAGCCATCTGCGATATGTACGGCGTTACAATGGACGAGCTTATACGTGGCGATATCACTGTTAAAAAAGAAAATGACGTACCAGACGAACCTCAAACGAAAACCGCTGAAACTATACCAGACGAAAATCAGGGCGACCACGAGGAAAATGAAAAAAATAACCCACACAAAGCCGCCGAAATTGCTATAATACCTATATTATGGACTGCCTCGGCAATAATTTACCTTATTTTGGGCATATTCCTCAGCCTATGGCATCCCGCGTGGATAATATTCGTGTTTATGCCTGCCGTAATAAGCGGCGTTGAAATTGCCTTTGTTCCCAAGGAAAAGAGGCTTAAAAAGGTTCTTGGTTTTATAGAAAGCCTGGCAATATTCGGGAGTACCACAGGCTACCTGTTATGCGGCTTTCTTTTAGGCTGGTGGGGAACTATGTGGGTACTGTTTTTGCTTATCCCGATAACAGGCGCAATATGCGAAATTTTTAAACAAAAGAAAAAGTAAATTTTTGTGGGTAGGGGAAAGCAAGAAGTGTCATTGCGAGCTGCTTAGCGGCGTGGCAATCTAAGTTGGATAACTTTCAGTACTATACCATCGCTCTAAGAGCTTTCCCTTTTATATCGGTGTATCCAGCTCGTCTAAAGTCTTTTCGTAGCCGCCTATAAACAGCTCCATAAACAGCTTTACTTCGGGCATATTACGGGACGTAAGGTCGTCTTCTATACTCTTTTTCGCCTTTTCGAACTCGGTGTTGCCGCAACGCTTTTCTTCCAGGCACTTTATATAAGCCGAAAGCCTGTCTGCCGCCTTTACCAGTTTCCACTCGTAACAAGACGTGTCGGGCTTTACGTAAAGAGAGACCTCTTCCCTCATCTCCTCAGGCAGCATGGTTAAAAGTTTGTCGCACGCAAGCCCTTCCAAGTCCTTGTACGCCCCTGATATCGACTGGTTAAAGTACTTGATGGGCGTGGGCAGATCGCCCGTTACCACCTCGCTGCACTCGTGGTACATAGCGTACATTACGCACTTTGCCCCGTCGGCGTTGCCGCCGCAGTACTTATTGTTGATAACCGCCAGCGCGTGGGCTATTAAAGACACTTCCTGCGAGTGCTCCATAATATTCTCCTCGCGCACAGAGCGCATAAGCGACCACCTTTTAATATACTTCATTCTGTCTAAAAACGCGTAAAAATCATAAGACATAGCACACCTCTTTCAAGTAAAATTAATTATAATACAAATCGGCGGTAAATTCAATTGACTTGAGGGGAAAAAAGCAATATAATTTTAAATGCGGTAGAAAATTACCGACTTACAACAAAATATACCGTCGGGGGTGCTTATGCAAAATATGCAAAGCTGAGATTATACCCTTTGAATCGGCAAGGTAATACTTGAGCGATAGTACAAAGAATATGATTTTTTAGGCGTTCCCGCGTTTACGTGCAGGAACGTTTTTGTTTTTCTGCACGCGGGCTGCCAAAACTTGCGGTATATCGGGAGGATTTTATGTTTTTAACATCACTGTTGTCTTCCTTCTTCACCTATTACGAGGATTTGGAGGGCAACGAAGGATACGTTTACGAAAACGTATGGACAGAGTACGCTGAAGAGACGCTTGGCAAAGTATTTTTATGGCTGGTAATTGTCGCCGCCGTGCTGCTTGTAGCCGTCGGCATTTTTATCAGATTCAAAAAACAGGAAGCGCTTGCCGCCTACGTTAAAACGGCGCTCACCGCCTCTTTCGGCTTGGGGCTCGCCATAGGCGTAACCATGATAACGCTGGAAATTACCAAGACGTTCGAAAAAGGTTACCTTGACTGGGCTGAAGGCATGCTCGGGCTTGTGCTTGTTCCCGTGTGCGTGGTCTGCGGGCTGCTTGTACTGGGAATAATCGCTACATATGTGGCATCCTTCTTCGACAAAAAGACCTTTAAGATAACCGCGATAGCCAGCCTTTCGGCAGTCGGCGCGGCATTCGTTGCCCTGCTTATATGCCTTATCGTTTACTACGCGTCGGGCAACGCCGAATACAACAACGGCGCTGAGATTTCCACAAGCGGCAACGTTATTCTATACATAAGCGCGATACTTATTATAGCCGTAATCATCGCGGGCGCGTTCATCTTTGACAAGGGCACAAAGGGCTTTGATACAAAATCCATCTCTTACGCGGCAGTGTGCATAGCGCTCAGCTTTGCCCTCTCTTACATAAAGATGTGGGAAATGCCTTACGGCGGTTCTATAACGCTTGCAAGCCTTCTGCCCCTTATGATCTACAGCTATATGTTCGGCACAAAGAAGGGCGTTATGGCAGGCTTTATATACGGCATCCTGCAGGCTCTGCAAGATCCCTGGCTTATACACCCCGCGCAATTCCTTTTAGACTACCCCATAGCCTTCTCGGCAATAGGTCTTGCGGGAATGTTCGCCCACGTAAAGGCGCTCGACAAGCTCCCCCAGGTTAAATTTGCCCTCGGCGCTATAGTTGCCTGCGCCCTCCGCTATGTTTCGCACGTGTTCTCGGGCGTGTTCGCCTTCGGCACTTACGCGGCTTCTTACGGGTACGACAGCGCATGGGTATACTCGCTTGCATACAACAGCTTTGTATTTGTAGACGTCGCGATAGTAATCGTCGTGGGCATAATTGTATTCTCGTCCAAGGCGTTTATAAAGCAGATATCCAGATACAGCAGCCAGACGGAAAAAACCGAGAAAACAGAAACTTCCGACGCGGAATAATTTTTGACACTTACCCTTCCCCCGTTTAAAAACGGGGGATTTTTTATTTTGCAAATTTTTTTAAAATTTTTTTAGCTAAACTATTGACAGTTGCATAGAACTGTGATATTTTTAATACAGATAATACAGAACGGTGATCACAATGCAAGAGGGAAGAAAGAGCGTATGCACTAACATAGCCGACCGCATGCGGCGGGATATAGAACTTGGCATAGTGGCTGACGGGGAAAAACTGCCGTCTTGCCGCGAGCTTGCCCTTAAACTGGGCGTAAACCCGAACACGGTACAAAAGGCATACTCCATTCTGGAGAAAGAAGGTTTTATAGAGGTAATTCCGCAAAAGGGGGCGTACGCGCGCAAATCGCCCCTGAATTCGGCGGACGACATAGAAAAGCTGGCTTTAGACCAGCTTGCCGCCTTAAAGCAGGCAGGTCTGACTTTAGACCAGCTGAAAAAAGCGGCACACAAAATTTACGGAGAAAATACCGATGATTGAAATTGACAATCTTTGCAAAAGTTATGGCGACAAACACGTGCTCGACCATATAAATCTTAACGTGGAAAACGGCTCGGTACTCGGGCTCGTAGGCATTAACGGGGCGGGCAAAAGCACCCTGTTAAGGCTTACCTGCGGCGTATTAAAGGCAGACGAAGGCAACATTACCATAGACGGCGAAGACGTTTACGAAAACGAAAAGATAAAGAAAAATATCTTCTTTCTGCCCGACGACCCCTACTACGCCCCTAATGTGGCGGGGAAAGACCTTGCCGCCCTTTACAGGCAGTTTTACAGCTTTGACGGCGGTGTGTTCAACAGCTATCTTGACACCTTTTCGTTAGACGCCAAAAAGCCCATACGCAACTTTTCCAAGGGAATGAAGCGGCAGATGTATATCTCCCTCGCCCTTGCTTGCAAACCCAAGTATCTGTTATTGGACGAGGCGTTTGACGGGCTCGACCCGCTTGCACGGCTGGAATTCAAGCGGGGTATAATAGAATTGCAGGAACAGGATACTACCGTGATTATAGCCTCGCACTCCCTGCGCGAGCTTGAGGATATCTGCGACAGTTTTGCCATTTTAGACAACCTTAAAGTTACCTCTTACGGCAAAATAGACGGCGCTCTGGAAAAGATCTGCAAACTGCAGGTAGTGTTTGAAAGGGACGTGGAAAGGCAGGATATGCCCCTGGATATAGTAAACTTTGAAAAGACGGGCAGGGTAATAAAGCTGGTTGCACGCGGCGACAGGCAGGCAATCATAGCCGCCGTGACTGCGATGAACCCCCTTATTATCGACGAAATACCTATGGATTTTGAGGATATGTTTATTGCCGAAGTGGAAGACAAGGGGTACTTGAAATGAAAAAATATTTTATTTACCAACTTAAGAGAAGCGCTATACCATTTGGCGTTATGCTGTTTGCCGCCCTGGTTATTTTTATACTTCCGCTGTCCGTTCCCTCGCAGTGGTACACGCTTGAATCGCGCATAATCACCGCATACACCTACCTTGCCATAGGGCTTATAGCCGCCTGCATTCTTATGCCGATATGGGCTTTCCGCTACAAGATGAACAAGCGAAGCGCCGATTTGTATTACTCGCTGCCCATAAAAAGGCACAAACTGTTTTTTATACACTACATTACGGGATTTATCTCGGTAATCGCGGCATATACCATAGTCTTTTTGATAGGGCTGGCAGTAGTGAACATACAGCAGGCGTCTTACACCGCAAGTTTTTCGCTTATCAACCTGCTGTGGGTTTACCTTACTTCGGTTGCAGCCGCATACGCGATATATTCCGTATACAGCTTTGCCTTTACGCGGGCGAATAACTATATAGACGGCATAATATTTATGATATTCGCCACCGTGGCGCTGCTTGTCGTCGCACTGCTGCTGTATATCTGCGCTATAAAGAAAGAGACTATCGTATACGAAAACAGCAAGGGCGAACTTGCCACAAGATACGCCCGCACGTACTACATCACGCCCGAATACTTTATGCCGTTTTCCCCGCTGTACATACTCAGCAATCATTTTTCCGCCCTGGCGGTAGGCAAAAAATCCTACTACTTCTTACCGTCGGATATAGACACGGCAAACCTGATTGTAAGCCTGTGCCTGTACGCCGCCCTGTCGGTTGCCTGCACTGTAGGTATGTTCGTGCTTGAAAAGAGGTACAAAGCCGAAGACTGCGAACAGAATTCCGACAGCATATTCGGCTACAAGACCATGATACCGCTTATTATGTTTACGATGTGCGCGTACCTTGTAAACGAAGGCGGCGTGCTTGTAGTCGCCATAGCTCTGGTAGCGGGCTACTTTTTAACGGCGATATGGCGGCGTTCGCTTAAAATCGGCTGGAAAGCCTTTCTGCTGTACGCAGTGCCGTCCGTTTTAGGCATTGCGGCAGGCGGCATCATCTATCTGGTTATATAACAAAGTAACAGCAAAAATCCCCGACGTATTCTGTCGGGGATTTTTTATATGAACTGTAAAATATCCACAAGCACAGCAAAAACCAGTATAGCCGCAAAACCTACGGCATGGATAACCGCCTCTATTTTGCGCGGTACGGGCTTTTTGAATATCCACTCTATAAGGCAAAAAACTATCTTGCTGCCGTCTAACGCGGGTATGGGCAAGAGGTTGAATACCGCCAGATTAACCCCTATATATGCCGCAATCTCCAAAAAACTCTGCACGCCCTGCGAAGCCACCTGCGAGGTGAGCATTATTGTTGTCACCGGCCCGCCCATTGCGTCTATGCCAAGGCTGCCCGTCAGCAGTTCGCCCAGCACTTTAAAGATAGTTCCAGCTATTTTAAAGGAGTAAGAAAAGGCTCTGCCCACGCTTTTAAAAAAGCCGAAGCGGTAATTTGTAACCCCCACCGTATAGTAGGCGTTGCCGTCTTGCCGAATTTCGGTATCTATGCCCAGAGCGCCCCACAACTTACCCACGTCGGAAGAATTTTCAAAGTCACAGTCACGGCGAAGGGCAACATAGACGACTTCACTGCCGCCTCCCCTGCTTACGGTAAAGGGCACTATATCCCCCTTTTGCATACCCGAAAGGGCTGCCATCAAATCGGAAGTAAGGTAGATATCGCTGCCGTCCGCCTGTAAAATTATATCGCCTGCGACAAAGCTCTGCGACTGTGTGTAAACGTCATCGTACACCACGCCGTTGACCTGAAGCGCCATCTGCCCGAAGCACAGAAAAGAGGTTATAATAATGACCAGCGCCGCGACGTAATTGGCAAATGCGCCTGCAAACAGCACCACTATCCGCTGCCAGGGTGGATGTTCGTTAAAGGGCTTTGCCCCGCCGGATATGCCCTGTTTAAGCGGGGTACTCTCCCCGTCTTCCCCTTCGAACGCGCAATATCCGCCGAGCGGCAGCGCTCGTACCGAAAATACTTCCCCCGACTTTTTGCCCTTCCTTTTGTACAGGGCAGGGCCGAAACCTATTGCAAACTCGTTTATCTTAAACCGCAGAGCCTTGCCCGCGAGGTAATGCCCGAACTCGTGCACGGTAATCATTCCGAGAAGAATGAGCACGGCGAGGATAACGGATATCACGGTGTTTAAAACGGTTGTCAGGGAAAGTAAAGCCAAATCTACCTCAAATTATGCGCGGCAGTTAAAGCCGCCGCGCGGGCGAGAGCGTCAGCCGCCTTTATATCCCCGTAACTATGCACGGGGGCATACGGCACACTCTCTAAAACGGCGTCTATCACGCGGTAAATATCCGTAAAGGACAATTTTTTATCAAGAAACAGCCCTACCGCCGTTTCGCTTGCCGCGTTGAGAAGGGCAGGCGCGTTGCCGCCCCTTTCGCCACATTCCAGAGCCAGGTCAAAGCAGGGATATTTACTCCTTTCCACAGGGGAAAATTCCAGCGAAAGCGCCTTTGTAAAGTCCATAGGCAATAAGCTACATTCTAGTCTTTCGGGATAGGTCAGAGCCGCCTGTATGGGAAGGCGCATATCGGGGTTGGAAAGCTGGGCAAGCACAGCGCCGTCGTTAAATTCCACCATGGAATGGACGATGCTCTGCGGGTGTATAACGGCGGTAATCGCGCCATATTCCGCGCCGTACAGATGATGCGCCTCTATAACCTCAAACCCTTTATTGAGCATTGTGGCGCTGTCTATGGTTATCTTCGCGCCCATGTTCCACGTGGGGTGGCGGAGCGCCTGTTCGGGCGTTACCTTTTTCAGCTGTTCGGGAGTGTATCCCCTGAAAGGCCCGCCGCTCGCCGTAATTATAAGGCGGTGGAAAGGAGCTTTGCGATCAAAGCCGAGGCACTGCCATATGGCGGAATGTTCGCTGTCTATGGGCACTATATCAGCCCCTTGTTTTTCTGCAAGGGCGTTTACTATGTCGCCGCCGCAAACGAGCGTCTCTTTATTGGCGAGCGCGAGAGTCTTGCCCGCTTCGAGAGCCGCGAGCGAGTATTCAAGTCCCGAAAATCCGCTGCACGCCACCACGACGGTATCCGCTTCGGGCAGGCGGGCTATATCCAGAGCCGCCTTTTTATCGTTCTGCGCCGAGGCATAATAGTCGGGAGCGACCTCTTTTACCTGCTGGCGGAATGTCTCGCTGTCCCGCCCTGCCGCCATGCCGACAATTTTAAATCTGTCGGGATGGGATTTTACCACTTCGGCAGTCTGTCTGCCTATAGAGCCCGTACTGCCTATCAAGGCTATTTTTTTCATAACTACCCCGCAAAACACGGCATAAGGGCATGTACATTAATATTATACCCTTTTACCGTCAAATTAATGTCTGTAATTTGTTATATAAAGCAAAATTCCCCCGACGCGCGGGGGAAATATAGTTTAAAATCAAAGCATAAAGAAAAATGATAAAAATACCACGATGCCCGCGAACAGCGTTCCGTCAAAGCGGTCCATAACGCCGCCGTGACCAGGGAGCAGTTTGCCCATATCCTTTATCCCGCATTCGCGTTTTACGGCGCTTTCAAACAGGTCGCCGAACTGCGTCACCACCGAAATACAGAACCCTATTATAATCATAGCCGCCCACGCGGGTAAAGCGGTGTTGAGCGAAGCGTCGCCGCCGAGGGCGGTAAAAAGATAATACGCCGCCACAGCGCCGCCTATGCCGCCTATAAGCCCGCCCACAGAGCCGATAACCGTCTTGTGGGGGCTTACCTTGGGGGCAAGTTTCAAGGGAACTTTTTTGCCTAAAAGTATGCCGAAAACAAAAGCTATGGCGTCGGTTAAAGGCACTGATATAAACAGAACCATTATGGCGAGCATAGAGCTGTTTTCCAGATGGTTTACCGCAGAAAGTATCGTGCTTAAGAGCCCTGCGTAAATAAGTACGAATATGCTTGCGCCAGTGCTTTTAAGGTTGCTGCTCTCGTGGTCTATCACAAAGAACAGGGCAATGGCAAGCATTCCCGCGCCCATAGTGTAAGCTATGCCCGCGAAGCCCGAACCCATAAACATTTCAAAGATTACGTACAGGGGAACGGCTAATGCGCAAAAGACGATAGTCACAGCCCGCTGCATATACGATATGCAGCCCAATGCCCTTATAAGCTCTAACGAGCCAAGCACGGCTATAGCGGTAAACAGGGCGTCGAACAGTAAACTGCCGTACCCTGAAGGTATAAGCCACTTGCCTGCGCACAGCGCTATTACTACTATTACGTACACAACGCTGGTTATAGTTCTGTTTTTACTCATAAATCACCTTATATCTTGCCGTAACGGCGGTCGCGCAAAGAAAAATCTTTAAGCGCCTTGTCGAACGCGGCATTGTTAAAATCAGGGAATAATATATCCGTAAAATATAGTTCGGCGTAAGCCGCCTGCCACAGCAGAAAGTTAGAGAGCCTGACTTCCCTGCCCGTCCTTATAATAAGGTCGGGGTCGGGCAAATCGCCCGTATACAAAAGACGGGAAAAACTTTCTTCAGTAACCTTGCCGCCACGTTCAACAGCCATATTGGCGGCACGCACAATCTCGGCACGGCTGCTGTAATTTATGGCGAATATAAGCGTAAGGTCGGGATTATCCGCCTTGTGGCTGCAAGCCTGCAGCATTTTTTCCTGCACGTCGGGCGGCAATACGGAGATATCGCCTATTATGCGGACTTTGATATTATCTTTAGCCAGCTTAGAGGCATATTCGCCGAAGTACCGGCGGAAAAGGTTGTATATGCCTTCCAGCTCTTCCTGAGGGCGGTTGAGATTTTCGGTAGACAGGGTGTACAGCGTAAGGTATTTTATGCCCCTTTCGCGGGCGTGTGTAGCAAGTTTCATTACCCGCTTCATACCCGCGTCATGGCCGTAACTTCTCGGCCTTAAACGCTGTTTAGCCCACCTGCCGTTGCCGTCCATAATAATGCCCACATGAACGGGCAGTCTTTCACTATCCGCCATCGTTAAACGGTCATTATCTCCTTTTCTTTTTCGGCAGAAGCCGCATCCACCTTAGACACAGCGTCCGCAACCATCTTTTCTACTTCCTTTTCGCATACGGCGGCCTCGTCTTCAGAGAGCACTTTGTCGTTTTTGAGCTTTTTAATAGCTTCCATGGCTTCGCGGCGAACGTTGCGTTCGGCGACTTTCGCATCCTCTGCCATCTTCTTAACCTGCTTTACAAGCTCTTTCCTGCGTTCGGTGGTAAGCTCGGGGAAAACAAGGCGGATAACCTTGCCGTCGTTGGTGGGGTTAATGCCTATGCCAGAAGTCTGTATCGCCTTTTCTATGCCCTTTAAAATGGATACGTCCCAGGGAGCGATAACAAGGCATCTGCCCTCCTGTACCGAAATATTAGAGGTCTGGTTTACAGGCGTGGGCACGCCGTAATAATCTACCATTACCTTGTCGAGTATGCGGGGGTTAGCCCTGCCTGCACGTATAACCGAGTAATCTTCCTTTAAAACGCTTACCGTTTTAGAAAGTTTATCATCGAGTACGAGTATAATTTCTTCAGCCTGTTCGTTGTCTATCATAATTCCTCCATTATAACTTTTCTCGTGAATTTCTTTTTGCATTGCTGTGCAAAAACAAATTGCACGATCTTTAAAGACAAACCATTCTCGGTACTTTGTACCTGCGAATGTTTTTTCTTTCTTGCAGGCATACGTTTTAGCGTACGTTTTATATAATGCCTGCAATTCATTCTTTTACCTTAATATCAAGGGGTTTTGGGCATAACGCAGTGACACCCTAAACTCACTAATATTTTTTTACTCACGCAATTCTTTTTTTATTGCTGTAAAAAAATAATTGCCGTGATTCTGGGAGACAAACCGACCTTCCTTTGGTCGGTTGTTATTTTCTCCCTTTTTCGTATTTTCAAGGGCGTACGTATTATATAATACGAAAAATTCCCTCTTTTACCGTAAGCTGCAAGCGCCACACAACTACCTGTCATTGCGAGGGGCTCTACCCCGTGGCAATCTCGCGAGGACTCGCGACCAGCAGGCAGGACGGCAGATTAGTTATTTAAAAATAATACGTTTATTCTAATAATTTTTTACCTTGATAAAAAAGGTTGAACGATAGCCTAAAGGCGTTTTGCCTGGCTTTCCGTCGTACCGTTACAGCTTAGATTGCCACGGCTTTTGCAAAGCCTCAAATAACAATCCTTGCCTTCACCTATTACATTACTTATTGTCTATAAGCGTTCCCAGTTTTTCGCCGCAGACCGCCCTAACTAAAGAATTTTCGTCGTTAAGCCCGAATGCCAGCACGGGAATATTATTTTCCATGCACATTGTCGCCGCGGTAACGTCCATAGCCTTTATGCCCTTTTTAATTATATCCATATAATTAAGATGGTCGTACTTTACGGCATCGGGATTAAGTTTGGGGTCGCTGTCGTAAATGCCGTCGATATTTTTAGCCATCATAAGCACTTCAGCCTGTATTTCGCAGGCACGCTGTGCCGCCGCCGTATCGGTAGAGCAGTACGGGTTGCCCGTGCCGCAAGCCATAATTACCACCCTTCCCTTTTCGAAGTGGTGAAGCGCCTTCCTTAAAATATAGGGCTCTGCGACAGAAGTCATAATAAGCGCCGTCTGCACGCGGGTAGGGATGCCGCGGCGTTCTATCGCGTCCATCATGGCAAGCGAATTCATTACCGTAGCCAGCATGCCCATGTGGTCGGCAGTAGTCCTGTCCATATTAGTGCCCTGCCTGCCGCGCCAGAAGTTGCCGCCGCCTATTACAAGGGCAACTTCCACACCCATGCCGTGTATGGCGGCTATCTGGTCTACCACGCCCGAAATTACGTCTTCGTCAAGACCGTGCCCCTGTTTGCCCGCAAGGGCTTCGCCCGAAAGTTTTATAAGTACTCTTTTATATTTTGCCTGCATAGATTTCCCCTCTGCGGTTATTTATCCGCCAAATTATACCATAAAAGGCGGTAAATTTCAATAGCAAATAAAATTTTTTATAAAGCAAGAACGATAATAAAATTTCTTTCCGAAAAAAAAGCGGACATCTTCGCCCGCCGTTTTTCCGCCGCACACGCCGCCGACGCGCGGAAAACCACGCATTTTTTATTTAATCAGCTATCCCCGCACGCAGTTTATCCGCCGCGCACAGTTTTTCTTCAACCTGCCTGCTTACTTCGTCCGTGCCGAACCCGGGGTTAGCCGCATCCTCTGCCTTGTCTGATTTACGCATGCGCCAGCTTTCGCGCAGAAAGCTCCACACGATAAGCGCCACCGCGCCCAATATTACCACGCCCCAGCCGCCGAGGGCAAGCCCGAGAATACTGAGCATAAAGCCGCATATAAGCACAATAACGCCCGCTATCACAAGCCCCAAGCCTGCCCAGAAAAGTACAGAAAGCGTCAGTTTACGCTTATCTTTCTTATTTTCGTCGGGTTCTTCTTTTACGACTGAATGCAAAAGCTCCTCTATCTGCCCCTCTATCTCGCATAGTTTTTGGTATTCCGTCTGGTTTTTATCGCGCCTTAATGTGACTACCGCAAAAATTTTTCCTTCTTCCTTTACAAACGAACATTCCGTTTCGCTGTAACCGAGCCGCCTGTAGCGGTCTATATAGGCATCCTTATACTTCTTTTCAAGTTTAAGCTGCTTATAGTCGCCGTCGGGATCGGGAGAATGCAATTCCGTTATTTCCAAACTCATAATTTAATCTCTTTGGAAGGTCTGTAAAACCTTACTGATTATAATTATATCACTATCCGATATAAAACACAATAAAAACATCAAAAAATTTTACAGATACAAAATTATTAAAAAATTAGCGGTTTATAGAACTCCTTAAGGTGTTTTTCTCTTTTTACAATAAAAACCGCCTCCCTTTTTTAAGGAAAGCGGTAAGTTTTATCTCAAATTATTTTTCGTATACCGAACGTTTTAAAATGCCTATGTATGGAAGGCTGCGGTAGCGTTCGGCATAGTCGAGCCCGTAGCCTACTACAAATTCATCCTCTATTTCATAGCCCACGTAATCGGCTGAAACGTCGGCTGTACGGCGGGATGCCTTGTCTAACAGGGCGCATATCTTAACGGACTTAGCCCCCCTTTGCACGAGAAGGTTTTTTAGCGCGTAGAGCGTGTTGCCCGAATCTATAATATCCTCTACGATAAGCACGTCCCTGCCCCTTACGTCGGCGTCGGAGTCCTTTATAATCTTTACCCTGCCCGAAGACACCGAGCCTTCCCCATAAGAAGAAACAGACATGAAGTCTGCCTGTACGGGGAGCGCCATTGCCCTTAAAAGGTCGCTGTAAAACACAAAGCTGCCCTTAAGCACCGCGATAAAAAGGGGATATGTGCCCTTGTAATCCGCCGAAATAGTTTCAGCAAGGCTGTCTACCCTGCTTTTAAGCTGGGCGTCTGTAAAAAGTACGCGCTGTACGTCGTTTTCGGTATACATAGCTGCCTCTTTGGTAAAAAAACCGACGCCTTAGTTAAGCTCGCCTTCGCCGCCCACGGTGAACGCATATACGTCCCTGTCTTCGGGGAATATAGGTCCGTTTATCACGGGAAGGTTAAGGGGTGCAACGTAAGCCGAAGCCGTAAGGTTGGTTACAGCCGCTCTGAGGTAGGGGAACAGAAGTTTTGTTCCTTCCACGATGAAGTTCCTTTCTTCGTCGCTGCCTGCAACTATATCTTCCACTTCGAAAGTACCTACAAGGGTAACGTTTACGTCGAAGGGCTTAGGCTGGTCTTCGGTGCTTTCCACCTTTAACGAAAGCGCTATAAAAACTATTTTGTCGTTGCCGTTTACCTTGCGCACCTGGCGGGAAAACTGGGGCTTTATATCAAGTTTGGTATTGGGCTCGAGCCTTACCCTGTTGTGCCTGAACGACAATTCTTCGGCATTGATGCCTTTAAATGAATATTTCATAAAAAAATCTCCCTTATTTGATTATGTTTACAACACAGTTATATTTTAAACCTTTTTACAACTGCGTAAAACAATTTTAGCACAAAAAGTTTTAAAGGTAAACAAAACAAGGGCACTTAAAGCGCACAGATTTACTTTTTTTATTGCATTCGGCATTTTTTAATGTTATAATATGCGGGTGGATAAGATAAACCTTGACGGAATAAGAGATATATTGCTTTCGTGCGAAAAGCCCTCCCGCTATACGGGCGGGGAATTCGGCATGCCCGAAATAAGGCAAAGCGAAGTAAATTATTGCATGTGCTTCCCCGACCTTTACGAAGTGGGCATGAGCAATTTAGGCATAAAGATTGTGGCAAAATCGTTCACCGACCGCGGCTGGTGCGCCGACTTTTGCTTTGCCCCCGCAAGGGACTTCGGGCAAAAACTTAAAGAGTCGGGCACGCCCCTTTACTCCCTCGGGTTAAAAGCTCCCCTTTCGCAGTTCGATATAGTAGGCTTTTCGCTGCAATACGAACTGTGTTACACAAACGTATTATATATGTTAGACCTTGCGGGCATTCCCCTACGGAGGGAAGACAGAAAGGGCAAGGGATATCCCCTGATTATCGCGGGCGGGCCTTGCGCCGCTAACCCCGAGCCGCTCGCCGATTTTATGGACGTGTTCTTTATAGGCGACGGCGAAACGTGCGACGTGCAGGCGGCTGAAATTTACAAGAAACACGGCGGGGCGACGGAAGAATTTTACAGGGAAATCTCCCGTATAGACGGAGTGTACTGCCCCTGCCTTACCCAACCCGTATACAAAGACGGTGCGCTTACGGGCTTTACGGGCGCTAAAGTGAAGAGGGCGCTGGTAAGCGACCTTGACGGAGCTACATTCCCCGAACAGATTGCCGTGCCCAACTGCGAAAGCGTGCACGACAGGGCGGTTATAGAAGTTATGCGCGGGTGCTACCGCGGATGCAGATTCTGCCAGGCGGGGTTTATTTACCGCCCCGTGCGCAAACGCAGCGTGCAGACGCTTACGCGGCAGGCAACGAACCTTATAAAAAACACGGGCTACGACGAGGTAAGTTTAAACTCGCTCTCCACGGGCGACTACGGCAAGCTTAAAGAACTTCTGGCAAGCCTTAAGGCAAACCTTCCCCCTGAAGTAACGCTTGCGCTGCCATCTTTAAGGGTAGACAGCTTCGAGGGGGAATTTGCGCAGGAAGCCCGCAGGATATCGCTCACTTTCGCGCCTGAGGCGGGCACGCAGCGCCTGCGCGACGTAATAAATAAAGACATAACCGAATACGAGATTTTACACGAGTCGGAAAGCGCGTTCAACGCGGGATATTGGGCGTTCAAACTGTATTTTATGCTGGGTCTGCCCACCGAGACCGACGA
>JAJQII010000110.1 GCA_021199295.1 Clostridia bacterium
TAGTTACAGATAAATACTCTCTGTTTTCGTCCATTTCAAATACAGGGTAATCAGAGCCGTTATCTTCAAGAGCTTTAAACGCATTGGGAAAACCAGTAATTCTGCCCTCGATAAGGCAATTGCCTATTCTGCGGTTACGATATATCCTTGCTCGGATATTTCTGTTTTCAATATCTTTTTCGGTTATACTCCTGTCAAAGCCAGGGGAAACTTGTTATATCCATTTAATTCATAAAGATTTTAAATATTCTTCAACATTCAAATAGTGAATATCTCCTTCATTTTGCGTGGTTCCGCGATATATTACATACTTCCCTGTAATAGCGCCGAAACGGTGTTCTGTAACTTTACACTTTTCTTCATCAACAAGGTGCTTATACTGCTCTTTCACCGCCTCTGTACTATACTTTATTTCATATATCTGGCAAGTAGAATTTGCGCTATCTGCAACCACCATATCAAATTCACCTACGGCAAATTGGAGTTTAAATACCTGCTTTTTAGGATATGCAAGTTTTGTTTCAAGAAGGACAATATCCTCCATCATACGCCCGCGTATTTCGCTCAATATTCTGGCTATAACAATGTCTCTTTCGGTTTTAGAAAGGTCACTGAAAACTGCATCCGTTAAAAGGCTTTCTATAAGTGCTTTTGCCTGTGCATAACGCATTCCCGGCTGAGAAATAACTGTAATAGTCTGGGGCTTGCCTATGTCAGAAAAACTAAATTTCTCTATTTCAAAAATCAAATCCAAAAGTTCTAAATACTCTTTAATTTCTATCGCATGGACTTCAGATACCGCAACAGACTGTTCCCTACGATTGAGTATATCAAGCATTTTTTTCAGTTGTTTATTTAAATTTTCCTTATCTATATTATCTAAAATATCCGTGGGATTAACTCTGTCTTTACGCAGATTTCTTGCGGAAAGTGCCAGATCATTTGAATTAAAATCCCTTGTAAGCACCTCTGTGGTAAAACGATGATTTATATCTTCTACCACTCTATTTATTGCGCTTGTAAGTTCGTTTTTATCATAAAGTTCTTCAAGATGACGAAAATGACCGCCGTACTGGTAATACTTAAGAGAATGCTGAATATTTTTTGCAATAGCGCTGTCTACATATTCACCAGCCCTATTACTGTCTGAAAAAACGGAATTTTCGTTGTAATTGACACCGCTTAAACTCATAGTGCCGCCATAGCGGATATATTCGTCTATACCTTTGATACCTAAAACATTTTCAAACTCGCGGTATGGAATAAAAGTCGTGTGCAACATAAAAGCCCTGTCATAAAGTTCTTCGTCACATGACAAAATAAATCCAAGTGAATCGGTACCCGAAAGCACAATTTTAATACCGCAGGTGGCGTAAACATCAGAAAACAGGGCTGCTCCCTCAATAAAGTCCTCCATTAAAGTAACTTCATCTATAAAAATATATGTGTAGCCTAATCTTTCAAGCGTGCGTAAATCCTGATTTATTGTTGAAAGTGTGTCCTTCCTAGCAATCTGAATAAAAGCCGTTTTGCTTAAATCCTCTTCAGACATTTCACCGATAAGCTGACGTATCATTGTGGTTTTACCTGTTCTGCGCAAACCGTAAAGTATGAATACTCTGTCGGTACTGTCACCGTAAACATAATCTTTTAACTTAGAAAAACATTCGCGTTTTTTATATTTTTTTACCGGTTGAACATAATTTAAAAGATCGCTGCCTGTACGGATTAACGCGTTGAACTTAGTCTCTTTATTCTTTTGCTCATGCGGTATCTTAGCTTTCAATACTTTAAGTTCGCTTTCCAAGGCTTTACGCCTTTCAATTCTCAAACGATATTCATCCACCAAATCAAAATCTATATATTTTTCTTTACGCTTTCCATTTTCCGTATAGCGATGATAATAATAAACTTTACCATTTACTGTCTTTTTTACTACAGAACCCGATGGCAAAGTAGAAATTTCATTTTCTAATTCAGCTATTTTTTGTTCATTATTATCCATAAAGCACCTCTTTTACCGATATTTACTGTATTATACCCCTATTATCCCCTTTTGTCAAGGGTATAATAGGGGTATATTTGTAGATTTAAAGTCTTTATTGTCTAAATAGTAATTTTATTTTAAGTTTTAAAGGTTGTAAATCATGAACTCCCTGTTTATCTATATATTTTTCCATATTATTTTCTTTAGGAGAATTATGCCCGTTATATCTATGATTAGAATTTCTCTGGCTTCGTTTACTTTCACTTTTTCTTTCACTTTTCTTTCGCTTTCTTTCACTCATAATAGTGAAAGAAAAAGAAAGATGTCAGTATATTATTAATTATACCGTTTTTACTCTTCAATAATATCTATCTTTACCCTCTTGCCGCAGAATGCCATGCCGAGTTTTAAAATATGGGTTATTCCCTTCGTTTTTAATGCGGTACCGTAAGATTTGTTTTCTATCTGATTTATCGCTTTTTGCGCAATGCTATCAAGCTCTTCTTCCTTTTTGCAAGACTTAAGTTCGATTACTATACCTGGCAAGTCTTTTTCCTGCGGAGTAAGCATAATATCATATCTACCCTCGCCCGATTCTCTGTTAGATTCCACAATGTAAGTATTATTCATTATGGCGCAAATGCCTATAATAAGCCCGTGGTAAAACGATTCTTCCGCATAATCAAACGAACTTATAGTTTCAAGCAAAAATTTGCGCAAAAGTTCCTGCAATTTAACTATATCTTTTTGATAGATTGCCTCTTGTATGGAAACCGCCGTAGATTGGGATATTACTTTATCAAACTTTGAAAGTATTTCGTTAGCATACACAAATGAAATTTCTTTATTTGGTATTTTAACAACGCACATATTCCTGTTATCTTTCAGCGTTCGCTCTACCACCCTCAAATAGCCGGTAAACAACAGAAAACTATAAATACTTGAAGGGTTTTTCTCTATTTCGGGGTATATGACATTTTCATCAACATAACTTAAAACACTTTTATTCTGAATTAAAAGCTCAAGATTTTCCCTGATTTCAGGCGTTGCGTTCGCAAGAATTTCTCCGATAATATCGTTACTGCCCGTAGACTGCCAATAGGCTTGAGGGATACAATCGTTACCGATATAATTGATAACCGACCAAGGATTAAAAATCTCCGTGTTACCGAATAAATATCCGTCATACCAGCTGCATACTTCTTCATATTTTTCACTGCAGCCATAATCAGATAAAAACTTTTTAACCTCATCCTTGGTAAAGCCAAAGTACTGACTGAATTTATCGTCAAGGATAGAAAATATCTTTATGTTATTAAGTCCGCTGAAGATACTTTCTTTCGATACGCGCAAAATACCCGTAAGTAATGCAAAGGACAAATGTGGGTTATCTTTAAGTCCTGCGGAAAAGAAATTACGCAGGAAAGAAATAGCCTCATTATAGAAGTCTTTGAAATGACCTTGCTGTATTGGAACATCGTACTCGTCTATTATAATTATCGGCGCCACGCCGTGATGATCGTGCAACATCCGCGATAATATCTCTAACGCGCTTTCGTAGACGACGTCATCCGCCGTACCATCTACAATCTTGTTATATCTAGTAGCGTCGTAATCATTTAATTTGTCACTGTTTTTAAGTTCTCTATGCCGCGCGAATTCCTGAGCGATAAGCTCCTTCATTTTACTTAAAGTAGCTTTCCACGTTTCAAACTTCACGTCTTTCAGAGTGATAAAGATTATAGGATATTTGCCCTGTTCCTTTGTATATTTTTCACCGCAAGACCAGATTTTTTTATCTTTAAAATAAATGGACGTGTCGCTGTCCGTCTTTTCAAAGAAAGTGCGCATCATATCCATATTGAGCGTTTTACCGAATCTTCTCGGACGTGTGAAAAGCGATACCTGCGGTTTGGTATCTAAAAAATCTTTAATTAAAAGTGTCTTGTCAATGTAGTAATATTCGCCTGCCGCCTTTTTATAATCGGAAACACCTATAGGCAAAGCCTTTCTATCCACAGGCTGCAAACTTACAGATTGCCCCTTTAAAAAGTCCGACGGGACATACCACCTGCTGCCAAACTGCGTTGCACCTCTTATCTCACCATTTTTGCACATCTGCTGTATTCTTCTTGTTGTAAGACCAAGTTTTTCTGCCGCTTCTGTTGTGGAATAGTAACCTTCATATCTCATAGTATGCCTCCTGTATTCTATTATAACGAAAAAAGCGAAACAAGTCAATACTTGTTTCGCTTTTTTATTGTCGAATTTCGCATTATTTCGCGTTTTATAATGTAAGTTTCGCTTTCCTGCCTGCATTTTATGATATTCATGTTTTATATGCAAAATCGTACTAATACAACTACCGTCAAAAACAGCCGATTTTTTGGCATTTTTGGCGCATTTTTGCCCAAAATGAGCCGTTCATTTCAAAAACCAGATAAAACGTTCCGCTTGTTTACTACGGTGTGTACAGTAGATTTACTTACGTCAAAATGGGCGGCACAGGCACGGACGGTTGCACCCGTCTGCAAAATGTATTCCGCTTCCATTTTTACCCTTTCGGGTATATATTCCCACACTAATTTACACCCCCCATTAAGGCAGTGTTAAATTATATGTTGAGTTATGTCGTTTTATGTGATTTTATATACTTTTTGCTCCAAATTATAAATTAAACCCATAATATGTGGCAATTAGTAATATGTAAATTTAAATATTGAAAACTACCAAAACAGTTAATCTATTTTACTATCAAAACTAAACAATGTCAATAATAATTTTTCTATCTTTAATTTTCCACCTTGAAAGTTTACTTACATAAATATTATCTTCTGTAAGGCAACCTGATTGCCTGTAAATTTCTGTAACACCGCCAAAATATCGCCTTGATTTGTCAATCGTAAGGTTTTTATCTTTGCCGTTAATCACAATTTCTACCATATGACAATCTGCGCCTAAATAGTCCTTAATCACTTGCGGTATTACTAATATCCGTGCCCTTATATCATTTTGAGTAATAATTCTATCCACCAAATATTCTTTTGGAATTCCAGTCCCCTGCTCTTTCGTCGGAGAGATTAAATTTGAAATATCATTTTTAGAGAAAACCGGTTTATAATTAAAGCCTATTTCTTTTTCTACACATAAAGAAATAAGTCTTTCGCCATCAATAGTTATAACAGGCATATTAGGATTTTCGGTAGCTTCTTTTATAGCACTAGCAGAAAAAAAGATGTGGTAATAAACACATTTACAAAATTATTGTTAAGGATGTTTCCGTTTCTGTCCCTTTTGGTTGTCCCCTTTAAATCTCTGATTTCCTTTGGTTGCACTTTATTATTGTACGCATACCGCTTAGCTTGTACATAATAATTTAACGTATCCGTACCATTAATATCAAAACCGCGTTTTATGCAAGTTAAGTCTATCCCTTGATCACCCACATATTTTGTGGTAACAACTTCTTCAAACCCCATTTTTAACAAAAAAGTATTTAAAAACAATTCAAATTCACGCCCTGTTTTAAAGCAAGAATATAATTCTTGTATGTATTCCTTTGTTTCTTCTTTCGATAATTCTATTATTGCCATTGGTTTCTCCCATTATTATTTAAAATCATATCATTCAACAAGAAAAAATCAAGCTTAATTTTAATATATTCTCAATCCTCTAAAAATTCAATTATTATGCTGTTCTGGACAAAGAGATATTGCTCTTTTATCCTTATATAATTGCCGTTAGTTTCGAGATATTCCCACACCTTTTTTAAAGGTTCGGCAAACTCTGTATAAAAATCAGTGGCGAATTGCAAATTGAACTGTACTGTGTCTAACCCTTGCGAGGTGCGCAATGCTAACATTATAGTTTCGAACTTCTGGTCTTCGCGTTCAATTTTTTCTGAATTAACCACAGGCAGGTGGTCGGTAAAAATACACTTGAAATATTCGTCCAGATCGAAAGTGTTGGTAAACCTTACGTTGTCTATGCAAGACGATGCCGACACACCGAAACCTATATATTCGCCCCTGCGCCAGTAGTTCAGGTTATGGCGGCTCTGCCTGCCTTTTTTAGCAAAGTTAGATACCTCGTAACGTTCAAAGCCGAGCTGTTTGAGCCGTGCATATCCTGCGTCGTACAGGGCGGCGACCTCGTCGCCGTCGGGCAGTTCGCCGTTTAAATACTGGGTATATATTGGCGTGCCGTCTTCGGGCGTCAGGGCGTACATAGATATGTGGCTCGCTCCGCTGTTTGCGGCAAGATCTATAGTGGAAACAACGTCTTCCGCCGTCTGCCCCTTAAGGCCTATCATAACGTCGGCACTGAAGTTACAACCCTTTAAAAGTTTCGCGCAGTCGATAAAGTCCTGCGTGTTATGCACCCTGCCAAGGTCTTCAAGCTGGCTGTCCACAGCTGTCTGCAGTCCCACCGAAAAGCGGTTTATGCCCACCCTTTTGTAAAGGGAAATCTTGTCTTTGGTAACAGTACCTGGGTTTAGTTCTATGGTTATTTCGGCATCGGGGGCAAGTTTAAAATTCTTTTTAGCCGAGGCAACAAGCATGGCTATATAATTTTCGTCCACCACCGACGGCGTTCCCCCGCCGATATAGAGTGTGTCGAACGTGTAATTTTTAAGTTCTTCTTTACGGAAAGACATTTCGCGGTAAACGCAAGCCATGTAACTTTCGGCAAGGTCTGTTTTATCGGGGAATGACGTGAAGTCGCAATATGAGCATTTACGTTTGCAAAAGGGAATGTGTACGTATATCCCCGCGTGTTTTTCCTGCATAACTATTCACCCTCCCATTGGTATTTTTTTAAATCTATTTTCCAGTCGACAATTTCCACGCCTTCGTTTTTAAGCATTGCCGCCTGCACCTCTTTGCCGCCGAAGGCAAAGCCCGTACACACAGAACCGTCTGCGAAAATTACCCTGTGGCAAGGTATTTCACCGAATGCGGGATTGGCATGGAGCGCCTAGCCCACCTGCCTTGCCCCGCGTGGGAAGCCGATGGCACGCGCCACCTGCCCGTAAGTTACCACCTTGCCGGCAGGCACTTTTTTGACGTATTCATACACTTTTGCGTTAAAACCTGTAGCCATTTTAATCTTTGTTTGTCTTTAAAATCTGCATAAAAACTTCTGAAGGCACTTCCACGCTGCCTATAGTACGCATACGCTTTTTGCCCTCTTTCTGCTTTTCGAGAAGTTTTTTCTTTCTTGTAATGTCGCCGCCGTAGCACTTTGCAAGCACGTCTTTGCGTACCGCCTTGACAGTTTCGCGGGCGATAATTTTACCGCCTATAGCCGCCTGCACGGGCACTTCGAACAGCTGTCTGGGGATAGCCTCTTTTAAATTTTCGCAGAGCGTTCTGCCGCGGGCATAAGCCGAATCCTCGTGCACTATCATAGAGAGGGCGTCGCACACGTCGCCGTTGAGCAGTATATCGAGTTTTACCAGTTTGCTCTGGCGGTAGCCCTTTAGCTCGTAGTCGAAACTTGCATACCCGCGCGTACGCGATTTAATGGAATCGAAGAAGTCGAATATAATTTCGTTCAAAGGCATCTCGTAAATAAGCTGTACGCGGTTAGCCTCTAAATAGTTCATCTCTATAAACGTACCCCGTTTGTCGCGGCACAAATCCATTATAGCCCCGAGGTAGTCGGGCGGGGAATAGATATCCACTTTTACGATGGGTTCTTCCATATGCTCGATTTCAGACTGGGGCGGGAGATGCGAAGGGTTGTCAACAAAAAGTTCGCTGCCATCGGTTTTTACCACCTTATAGCTTACCGAGGGGGCTGTGGTAATTATATCCAGCCCGAACTCCCTTTCTATTCTTTCCTGTATGATTTCCATATGCAGCAGTCCGAGGAAACCGCAGCGGAAGCCGAAGCCGAGCGCCACTGAATTATCCGCCTCGAACACAAGGGAAGCGTCGTTGAGCTGTAATTTTATGAGAGCTTCTTTCAAATCGTTGAACTTGCTGCCGTCAAGCGGATATATTCCGCAGAATACTACGGACTGTGCCTTTTTGTAGCCGGGCAATGGCTCTGCCGCAGGGTTGTCAGCGTTAATTACCGTATCGCCGACAGCTACGTCCTGTATGCTTTTTATAGAGGCGGCTATATAACCTACCTCGCCAGCAGCAAGACCGTCTTTAACCTTTAACTGGGGCGCGAATATGCCCGTTTCAGTCACGTCGTATACCTTGTCTGAACGGAAAGTTTTTATCTTGTCGCCCACCTTTACAGTGCCGTCTTTAAGCCTTACGAAAAGTATTACACCCTTGTAGTTATCGTAATAACTGTCGAAAATGAGAGCCTTTAAAGGGGCTTGCTCGTCGCCATCGGGGGCGGGGAAGTACTTTACGATATCCTCTAATATCTCCTTGATATTTATACCCTCTTTGGCGGAGACGAGAGGGGCGTACGATGCGTCGAGGCCTATTACGTCCTCAATCTCCTTTTTAGCCTCTTCGGGACGGGCGGATGGCAGGTCTATTTTATTTATTACTGGCAGTATCTCCAAATCGTTTTCCAGGGCGAGATAGACGTTCGCGAGAGTCTGCGCCTCTATCCCCTGCGAAGCGTCCACGACAAGAACAGCGCCTTCGCAGGCTGCGAGCGAACGGGAAACCTCGTAAGTAAAGTCTACGTGCCCCGGGGTATCTATAAGGTTAAACACGTACTCGTTGCCGTCGTCTGCCTTGTAGTACATTCTTACGGGAGTAAGTTTTATGGTTATGCCCCTTTCGCGTTCTATATCCATAGAATCGAGGAGCTGTTCTTCCATATCCCTTTCGGATACCTGCCCCGTAAGTTCCATTATTCTGTCGGCAAGCGTGCTTTTGCCGTGGTCTATGTGTGCTATTATGCAAAAATTGCGTATATACTGGCTGGGTTTTTTCATGTTTTATGCGCCGTGCTAAAGATTTTTACTATATTATAAATAATTGCCGCTTAAATGGCAACAAAAAAAGCCACATTTTACAAAAGCCTTTTATTTGCAGCCGCATAAAAAAATCCCCGAAGCAATTTTCCTCGGGGAATTAATTTTTTAATTAGTGCGGTACTATGCCTTAAATAACGGCATTTTAATTGGTAGTTGAAGCTCTTTCGTAATAGTGGCTGCTTGAAAGTATCATGCCGCCTCCTATAACAGACGTAAGCTGGGGTTCTTCGGTAATATTTACGGGGAAACCGAGTTTTTCGCTTATATATCCCGCGAGTCCGTCGGTTTTAGCCAGCCCGCCCGAGAGATAGATACCGGTGTGCATAACCGAAGACGCAACTTCGGCAGGCAACTGGGATATGGTAAGTGTTACGTATTCAAGTATTTTATCCACGTAAAGGGCTAATACTTCGCGTATCTGTTCGGTAGTTATAGCTATTGACGCAGGCTTGCCCGATGTGGCGTCGCGGCCGTCTATAGCCGCCATTTTGTTGTCGCCCGTAATAAAACTCGCTACGGTATTTTTAAGCCTTTCGGCAGTGAGAGCGCCCACGCGCAGGTTGTAATTTTCGGCAAGCAAATCCATAAGGTGTACGTCTATATTGCCGCCGCCGAGGTTTATGCTCATACCGGATATTATCCCGTCGAGCGAGAATGCCGCGATATTCGTAAGAGCATAGCCGATATCCACGCAGAACACGGGGGTAGCTTCGCTCAAAGGAACGTTAGCCCCGAGTATGGCGGCGAAAGGCAGCTGGGTAAAGCGCACTTTGCCTATCCCGCAGCAATCGGCAAGGCGCAGATATTTTTCCTTTAACGCGGCTTTGCTTCCGCAGGGAATTATAAAAAGAATTTCCGTGCGGCGGGCTTTGCGCGGCGTGATCTCCAGCTTGCCCAGAAAGAACGCCAGAAGATGGGCTACAAGATCTTCGTGCACGATATCCCCGTCTACTACGGGATTTACGATATGCGTGTCGCGGGCGGCTTTGCCCGAAAGGGCACGCGCCTTATTGCCCAGAAATTTGACCGAGTAACTTTCTGAACCTGCCTGCTGCTCTACTGCGGCGCAGGTCGCTTCGGAAAGGACTACCCCGCAGCCAGCCATATATATTTTTGTTACCCAAGACCCTAAGTCTATCGCAAGTTTTATCATAAGTCTGAAATAATTTCTTTCAACATATCGCTTACGAGATTTACGGGCAGACCGACAACGTTTGTATAACTGCCGTAATACTGTTTTACGACGCCGCCGTCCTGTATGCCGTAGCTGCCTGCCTTATCCATAGGCGAGCCGCCGTCGACGTATGCTTTTATAAATTCGTCTGACAATATGTTTAATTTAACCTCTGTTTTTTCATATCTGACAAGTTTTTTATACTTGTTTTTTATGCACACGCCAGTTATTACGTAGTGCGTTTTTCCTGATAATTTTTTTAGCATGGCAACGGCGTCGTCTCTATCTTTCGGTTTACCCAGAATTTCGCCGAGGTACACAACTATAGTGTCGCAGCCTATAACAATGCTGCCCGAATGGCGCGAATAAACGTCTTCACACTTTTTTTCGGCAATGGCGCACGCGATATCTTCGGGGAAGAACGAAAGGTTTACCTCTTCCCCGCAGACGGCGGGTTCTATTACAAAATCTGTAACTACCTGCGAAAGCAGTTCCCTGCGGCGCGGGGATTTGCTTGCCAAAATAATCTGCATAACGACCTTGCACGCTTAAAATGCCCCAGCGCAAACGCTGTGACATTTTTTTGCCCTATAATATTTCAAGATTTTTGTGGAAGGCTTTCTTAAATTCAGAGCCTGACGCCATAGCGTCGCGTATTTCGAGCGCGGCATCGCCCTCTACTTCCGTCTTCATAATCACCGAATCGCCGAGGATGTCGCAGTTTATGCCCTTTATAGTGCCCGACATACTGCGGTCTAAACTTTCGGCTATGCGGAGCATTACACCCAGCTTTTTAACGATTTCAAGGTCTTCTTCACGTAAAATATCTTTAAATCTTGCCCAGTCGGCAGGATTGATATCTTCCTTTTTATGGCAGCACGCAACAAACGCCGCGAGTATAATTTCCCTGTGGGATACACCGTAAAGCGTGGCGTTTAAAATCATATACCAGCTATGGCGCTGATGGTTATAGAATTTTATGCGCATGCCGCAATCATGCAGAGTTGCCGCCACCTTTAAAACTTTAAGATACTGGCGGGGGAATTTGTGCAGAACGCGGAGCTGTTTAAACAGCTGTATGGAAAGGTTTACCACGTGTTCTACATGCTTTTCGTCGCAATCGTACCATTTTACAAGCGTGGTAAGCGAATAGGTAAGCACGTCTGACACGGGTTTTTCTATCGTTGAAGGCAGCGCCTGGTTGAACATTATGCCTTCGCGAAGCCCCGCGCCCGATATAGTGAAGCACTCCATAGCCATATAAGAAGTAAACGATTTTATTATGGCAAGGGCGGCGGGCAGGATATCTGCGCGTTCGGCAGAGAGCCCCTTTATCTTCTTCTTTTTGTCGAGATCGAGCACCTTTATCATATCGTAAAGGGGCAGGAAATCTTCGGTGAGCATATTGTAATTATGCACGGTATCCAAGGGATACTTATGCACCATCTTATTGATTTTGAACAGGTTGCGGAAAGAACCGCCTACGCCTATCATGTGTACGTCGGGGTCTACTTCTGATAGCCAGTCTATACCTTTAAGCTGTTCGGTAAAAAATTCTTCTATCTTGTTGGCCTGTTCTTCAGGTTTGAGCCCGTCGCTGCCGAACATATCGGTAAGCGTTACCGCGCCAAACGGAAGCGTAACATAATTCAACATGTTGCGCCTGTTATAGTACACTATTTTTGTAGAACCGCCGCCGATTTCGAGAATGATACCTTTGGGTATATCCATTGTATTTATAACGCCGCGGTAAACGTAAGTCGCTTCTTCTTCAGGGGAAAGAACCTTTATCTTGATGCCGCAGTTAGCCTGTATTTCGTCTAAAAAGCTGCGCTGGTTTTTTGCCTTGCGCACGGCTTCGGTTGCGACGGTTATAATGCGGTTTACCCCGCTTGCGTCGCACAGCTTTCTGAACATTTTAAGCGTTTTGATAGTTTCTGCCACGCGCTGGGGTTTTAAAAAGCCATCCCTTTCCATATCCTGGCCGAGACGCACGCTTTCTTTGAGTTCGTCCACGACCATAAAATACCCATCTTCAAAAAGGTTTACGATGACGAGCCTTGCAGAATTTGAACCTAAATCGATGATGCCTATTTTTTCCAAAACAATACTCCCTTGTATGCGGCATGCTTGCATTTAAAATGCAGCGCACATTATATGCCGCTGAATGCAAAAAAATTGCCGACGCGGCAAAAGCCGCGATTAGCAAAAATATAGACGGGGTTAAGCTTGCAGATTTATGCAAATAACAGCACCCCAATGTATTGAAATTATAGCATATTTCCAAATTTTTGTACATACGTTTTGAAAATTTTTATGCACTTTGCACTAATAAAAATTTGAAATAACGCGAAAAATACCGCCCTGTCAGCGAGAAGGGGCGGTAATATCCCTTATACGTTTATTGTAAAGGGGACAAACAAAGTCGGGAGCAAGCTGTTTAAGCGGTTCTATAACAAAATCGCGGTTAATATAATCGGGGTGGGGGACGTTAAGCACATCGTCGCAGATAATCTGCCTTCCGTAAAATATTATGTCTATGTCGAGCGTTCTGTCGTCCCACCTTACGCCGCGGTGGCGTTCGCCGCTGTATTCTATCCTTTGCACCTCTTTTAAAAGGGCATGCGGCGGCAGATACGTTTCCACCTTTACGCAGGCATTTAAAAACGTGCCCTTGGCTACGCCGCCGTATGGCGCGTTTTCCATATACGCCGAGACGCCTTTAACGGTAATACCTCGCGTTAAAGACAGCTCTTTAACGGCAAAATCGAGGTAACTTTTTTTATCGCCAATGCTCGAGCCTATGGAAAGGTAAGCCGTCTGCCTTGAAAGCGACACGCTCGCCGAAACAGACTTGAAATCTGCCTTTACGGGGGCGTCGGGCTTTTCCACAAGCAGCGTGAGCGCCTTTACCGAAGGGAAATTATCCATGATATCGAACGCGCACCTGTACGCGAGCGTTTCGATAAGGTTGAACACGTTGCCAGTTGCCACCGCCGTTATACGTTTACACAATGCCGAATAGTTTACCGTCTGCGTAAGCTCGTCTTCCCTGGCAGCGTCGTAAAAATCCGTCTGGACGTCTACTGAAAAAACAAAACGCTGTTTTTGCTCCTTTTCAAAATCGTTTACGCCGTGGCATGCCGAAACCGTGAGTTTTTTAACGCTTACCGTATTCATATTCCGCCTCCCTTATAGCCTGAACGTTTTCCTTTACGTCGTGCACGCGCACGAACATTATCCCCTTTTTTACCGCAAGGCGGGTAGTTTGCAAAGTGGGTTCTAACCTGTCTTTTACGTCGCCGCCGAACATCGATTTACGGCTTGTGCCCAAAAGCAGGGGATAGCCAAGTGCCGATAACCTTTCATAAGAAGTTAAAAGCTCAAAGTTCTGCGCACTGTCCTTTGCAAAGCCTATGCCGCCGTCAAGGCATATTTTATTTTTATCTATGCCGCTGGCAAGCGCTAAATCTGAAGAGGATTGCAAAAAATTTATGATTGGCTGCCATATATCCCCCGACAAAGGCGTTTTGGCATTGTGCATTATGCAGACCGAAGCGCCATGTTTTGCTATCGTATCAGCCATGCCTTCGCCGTAAGTAAGCCCCCACACGTCGTTTATCATATCAGCGCCGTAATCGAGGGCGGCGCTTGCCGCCCGGGTATAGTAAGTATCTACGGAAACGGGAACGGGAAAACGTTTTTTTATCTCTTCCATCGGCTTTAAAAACCGGAAAATTTCTTCGGCGGCAGACACTTCTTTATACCCCGGACGGGTGGACTGAGCGCCTAAATCGAGAATTTCAGCCCCCTCGCTTACAGCCTTTTCAGCGGCAAAAAGGGCGGTATCCGCCGTTGCCCTGCTGTTTTGCCAGAAGCTGTCGGGGGTAAGGTTTATTATTGCCATTACGTGCGTGCCGCCCGTAAAATTGCTGTTACCTATAATCATTTTAAAAGTGCCATAACCTCGGAAATTTTTTGCTGTGAGAAATCGCCCTTCACGGCGTAAGTTACCGTTTTGCTACCGAATTTTTTAACTCCCCTGCAGGTCATGCAGGTGTGTTCGGCCTCACATACCACCATCACCCCCACAGGGGCGAGTGTGGAATAAATGGCTTCAGCAATCTGCGACGTAAGCTGTTCCTGAAGCTGCAGCCTTTTAGCGTAAACCTCTACGCAGCGGGCAAGTTTGGAAAGCCCAGTAACTTTCTTATCGGGAATATAAGCTATGGCAATTTTGCCGAAAAAGGGCATAAGATGATGCTCGCACATAGACGAAAAAGCTATATCCTTTTCCAGCACAAGGTTGCCCGTCTTTACCTCGAACGTCTTGGATAAATGCTCTTCGGCACTCATATTATTGCCGCTTAAAAGTTCTGCATACATATCGGCAACCCGCGCAGGCGTATCGCGCAAGCCGTCGCGGGTGACGTCTTCCCCCACCGCCGCAAGAAAATCTTCCACCGCCTTTATAGCCTTTTGCCTATCCATTCCTTTGCCTCCTTTAAAATAGTAAACGTGCCGCATACGGCAACAACATCGCCGTCGGCAACAAGCAGAGCGTCTTCCACGCTCCTGGCTTCAGCCGACACGGCAAAATACTTTTTACATATACTTAAAACTTCCGCTGACGGCTTTGCCCTGTGGCTTTTGGGAGTAACGGCAATAATATTACCGCACACGTCCGCCAAAAGTTTAAGGCAACCGTCGGTATCTTTATCTGAAAGACAGCCGTAAATTACACTTACGCGTTTACCGCTGAAATTGCTCCTGATATAATCTGCAAGGGGCAGGAAACTTGCGGGATTATGCGCCCCGTCTAATATATAAGTTTTATCAGAATTTATAACTTCTATCCTGCCGCCAAGCCTTGCCGAGCCAAGCCCCTCTGTTACAGCCTTTTCGTCTATGCCTAAAACCTCACAGGTTTTTATAGCCGTGGCAGCGTTGTAACTTTGATAGTTACCACAAAGATTTACGCTGTAACTTTTATTATTCAGACAGAATTTACAGTCATTAATATCCGTTGAAATATCTTGCGGAATACCTGCTATAATCGCGCCTATACTACTGAAATACTGTAAAACTTCAGGCGGCTGCAAACAATTTACCACTGCGGGACAGTTTTTTATTATCCCAGCTTTTTGCTTAGCTATCTCGAGAACGGTGTTGCCAAGCAGAGCCGTATGCTCGAGTGAAACCGAATTGATTACAGCCACCTCTTTGCTCCTTACGGCGTTTGTAGCGTCGGTAAGGCCGCCCAGCCCGCATTCGACTACCGCATATTCGCAGCCCTCTGAACTGAACATTAACAGGGCGGCACAGGTTTCAAGTTCAAACGCAGTTGGCTTGTCTGCCATTTGGCGGGAAAATTCAATCACTTTGGCGAGATATTTTTCGGTAAGGACTGCCGAAGCCCTGCCGTTTACAAGGAACTGCTCTTCGTACGAGTATACCGCGGGGGACGTAAACGTGCCTACCGTCTTGCCAGCCGCGAGCAGAATACTTGTAAAGTACGCACAAAGCGAACCCTTGCCGTTCGTGCCCGCAACGTGTATAATTTTAAGTTTTTCGTCGGGCGAACCGCATAAATCAAGCAATGCGCGGGTACGTTCCAAACCGTAATTGCTACCCTTTAAATTGAGGTTTTGCACGTACCTTGTTGCCGTTAGATTATCAATTTGCATAATAAAAAATAAGACGCCGAAGCGCCCTGAATAAAACAAAAAGCGCTTGCACAGCGCCCGTTGAGTAATGGACGCGCACAGCCACCGCAGGCAAAAGCCTTTCGTTTGGCAGACGTCCTGTTTATCCGCCAACACTTAACGCGACTGTGCAATTATGTTCTGATATAGTATATCACTATTCCGTACCGATTGCAAGAATATTTAATGCCATTTTGTCTGATACTTATGTATATGGCGCTTATTTTTATACGCACAGCTATTATATTTATCACCCTGCTGTTTGTAATGAGGCTTATGGGCAAAAGCCAGATCGGGGAAATGCAGCCCTTTGAGTTCGTTATTACCCTTGTTATCGCTGAACTTGCCTGCATCCCCATGGCGGATACCTCTATTCCGATATTATACGGCATTGTGGCGATTGTAGCCATCTTCATTCTGCATCAGATTGTAGTTTTACTTGACTTGAAATTCAACCCTATGAAGGCAGTCATATGCGGCAGACCTTCTTTGGTAATTACAAGAGAGGGGATTGACGAGTACCAGCTTAAGAAAAACAACCTTGACGTCTCTGATTTGGTAGAGAGTATGCGGACGGCGGGTTATTTTAATTTAGACGACGTTTACTACGGGCTATATGAGGCTAACGGGAGTTTTTCTGCCCTGGCAAAAGAAAATATTACCCAGTCGCTCGCCGTCACTCTGATAGACGTGGGAAAGGTAAATAAACACAATATGGAAATATGCAAATTAACAAACGGCGACCTGCAAAATTTTTTGAAAGAACAAAGCGTTAAACTTAAAAAAGTGCTTGTTATGACGGTTGACGGAAACGGCAGGGTTTACTTTCAGGAACGCGGAAAGCCGTACAAAATATTACAAATGGAAATAAAAGGAAAATGGTAAGGTCTGTGTGGCTGACCGTGGCGGCTATAATTCTGTGTGTTGCGCTCTTTATTTTTACAGATTTTTATCTTAAAAACCAGCTGAATGAATTCAGTACCGCCGTGGATATTCTCTACGATAAAGTGGAAAACGGAGACGTTACCGTAGCTGACGGCGAGGCTGTGCGAATTATGTGGCGTGATAAAAAGAGCAAGCTGCAGATTTTTGTACCGCATAACGATATTTCGTATATAGATTACTGGCTGAACGAGGCTTGCAGTTTTTTAAAGACTGAGCATTACGACCTTGCGCTTGGCAATTTAGAGGTTGTAAGGGAGATAACTTTAAACCTGCCCGACTGCTACACCATTAAATTTGAAAATGTGTTTTAAGGCTTACACTAATTAAAAGAAGTGCACAGATTATCTTAATCCATGTACTTTGTTATTTGTTTTTTTGCATACTAAAAGCCGAGGCGAATGCCTCGGCTTTTGTGCTGTGCTGTATTGGTATTGTGTTGCCTGCGCTACCGATTGAAAGGTGATAATGATAGCTGAACATTAATCAGCTTAGATTGCCGCGCTGCGCTCGCAATGACAAGTAAGTTGCTCCATCTTGTGTCATTGCGAGGAAGGCATAGCCTGACGTGGCAATCTAAGTTGGCTTTCCGTGCAACGTTAGTTGCAATGCGCTACCACCGCTTAAAAGCGGTAATACCTACTTGTCATTGCGTGCGAGCGATAGCGACACTCAAAGCACCTTATTGTTAAAGATTTCAGATAATTGTGCGCAGATAATCCATTCGACTGCGCGGCTTACGCCGCTCCGCTCAGGAGACGGAAAAGCGATCGCCCCCTTCGTCATCCTGAGGAGTGCCGTAAGGCACGACGTGAGGATCTCGCGAGAGCGTCAGCGGCTCGCGGAAAGCCAAGCCAAAACGCTTTTCAGCTATCATTCGACCTTTTTAACAAGGCGAAGATTAATTAGAATAAACGTATTATTTTTAAATAACTAATCTGCCGTCCTGCCTGCTGGTCGCGAGTTATCTGCGCCTTATAATCTGAAACATTTTACAATAAGGGTACGCAGAGTGTCGCTTAGGCTCGCACGCGGGATTGCCACGGGGTAGAGCCCCTCGCAATGACAAATAGGTGTGCTGCCGTTTTGCCAGCGGTGATAATGATAGCTGAATGTTAATCAGCTTAGATTGCCGCACTGCGCTCGCAATGACATTGCCCGTGTTACTTATCGAGGTTGCTATCACTAAAGTAAAACCTTCCCCCGCGCTGGCGGGGGAAGGTAATGGGTTATCATTCTAATGACAATTTAATTACTTACAGTGTAGGTGATTTTTATTGCATACAAATATACTGTATCACCACCGCTATAAATGTAGTAAGTACCTTCAGTAATGTTTTCAGCCGTCAATTCTACGGCTTTCTTTTCACCGCCCTCACAATCCAAATATGAGCTTGTATCGCCGCAAGTTCCGCCAATATACATATATCGAGAAGCATTTGAAACATAGCCTTCTACTACAATTTTTGCAGTAACATTTTTGCCTATAGTAATTTTTACCGTACGATTTGCATCATTTATTTGTGAATGATAGCTATATGTTGTTCCATCTATAGCACTACCATAGCTATTAGAGCTATAATCAGTTCCACTGTTACCATTGCTGACAACAATTACATTTGTAGAACTTGAATCTTCTGTTCCTGTATACGTACCTGTAAGCGTTTTTGCAGCTGTAGGCACATATGTTACAGTGTATTCCGTTACAGCGGCGGTGACTATAACTGTAATAGTGTCACTAACCGTTATTGAGCTGTCTAAAGCTGACGTACCTGTAAGCGTTACTTCATAACTACCTTCGGTTACAGACGAGTCAACAGTAATAGTAAGCGTTTTGTTATCTTCTCCGTTAGCCGCTGTTATGCCCGTTACCGTATTACCGTTTGCCGTATCTGTCACAGTCCAAGTTAAATCGGTTACACTGACATTATACGTTGCATAATTTGCCGTGCCTGTTCCGCCAGCCGTTATTGTTACAGACTCTTCCTCTATAATAACAGTAGCCACGCTAAGAACCTTAAAGGTAATACTTGCAGTCAAATTATTATACGTAGCTTTAACTTCTACTTCGCCAGCATCAGTTAATGTAAGCGTGTCGCCCGATACCGTTGCATTACCGCTTTCCACCGACCATGTTATATCACTTGTATTTACATTAGTTTCGGACGAAACATAATTGTTAAGGTCTACAGTGCCTGCAGAATATTCAATTATATCGGTAGACTTTGTAAGTGCAAGTGTTGCCGCATTAACCGTCACTTCTAATGTGGCGGTTGCGCCGCTTGAGGAGGTCGCCGTAATTTTTGCCGTGCCTGCGGCAACGCCTGTTACTACGCCATCAGAAACGGTTGCAACGTCTGTATCAGAACTTGACCACGTTACATCACTACTACTTATTTCAGTACCATTCAATAATGCTTTCAAGGTGAGCGTACTGCCTGCCACTACCGAACTATCACCGCTTATTTCAAGCACGTCTTTAACGGTTACGGTATATGTAGCTGTATATGTACCGTCTACAGTTACGGTAATTGTAACTTCACCTGCTTTTACGCCTGATAAAGTAGCTTTTGTTACATCTGAAGCATCAGCCGAAACAGTGGCAACGGCTGTATCAGAACTTGACCATTCTATACTCGTGTAACTGCTTATTGCGGTAAGATTTGCGGTAAGGTCTATTGTGCTACCTACTTTTACTTCGCTGTTGCCCGATATAGTAACGCTCGGATATTCAATAGCTAAATAGTAAATATTGAGTCCGCCACTTTCGGTAGCCAGATAGTATGTTCCCGCGCCAATATTTTCGTATGTATATTTGGCGGCAGTTGTACTAACTGTGCTTGTTGCTACTTTAGTGCTGAAATCTGAGCCATAGAGATAAACGGTTCTATTATCGTCACTACTGCTGCTTACCATATAAACAGTTATATTGCAGTTGCTCGCAACTGTGAATTTAATACTGCGTGCAGTGTCACTACCAGTACCGCCCAACTTAAGACGATTTGTGAAAACTTCTCCTTCTATAGTAGTTTTACTACTGCTATCTATCGATATTGTTTTACTACTGCTTGCGGTTGCAAGAATTTCCGTTCCGTCTATATTAGAATAAAGCTCAATATCCTCGTCATACGTGGTTGCGCTTAACGTACCAGCATCTACCAATGACGTAAGATTTACCGTAGCATTAGAGAGAACATATTTTGAAACAGTAATCGTACAGCTTGCCGTGTACTCAGTGCCATTTACTGTTGCCTTAACCGTCAATGTAGCCGTGCCTGCAGCAACACCCTTTACAGTTACAGTATTGGTTGTACTACTTCCTATAGTTGCGTAACTTGTGTTATTTATCGACCACTCATACGTAGCACTATCGCTGCTTGGATACAAATTGGCTGTAACGTCAATCGAGTAATCTATAAATACTTCGCTATCGGCTAAAGCAACGCCATAAACAGTTACATTGTAAGAAGCCGTTACACCGCCTACAGTTACGTAAATTGTTGCTGTACCTGCGCCCTGCGCCGTTACGGTAGCATTATACCCATTGCCTGATACAGTCGCAACCGTACTATCTGAAGTAGTCCATACAGGCGTATCTGAACTTGTATTTTTTAGACTCCAATTTGTTGTATTTGCCGTTGTCGTAATATCTACAGTACCGCCTGTACTTAAAACGCTTTCGGTAGTAGAGCCTGAAGTATTGCCATTGCTCACCGCGACTTCTGTTACAGGGGATAAAACGATAAGGAAAATAGTTGCCTGGCTTTGCGTAGCCGTGGAAATATTTATAGCTTCTTCAGCATCAACAGTATCCTGATAAACATATAAGTTATGTGTTGACTGAACAGTCTTTGAGCCTGCTTTAAAAGTATAACTGCCGTATGTATTATTATCACACTTTATAAGCCCTGCGGAAGTTGTTCCCGAAGTACTGTCTGGATAATAAACTTTTTCATCGGCATTAAAATAGAACGCCGTATAGGGCGAACTTCTGTCTACCGCACTGCCGTCCTGCGACATTTTGCTACCCATAGTAAAATATACGGTAACAGTAACTTTAGTGCTGAACGGTGCAATATTTACAGTTGTAGCACTAAGGTTCTGGCTGCCTGCAGACCACTCTGTAACAAGAGGTTCGTCATAAGTTGTTTTGTCACCAGAAGTATCGGTAAATGTAAGCGAGCCGTAATCGCTTTTTGTAACACCGAAATAGTCGATAAAATCTACAGCGTTAGTACTTGTTATACCAGCGTCATAGTAATCGCTTACGCCGTATAAACCTGAAGTAGAATTACGCCCGATATTTTCCAGCTTCATCAGGTATCCGCTATTAGTTGCAGTAGAATAACCTGATTTCACATATAAAGGATCTACAACAGATGTTGAAGTGGTAACTTTATTTTTATCGTTAAGAAAACTGATTTTTATTTCGTCATTTAATATATAAGGTGTAACGGTAGACACGGTGGAATACTGCGTAGTTGTGGTATTGTAACTCGAGGAGGAAAAGCCCACTAAGCAGACGGAAATCACGGCAAGCAAAAACAAGGCAAGTATTATTTTTACACTGCTTACTGTACCGAAAAATTTTTTCATTCAGTTTTCCCTCCTTTTTTGTTGTTTTTGGTTTTTGGTTTTATACCGCTTACAAACGGCACGCGCCTACCTGTCATTGCGAGGGGGCTCTACCCCGTGGCAATCCCGCGCGGACGCGCGACCAGCAGGCAAGACGGC
>JAJQII010000027.1 GCA_021199295.1 Clostridia bacterium
GTGTATATTTTATTTTTCTTAATCTTCATAGTATTTTTAATTCCATTTTCAAAATCAGTATTTGGCTGCCAACCAGTATCCTTATTTAATTCGCTGATATCAGCTTTAAGGTACATAACTTGTTTTTCTGCATAAGGTATTGCACCAAAATTAAGTTCTGCTGCGGGATTTACCACATCTCTTATAGTTTTGATATAACAGCTAAGCGGGCTGGCATTACCGCTACCAAGCACGTAAGTTTTACCATCGCATCCTTTATCTCCCAAAAGATAAAATGCTTTTGCCGCATCGGCGCTGTAAAGATAATCCCACATCTGCTCGCCTTTGGTAAACAGCGGAGTTTCTCCCCTTTGCAATTTATCTATAGTTGACATAACCATACTCTGTGCACCATCATAAGGGCCGTAAACACTCAATATCCTCACCCAAATATGGTGCATACCGTTTTGATGCGCAAATTCTCTTGTCATTTGTCCTGCACAAAGTTTAGCTATACCGTAACCATTTTCAGGAAAAACGGGAGTATCAGGCTGTAGTATTCCTTCTACCCTGCCATATTCTGCTTGTGAACCAGCGCCTATAAATGTATGACACCCGAAACGCTTTGCTGCTTTTACAGCATCAAGCGCATAACGCACATTAATATTCTGCAAATACATATCGTTACGCAAAGAGCCAGCAGTTCCTTCCCATGCGAAATGATAGAATACGTCGTAAATTTTACCTGTATCATTTCCGACTTCCACAAGCTCGTTTAAAGCGCAGTATTTCAATGATACTAAGGGGTGTATTGGAATATTAACGTTTCTTTCAGAGCCTTCACGGCATAAAACTAAAACTTCAGTCCCGTTATTTATAAGCTCATTGATTAGAGCCATTCCTATTGCACCGGTAGCCCCGGTTATAACCGCGCGCATCATTATTCTTCGTCAATCAAGGGAACTAACATAATCTTCTTCAATTCTTCCCTTGAAAGGAACGGGGCTAAATCTTCTAACGGAGGACTTACGAGAGAACCGTCAGGTAAACGTTTGGTACTGCTTTTAGGTTCCCATACCTGTTGTGTATCCGTAAAAATTTCACAGAAAGTTGCTCCTTCTATAGCAAGAACTTCATGGACCACTTTTTTCATTTCCTCATTACTATGAGCACTAAAATAAGAATATCCAAACGCTTCAGCAATCTTTTTAAATTCAGGAAATGATAAATCGTTAGATTCAGGACCGATTCCAACCTTACTATGCTCACTAAATAAATTAGTCTGCGTAATACGTATTGAATGGTATCCGCTGTTATTTATAAGAAATATTTTAATAGGTAATTTATTTGTAATGATTGTTTGCAATTCCTGCAAATTCATCATTATGCTACCATCGCCTTCAAGACATATTGTTTGTCTTCTGCCGCCGCCTATGCATGTGCCTATTGCCGCAGGAAGGCCATAGCCCATGCTTGCTATTGCACTATTATTTGCCATTCGGCTGCCTTTTTGAATAACATATGCCTGATTACCAACCACACAGCAAGCACCATTTGAAACAGCAGTCAAACTGTTTTCGGGCAAACAACTGCTCAAATACCTTACAAAAGCATACACATTTACTGCATTTCCGTTTTCCTGCCACTGTTTAGGTAATACTACGGGATAATCTTTTTTCCAGCCCTGGCATATATTAAGCCAGTTTTCAGTTTTACTAAGCGGGGCATCAGTAATTGCATTGTTTAATTTCGTCAAAAAATCTTTAGCATCTGCCCAAATAGGCATTTCAACGTGAAGCGTAGGTTTTTTAAGCTCTGCCTGGTCAATATCAACCATAATAACTTCGGCATTCCGTGCCCAGGTTTTCCAGTTATAACCAACCTGGCGGATTGAAATCCTTGTCCCGACAGCCAAAATTAAATCAGCGTTTTGTATAGCCCAATTGCCTGCACGATCACCCATATTACCAGCCCTACCGCAGTATAACGGGTTTTCGTCTTCAATCAGATCAACCGCATTCCAATAGGTTACGACAGGAATATTAAGTTTTTCTGCAACTTCCCTGAACTGATTATACCCGCCTGAAAGACGAATGCCATAACCTGCATGAAAAACAGGCCTTTTTGCATTTTTTATTTTCTCTATTACCGTTTTGATAACAGAAATATCTATTCTCGGGGGTAACTTAGCATCGTCTTCTGTAGGATCATACCCAACAAGACTATCAGTTTCTATATAACAACCCTGAAAATTTACTGGTATATCCACCCAAACAGGACCAGGTCTTCCCGTTGTTGCAAGATGCCAGGCTCTTTCCAAAACATATCTGATATCCTTTGGATCTTCCAGCATTACCGCATATTTAGTCATGTATTTAACAGCTTTAGTAATATCATACTCCTGATCACCCATAGCACGTAAAGGCTCTTCAGTAAATTGCAAAGCATACCTTGCAGTGGTATCATATCGTACTTGACCGCTAATTATAAACATCGGTATGGAATCTAACCAGCCACCAACGACGCCTGTTAAAGCATTCGTTCCGCCAGGTCCCGTAGTAACACAGACAGCCGCTATTTTATTATTCAATCTGGCATATGCCTCTGCCGCCATAGCACAAGCTTGTTCATGATGGTTATAGGTAACTTTTAATCTGCCATGATGCCCAAGTGCATCATTTAAATGCATTGCGCCTCCGCCCACAACGCTGAAACAATCTGTTACACCGCAATCAGCCAAAAAATTTGCAACATAATCTGCTAATCTCTGTTTCACAATGTTCTCCCTTATCTTATAGCTTCTAATATTATTTTTGCCATATAATCTATCATTTCATCAGTCATACCAGGATATACGCCTACCCAGAACGTATTGTTCATAATAAATTCTGTATTTGTAAGTTCCCCTGCTACCCTGTAAGCATCAGTGCCCCTTATCTGGTCAAAACAAGGGTGTTTAATAAGGTTACCGCTGAACAAAAGGCGCGTCTGGATATTATGGCTTTCGATATACTTTGTAACATCGTTTCGCTTTAAGCCGCTTTCAGGCTTTACGCTGATAAGAAAACCAAACCACGATGGATCACTATTTTGTGCGGGCTCTGGTAATATAATTTTATCAGACGCTTTTTCCAATGCCTTATGCAACCTATCCCAGTTATGTTTACGCCTTTCTATAAAAGAAGGAAATTTCTTTAACTGTTCACACCCTATTGCAGCCTGCATATCAGTAACTTTTAGGTTGTAACCAAAATGGCTGTAAACATATTTATGGTCGTATCCTTGTGGAAGTTCGCCATATTGCCCGTCAAACCTATGCCCACAAAAATTATCCTTACCTGAAGGACAAATGCAATCTCTACCCCAATCTCTATATGAAAGTATAAGTCTGTTAAGTTTAGGGTTATTAGTGTAAACGCATCCCCCTTCTCCCATTGTCATATGATGGGGAGGATAAAAACTGCTTGTACCGATATCTCCCCAAGTGCCAGTAAATTTCGTTTCGCCGTTAATTGTATACTTCGTTCCCAAAGCATCGCAGTTATCTTCTATCAACCATAAATTATGTCTTTCGCAAAATGTCTTTACAGCTGATAAATCAAATGGATTACCAAGTGTATGCGCTATCATAACGGCTTTTGTTTTTTCAGAACGTGCAACTTCAAGCCGTGTTACATCAATATTATATTGGGGAACTGTAACATCTACAAATACCGGTATTGCGCCGTATTGAAGAATGGGAGTAACGGTTGTAGGAAATCCGCATGCAACGGTGATAACTTCGTCTCCGCGTTTTATTTGCCTGTCTCCAAGTTCTGGAGCAGTAAGTGCAGTAAATGCAATAAGATTTGCAGATGAACCGCTATTTACAAGATGGGCATATTTTACGCCTATCCATTCAGCAAATTCTCTTTCAAATTGTTCCGAAAATCTGCCCGTTGTAAGCCAAAAATCAAGCATTGCATCTGTTAATGCACACATTTCTTTTTCGTCATAAACTCTTGCAGCGTAGGTAATACGGTCTCCCTCTTTATATTTACCTTTATTTTCCTTGAACTGATGATAATAATCTGTTACCATTTCTTTTATTGCTGACCGTGCTTCTTCTTCATTTTTCCAGTTTGACATATTACTCTCCATTATTTATTGAAAAATTCATTGATTTGCTTGTCCATAATATCAGGCACTCTATTTTTATCTTTCAGATATATCTTAGTCCATTCGACTATTTTCGAAATAGTTTCGTCTATATGCCAACGTGGCGTCCAACCAAACGTTGTTTTTATTTTATTATTGTCAAGTTTTAAAAAAGCTGCTTCATGTGGTCCGCCGTCGTGTTTGTTTATCCATGCTATGCCGTTGCCCCACGCTTTACAGAATTTTGTTACCAAATCCCCTGTATTTACGCAATCACAGTCATCCGGTCCTACATTATAATAATCGGCATAAGAGATGTCCGAATACTGCTTTTCAGCTATTTCAAGGTAAATATAAAGCGGCTCTAAAACATGTTGATAAGGTCTTGTGGAATATGGATTTCTTACAATTATATCCTTATTTGCTTCAATAGCCCTTATACAGTCGGGAATTATCCTGTCGGCAGCGAAATCACCACCGCCTATAACATTTCCCGCCCTTGCCGTGGATATTGCACACCTTCCATCAAAAAAGAAGCTTTTCTTATAAGAGTGCGTTACCAATTCACTGCACGACTTGCTGTTTGAATAAGGATCATAGCCATCCAAGGGTTCGTCTTCCTTAAACGGATGATCGGGTATATCATCATTCAAATAAACTTTGTCTGTCGTTACGTTCAGTAGAGATTTTACCGACGGGGTAAGCCTTGCGCATTCCAAGATATTTACAGTGCCCATAACGTTAGTTTCATAAGTATAATGCGGTTGTTTGTAGCTTTCCCTTACAATTGGCTGAGCAGCCAAATGAAAAACTATTTCTGGTTGATACTTATCAAAAACTGATTCAAGCTGCCTGAAATCCCGTATATCCCCAATAAGTGAAACCATGTTCTTTTCTATATTGGCGAGATTAAACAGATTAGGCTCTGTAGGCGGGTTAAGAGAATACCCTATAACCTTTGCGCCCTCATTTATAAGAATCTTGCAAAGCCAGCTACCTTTAAAACCAGTATGCCCCGTAACAAGAACCGTTCTTCCATTGTAAAAATTCAAATCAAGCATTTTAATTTTTCCAGATTTTCCAAGGGGCGCTATTTTTCGCCCATAATTTTTCTAACATATCAAGCTCACGTTTTGTATCCATGCATTGCCAAAACCCCTTGTGCATATAGCTCATGAGTTCGCCTTCTTCTGCTAAACGGGTTAATGGCACACGTTCAAACACAGTATCATCACCTTCAATATAATCAAATATTTTTCTGTTAAGCACCATATATCCTGCGTTTATCGGATTACCATCGTTTACATTTTTCTCTCTGAAAGAGTGAACAGCGTTATCGCCACCTATATCAAGTATACCTTTTTGCTGTTCCTGCATTACTGCTGTAAGCGTGGCAATTTTGCCATGTTGTTTATGAAATTCAAGCAATTTTTGAATATTGACATCGCAAACGCCGTCGCCGTAAGTCATCATAAATTCGTCTTCGGTTATATACTGCTTAATACGTTTAATGCGTCCGCCTGTCATGGTGTTCAAACCGGTATCTACCACCGTAACTTTCCAAGGCTCTGTATGCTTATTATGCACTATCATATTGTTACCGTCAGTAAAATCAAACGTAATATCTGACGTATGAAGAAAATAATCGGCAAACCATTCCTTTATAACATGCTGTTTATAACCGGCACAAATTATAAACTCGTTAAAACCATATGCAGAATACTCTTTCATAATATGCCATAAAATAGGCATACCACCTATTTCTATCATCGGTTTAGGTTTAAATTGGGATTCTTCAGAAATTCTTGTTCCAAAACCGCCAGCCAACAATACAACTTTCATAATATTAACCTTCGTCCTTTTTTGTTTTAATCCTTTTAATTATGGACTTTACTTTATCAAATGCAAATTTTATCAAAGAGATAAAAAATTTATCTCTTAAAACCAATAACATCGCACCATAAACAACGCAGCCAATAACAGTTATAAGAATAAAACTTCCAATGCTGTAATTCATTGCAGATTGTATAAAGTAAATTACAACAAACATTACTACCGCTGATAATATATATTTCCAGCTCATAAATATTATCTTTTTAACTGAAACGTCTTTTCGTTTAATTAAAATGATAATATATACTAATGTCACAAGAAATTCGGCTACAGCAGTAGCAATTGCCGCACCTACAGCCCCAAATGGTATTATCAGTACTGCATTCAGAGGGAAATTAATGACAGCTGCAATTATAGTTGCAATGAATGTATACTTCTCTTTCCCTATTACAATAAAAAGCTCGTTGCCAAAGATATTACCCAAACCCGAGCAAATAAATCTTACCGACATTATTTGCATAAGCAACGGCACTTCTGTATATCCGTCGCCCAAAAACCATGAGGATAAATTGCCCGACAGAACGGCAAAACCTGCAATCAAAGCACATCCTACCAGCCAAACGTAATTACAGGCAAAGTATATGTTGTTTTTCAATCCCTCAATATTACCGTTGCCTAATTCATTCGCATTCCTTGATACAAAAACCTGGTCTATTATCGTAACCAACAAAAGAGCTACACTATTAATTTTATATGCCTGTTCGTAACAACCATTATCATAATCAGGATTAGATGACAACAACCCTATCATGGTTTTGTCACATACTGAATAAATAGTTACCGCAAGCGCAGGTAAAAATATTAATAACGTGCCTTTATAGTGGGTTTTAAAAGAAAGGTCTCCTTTCTTAAAAAATCCTAAATCTTTTAACGCGCTCGGCCACATAATAAAATTTGAGCAAATCGTAATTACTGATAGGCAAAGCGCGTATACCCATACGTCATCTTCACTCTTAACAAATACAAATATTGCAATCAGACCGGCAACTTTCATTATTATAGATCTGATGGCAAGGGATTTAAAATTCTCTATCCCCTGGTAGTAAAACTGCAAATCAAAAATTACCGCCACTACCTGGATAGACAGAACCAAAATAATAGTATTGTAAGACTCCCCGAAACCAACTGTATAAAGTATAGCAAACAATGCACCCAACGAAATTATCGTCGAAAAAGATCTGGCAACTACTATCGACCAGAATGTTTGCCTTTTTTTTTCAGCATCATCGCCACACTTAGCCATTTCCCTTTGCCCATATGTGGTGAAACCTAAATTGGCTATAAGAATGAAATAAGTTATTATTGATGCGGCGTAACTGTACTGCCCGTTGCCCTCCTCATGCAATATTCTTGCTATATACGGAGTTGTAATAAGCGGAACAATTAACGTTAATACCTGGCTTATAAAGTTGTATATAAAATTTGCACTAAGGCTAGATTTGCTTTTTGCCATCACCCATACCAGTATTATTTAAATATTTTGTTAAATGCCTTTGTAATAAACCAAAAGAAAGGCAACATGAATTTGGGGCAGTTAATCAATATTTTAATATATAATTTTAACAGCTTAAATTCTTTAATATTATCATAAACGTACTGCCTATTCCCATTCATCGGCATTTTCGCAGGTTCTTCTGAAATCTATTATGAACATAGAAACAGATTTTCTGATACTCTTTTTATAGGTCTTTGCCGTTATCTTTTTGTCAAAACCGCTTTCTATTGCAGTTTTAGTAAACAACTTATGATAAGATTCGAACCACACATAATACAAATCATAACCCACTGTTTTATTTGGGCTTGCCGCCAGACAGTTTTTTGTATTCAATATATATAATCCGTCTTCCTTCATGGTAGCAAGCGCAATATGACTCTGTATAAAGTACGAATTTATAAATTGTTCTTTGTTTTCTATTTTGCAAATCAAATCTTTTCTTAAAACAAATGAAGACATAAATGTTATAAAAATGTTCACTTTTTTAAGAATTTGATTTTTATCGTTATAACTTATATCCCCTGTTTCTTCAAAACGGGGGCGTGTATATTTTAATGTTTTATCGTCTTCAATACCGCAACTATTTATAAATAAAGCTACAGGCTCTTTTTTTAAAGAAGACACAATACTCGCAACTGCACCAGGCAATAGAAAATCATCATCACCAAGAAGCAAAACATACTTACCGTTAGCTTTTTCGTAACAGTTTAAAAAATTCCTATCAGGTCCTACGTTTGTATCATTTCTGAAGTATCGTATACAGTCATGTTCAGCACAATAATCCGTCATCATTTCTTGCGTATTATCTGTAGACGCATTATCTGAAACTATAACTTCAACTTCTTTTATCGATTTAACTTGTTCCAACAGCCTGTCTATACATATCTTTAATTTATTAGCTCGATTATATGTGGGAACAGCTATTGTAAGAATAACATCATTCATTTCTGATTCTTATAACCTATATGTTTTTAGTTGCTTCCAAAAGCTTTTCAGCTTCCTCAACAGATTTAATTTCTTTATATAAACTGTCAATATTCTCTTTTATAAATTTCTCATTTAATTTTGAGAAATCAATTTGCTTTAGCACGTCTACTATATCTTCGCTGAACCTATACTTTAAAACTTTAGCCGGTACACCGCCAACTATTGCATATGGCGGTACGTCCTTTGTTACAACAGCACCGGCAGCCACGACAGCCCCTTGCCCTATATGCACGCCAGACATTATTGTTGCCCTGTAGCCGATCCAAACATCATCATCTACTACGATATCACCCTTGGAAAACGCTTCCATATCGGTAATTTTTAAGCTATGCACTTTATAGGGATATGTTGACATCGTATTAATATGATGTTCTGAATTAATGACAAAAACAACCTCCTGAGCAATGGAACAATAGTTGCCTATATATATTTTATTTTCCTTGCTGAAAGAAGCTATATTTAATTCCCCATAAGTGCCTTTACCAACTTTTACCAACGAAATATCAAAAATATTATTGGGCATAGTTAAATTGTGCCTGTTTTGTTTACTCCACTTCTTGCAAAATTTTCTGAGTTCATGCCTTTTATATATATCTTTAACAAATGTATATCCAAAGCAAGATTTAATTATATTTTTGATACCCATTACTGTTTATCCATAATTCTTTTTACTGCTTCTAAATAGGCGTAACCGTCTTTTTTATCCGGTTCAAGATAAGCGCCTTCACCCCATTCATTCCAAGCCGTTAAAAATACATATTCCTTATTTTGTTTTTTGCTTATTTCAACAAGTTTGCCGAAGTATTTTTCAAACTTTTCAGGTGACGAACCCTTTACTATACTTGCTTTTTTTCCTCTTCGCGCGGTATCATCATATTTAGCAAATCCGCTTAATAAAGCCTTTTTGTTTGAATGTTTTGCTTTTGATAACAATCCCTTCCATAGCTTTTTATAAGATAACATATTTACCCTTTCCAATTTTCCATTTATCTTTCTGGGCAAATACAATCTAAATATGTCACCAACAGACTCTATAGAAATGGGACTATAGCAAAATTGTGTAGATAAACCTATATTTTTTAAATTTCGCCTTGTAATACAGTATATACCAGGTAATCCACTTTTCTTTGCCAGCATATCCCAATATTCAATCATTTGCTTAATAGTATCGAAATCATTTTCAGGTTTAAAAATAGCAAAAAGAGGCTTACCGCTTACTTTTATATACCGGTCATCAAGGAAAAACGGCAACAGATAATTAAAATGATTTTCCCAATCCTTTTCATCACCGTACTTCAATTCAGCCAATATACCATTAGAAGAATCCGTGGTATTAATACTGTTCTTCTGATCATATAAAGGTGACCAATCATTCCCTTTTACATTGCTCCACGTACGTTTCCATGAGACATTATCCCAAAGAAAACAAAAACCTATATCGATGCTTTTATCACTCAGTAACAGTTCTGCCGGTTTAGTCAATAATTTTTGCTCTGAACTAAACCAATAATGATATATACCAAACGCTTCTATACCATATTTCTTAGCCATTTGCGCTTGCTGCCTGATAACTTCTATATCGTCAAGCGAATAATAATTATCATTTAAAGGCTCAATCGGCTGATATTGCCAGTCGAACAACGGCTTGGCATTTTTAACAGCCATCCAATCGGTAAAGCCCTCTCCCCACCAGGCATCATTTTCAGGTATGCGGTGAAATTGTGGCAAATAATTTGCTATAACTTTTACTTTCATAACTTTTTCCACTCTTTGTCAGATTTAGGTTTCATGTCCCTATTTCTTTCAATGCTATAAATAGCTGATAAAATTGCTATATGTGCCCAAAGGACAGGGCGCAAAATATTCTGGTTCATCTGTAATATTATCAGTATAAACACTAACGCTATTGCATAAGACGCCATAACTTGTTTTTGCTGTTTATTTTTGCATTTTATTTTACGGTATCCGAAAATTAATTTATACAAATAAATCATAAAGAATACAAATCCGAATACACCAAACGCTGCTAGTACCTCAGCGAATACGCATACACCTGAACCATTTTCATATGTTTCCCAGCCGAATATTTCGTAACATATGGCAGGGTCGACACCACCAAGACTAACGCCAATTATCGGGTTATTTAAAAATACATTCAAAGTATTTAACAATCCGTTTATTCTTGTGGAAGAAGAATGAGCTGAAGTACCGCCCAAACCCAAACCGTTTAAATACAACAATACAGTTTCGTTCTGGGTATATATGCCGTAAACAACTAATATAAAAGCTGCAATGATAAGAAAAATCAACGCTATCAGTATAATCTTCCATATAGTAATCCTGCCAACAAACAGCCTATTTAAATTTACAAGCAGCCTTACCCCGATATATAAAACCATCATAATCCACCCCATACGCGAGGTAGACAATACCATAGCAACCGTTATCAATAAAGTAAAAACAGCTAACCTCCTTTTTGGAAATATGCTAAAATTACCTTTTTCAAACAAGTACATACATATACACCACCCCATTAGCATATATGTTACATAATAGGACGGTTCATACGAAAAACCGTTTGCCCTGTGCATGTCGTTTACCTGTGTAACAAAGAAATTTATCCCTGCGTACTGTAAAATAACCTGCATCAAACCGATAACAGCCATGATGACAAAGCAGTATATATATTTTTTTGTAATGCTTTCCACAGACTCGGTTTGCCTGAAATAATAAACTATAACTATTATCTGGAAAGCATCAAAAATAAACCATAAATCATAAGCAAAAGCATTAAAAAGGCTCAATGAATTAAAACAAAAAAGCGTATTCAATAAAACGCATAACAATAACCACACAAAGCCGACAGGAGTTATTATCTCTGACCTGCCGAGAATAAATTCCATCACAAAATAAAGCATTACAAATAACATAATTATTTGTGATACCCGTATTGTTACACCGAATAATTCAAATGTTAGAAATATATCGAAAGACGAAGTAAAAATACTTAGCCAAATCAATGTATTTATCAACGGTCTTTGTTTTATCATTGCACTTAATTTAAGGTTTTTAAAATATCCAACAATCTTTCTGCTGATTTTTCCCAGCTGAATTTATCCAATACCTTTTGTCTGTCTGCCACAGGTTCTTTTAGCAACTTATCTAAATCAACACTGTAATCATAAGGGTCGATATAGTGGACACTATCTCCCAAGACCTCTGGCAGAGAAGTTGTATTTGACGATACCACTTCAGCACCAAGCGCCAATGCCTCAAGCGGAGGCAACCCGAACCCTTCGTAAAGCGAAGGATGAATAAACGCCTTACAATTTTTTATAAGCGAACAAGCGTCCTCGTCTGAAATGAACCCCAGCATATGCACGTTTGAAGGAATTTCAGTATCGTCTGTTTCGTAGTATTTACCGCCTATCGCAAAAATAGCATCGGGATTGTTTTTTGCAACTTCTAAAATCCACTTACCGTTCTTATTCTTTGCCAAAGTTGAAAGCGAAAAATAGAACTCTTCAGGTCTTAGGAATGGATAAGCCGTTTGCCAATCAGGGTTTTCTTCAAATTTTTTCACATGCTGCCAAGCACTGGGAACAACGTAAACTTTACCATCGCATTTATGATAGATTTTTATCAAATCATTTTTGCTGAACTCACTTACCGTCAGAACAGCTAATTCTCTTTTAGTAATTACCCTGTACTGGTAACAATGCCACATTCTTGAAAGACGGTTACGTAATGTTGTATAGTGCGAAGGATTGACCTTATACATTACATCATGAATAACTGTGACACCGGCAGGTGCGTGTATAGGTGCTACATTACATAAGTTGAGACAAATGCAATCTTTATGCCCCCTCATATATTTTGCAAGATCGCGTTGCTCCCATTTAATTCCGCTATGTTTGCCGTATTTTTCGGTTTTTATGTTTTTAAGCGAAAGGTCGCACTCTGTACTTGAAGGGATCAACAAAGTAACATCCACGCCATCACATATTTCGTCAAGGCTGGTCACTATTTCCCTGGCATAACGAACTATGCCCTGCATTCTGTCACATAAAAATTTTCCGTTTATTACTATCTTTTTCATATTAATCTAAACCGTCAATAAGGTTTTGTATATTTTCTTTGAACTGTTTAAGCATAAAATTCTCTAGCACGCGATTGCGGGCGTTTGCACCATATTCCTGCCTCAATTCTTCATTTTCGGCAAGTTTTTTCAAAGCGTCGGCATATGCCTTACTGTCACGGTTGGGACATTCTATCCCCGTTACGCCGTTTAAACTGACATAATTTACTCCGCTTCCTTCGATAGTGAAAGTGACGGCAGGCTTTGAAAAATACATTGCCTCGGCAAGAGCTATACCGAAAGCCTCGTTTTTGGTAATTGACGGAAAGCAATATATGTCGCAAGCCATAAGGTATGCCACTAAATCTTCGTTGCTTACCCTGCCTAAGAACCTGACTTTTTTATCCCCCTCTGCCATTTTTTTTAAACTGTCAGTGAGTTCTCCTTTACCGCCTATAACAACAGAAAAATTATCCGGAAGATACATGCTTGCTTTAATTAAATACTCCAGCCCCTTGTAAGGAACATGGCGGCCGCAGGAAAAGCAAAGTATTTTACCTTCGTTATCGTTGCGTATTTTTTGCGCCTTTTCCTTTATTGCATCAGTAATTTCCAGTCTGCCGTCATTTATACAGCTTGGAATTACTGTACTTTTATTTTTATATTTAGATAAATATGGGCTACCCTGTATATAAATCGGGCTAGTCGCAACAATCTTATCAGCCCGTTCCAACAATCTTTTATTCTGGCTATTAAACAATTTACCCAAAATCTTTTGCCTTGTTATATCAAGATGCCAATATAAAATAAACTTAAAATTCCTTTTTTTATATTTAAGTAAATAATGGGCAGCCAGCGGATTGGGATAATGAAATATTACTATATCGGGCTGAAACCCTTCCATTACTTTTTTAAGCTGTTTTTTATATGAAAGAGAAAGCGATTGCGACGCCACTTTGGCAACGCAACCACAGCGAACCACTTCTACCTCCTCTATAATATCGCTTACTGTTTCTTTTCTGTGACAAACATAATTACCGTCCGATGCATCCTCATTAAAACAGATAATTTTTTGCTCAACATCCTCGTCTTTAAGCGACTGCATAATATCATATGTTGTTTGTTCTATGCCACCTAAATGGGGATAGAAATAATTTGTAATCTGTAAAATTTTCTTCATAATATCCAAAAATTATGTTATTATCCAAAAAATCTTTCTTCCAGCATAAGACAAAGGCAATGATATACTGGCAGGTGCAATTCCTGAATCATATATGTCTCTGTTTCCGGCACTTTAATTGCAACGTCTGCTGTCTTTGCAAGTTCACCGCCCTTAGCACCTGTTAACCCTATAACTTTTAATCCCTTTGCCTTTGCGACAACGGTAGCATACATAACGTTTTTTGAATTGCCGGAAGTGGATATACCTAAAAACACATCCCCCTCTCTACCGAAGCCGTTAATCTGCTGCGCATACATTAACAGCCCGCCGTTTTCGACGTCGTTTATAAAAGCAGTATTAAGTCCCTGATGACCGTCGAGCGCTATAGCGGGAAGACCTCCCTGCAATCTTGCCGCAAGTTCTGCCCCCCTTACACCGTCAATTGATACCAATTTATCAGCAAACTCTTTACTGCATGCACGGGAAAGTTTAAAACCCTTCATAAGTTCGCCGACTATATGCTCGCTATCCGCACAACTGCCGCCATTGCCTGCTATAAGAAGTTTTTTGTCGTTTAAATAACACTCCTCCAGCACGAGGTATGCCTTTTCAATATCTCCCGCCACCGATTTCAAAACGGGATAACGTTCTGTCAATAAATCGATATGCTTTTGTAAATTTTCATTTAACATATTATTTCCCTTAAATTAAATTCTTTTAAACCCGGTATCGTTAAATCCTGACCATAGTCTTCCTGCCCTATATAAACGGTTTTGCAGCCTGCGGCTTTTCCTGCCAGGATATCGTTTTCGCCATCACCTATCATTACCGATTTAGTCAGATTAATATTAAAATCTTTTGCCGCCTGTAGCAACATACCTGGTTTTGGTTTACGGCAATCACAATCAATTTTCAATTCAGCAATCTCACCTTCGTACCCTTTATGCGGATGATGGGGACAAAAGTAAATCGCGTCTAAATATGCCCCTTCCGATCCAAGAAGCGTTTCCATTTTATTATGGATATCTTTAAGCTGTCCGTAGGTTACTTCTCCCCTGGCTATTACGGGCTGATTAGTAACAACTATTGCAAGATAACCGCTCTGATTGATTTTCTTAATAGCGTCAGCCACGCCGTCTATTAACTCAAAGTCGTTGATATCTCTTAAAAATCCCACATACTTGTTTATCGTGCCATCTCTGTCGAGAAATACCGCTTTCTGTTTGTTAATTAAGTTTTTAGCTGATACTATTCCATGGCGGAAGTCTTTACAGACCGCCTCATACCTGTCAGGCGTACCCATATCCTTGACGTATTCGGGACTGTCGTAACAAAACATTTTTCCCGTTCCCGCAAGCGGTTTTAAAAGTTGCCTGTCCAGATCAATTTTAGGTGTATTTATATCTTGCTTAAGCACCTCAGGCGAAATTACATGTAGCCCAGCATTAACTCTATTGCAGTAATATTCAGGGCGCTCATCTTCCTTTGTAAGCCAGCTTGTTACCTCACCATTTTCATTAGCTATCAATAAACCGCTGTCATATGGATGGCTGTTGGGATGTGTAAAAAGCGTAACCTGTCCGCCTTTATCCTTGTGATATCTGACAAACCTGTTAAAATCTATATCAAATACGGCATCGGCATTTAAAAGCAAAAAATCTTCAGTAAGTTTATCTTTTATTTTAAACAGCGCACCGGCATTTCCAAGAGGTTGTTTTTCAAAATAATACTCGATTTTAACTCCAAAAGGTTTACCCGTTGCAGGAGATATTTTACTGCCGTCACCAAAATAATCAGTTATAACCTGTCCCAGATGACTTACCGTAATAATTATATCATTGAATCCTTGAGCCTTTAAACACTCTATTTCCCGTTCAAGCACGGGAACTCCATCAATTTTTATCATTGGTTTAGGTATATCGCTTGCAACCGATGAAATACGCGTACCTTTACCACCCGCCATTATTACAGTTTTCATTTCCTTTCCCTGGGTATATATGTTTCAGGAGTATAATGAATAATACGCGTGCCGCCCGTTTCAAACCGGAACGGTATATACAACAGATCTGACATAGCATTGATAACGTTTTCTTTATATTCAGGTTGAACATAAAACAGCAAGAACCCGCCGCCTCCTGCTCCAAGTAGTTTACCGCCAAGAGCGCCAGCCTTTATCCCTTTATCATAATACGCATCTATATCATCTGTAGATATTTTAGCTCCTGTACTTTTTTTGAGCTTCCAAGTAACGTCCAAGAGTCTCCCGAAATCATCCAGATCAACCGACTGATCCTCTAATATACGCTCGGCTTGATTTACAAGCTCATACATTTGCTTTAAATGCGCTTTTTTATTTTCTGCGGAAACATTATTTGCCTTTTGTATATCCGACGAAAAACGGGTAAATCCTGTAAAGAACATTACAAGGTTATCATCTAAACGATTCTTCCTATCGGGAGATATTATTATTGGATTAACTTCATATCCATCCGCGTTAAAATCAATTCTGTTCAATCCGCCGTAAGCAGAAGCTATCTGATCCTGCCAGCCGCCTGCTTCATTACACAAAACTCTCTCAAGATAGATGGCTTCATCCGCCAACTTTTTCTTATCAGCATACTTACCCTTTAAAGCATAGAAAGCATTTAACATACCAACAGCGAAAGAACTGCTTGTGCCCAGCCCCGAACGCGCGGGGAGATCTGCTTCATACGTGAGTCTTATCTCGTGCATATCCAGCATTTTCATCGCATTACGAATTAAAGGATGTTGAATATCATTTATATCCGTTACCCTCTCGGTATTTGCATAAGCAACTTCGGTTGAATAATCAAAAAAACGGGGCAGATGCCGTACCGTAACATAACAATACTTATCAAACGTGGTAGAAATTACCGCGCCGCCGTTTTCTTTAAAATAGTTTTCCATATCTGTTCCGCCGCCAAAAAATGACATACGGAATGGCGTCTTTGTTATAATCATAATTGACCTATTCTCTTTTATTAAAAGTCTAATACAGTTTTATTTATTCCAAGCCATTTCTGGTCTTTATCTGAAAGGTTTAAAGGTGTTCCGTCGGCAAGCGTGTATCCTTCGGCACTGGCAGTGCCGTTGTATTTGCCGCATATACCCCAGTCAATGCCGATTTCGGGGTCGTTCCAAGCAAGCCCGCCTTCATCCCCGGGGTGATAAAAATCCGTTACCTTATAGCAAAACTCAGCCACGTCGCTTAAAACCAGAAAACCGTGGGCAAATCCTTCTGATATATAAAACTGCTTTTTGTTTTCTTCGGTAAGCTCAACCCCGTACCACTTGCCGTAAGTTGAACTGTTTTTACGTAAATCTACAGCAACGTCAAACACTTTGCCCTTTATTACCCTTACGAGCTTGCCCTGAGGGTATTGCTTTTGGAAGTGAAGCCCGCGGAGTACCCCCTTTGTGGACATAGACTGGTTGTCCTGCACAAACACCATATTGAGCCCTGCTTCCTTCATATCGTTCTGGTTGTATGTCTCCATGAAGTAGCCGCGTGCGTCGCCGTGTACGGCAGGTTCTATAATATATAATCCCTCTATAGGGCATTTTGTAACTTTAATCTGTCCCATAATTTATTTCCTTTAAGTACCTTGCAAGCGCATCTTTCCAATCAGGCAAAGGCACAAAACCGTTTTCTTGCAGTTTGCTTTTATCAAGCCTGCTGTTATACGGGCGTGCCGCCTTGGAAAGTCCGTATTCTTCTGTAGTCACGGGAATAACCTTCGTCGTGTAGCCCGCCTGCCTGAATATCTCTTTTGTAAAATCATACCAGCTGATGTATCCGCCCTCGTTAGTGGCGTGGTAGTAACCGTACTTATCTGTTACTATCATATCAGCTAAAAGCCTTGCCAAGTCGTACGTGTAAGTCGGCGTGCCTATCTGGTCGTTTACCACTCTTACCGTATCGTGCTTTTTGCCCACGTTCAGCATGGTCTTTATAAAGTTCTTTCCGTTCACACCGAAAACCCACGCTATGCGGACAATAAAATATTTTTCAAGCAAACCTGACACGGCAAGTTCGCCCTTTAATTTACTGTCGCCGTAAACGCTTAAAGGCGCATAATCTTTACAATCGGGCTGCCAGGGTTCTACGCCTTGCCCGTTAAAGACGTAATCGGTGCTGATATACATCATCTTACAGCCGATTTTTTTGCATATCTTAGCAATATTTTCTGTGCCTTCAGAGTTAATCTTGTAAACTTTAGCTTTATTTTCTTCATCCTCGGCGGCGTCCACGGCAGTCCATGCCGCGCAATGGATAACGGCATCAGGCTTAACGTCGTTCAAAACTCTCTCCACCTGGGCGAGATCGGTTATATCCATAGGAATATAACTTAAGTATCCGTCACATTCAGGCAAGATATCGCTGCCTACGGCTTGTATCCCTCTTTTATTAAGTTCGTTCATCAGGTCGTGACCGAGCTGCCCGCCGACACCTGTTACAAATATTTTCATTATCTGTTACCGTACATCTGTTCGTAATAGTTCTGGTATTCGCCGCTTATAATAGTCTGCCACCAATCTTTATTATCTAAATACCATTTGATAGTTTTTTGTATGCCGTCGGCAAACTTTGTTTCTGGCAGCCAGCCAAGTTCTGTATGAATCTTTGTAGGGTCTATGGCATAGCGCATATCATGACCCTTTCTGTCGGTGACATAAGTTATCAGGCTTTCAGGCTTGCCCAGAGATTTACAGATAATCTTAACGATGTCAATGTTTTTCATCTCGTTGTGCCCGCCGATATTATAAACCTCGCCTACCCTGCCGTCATGGATTATAAGATCAATAGCCTTGCAGTGGTCTTCTACATACAGCCAGTCGCGCACGTTCTCCCCTTTGCCATAGACAGGCAGAGGCTTATCGTGCAACGCGTTTATTATCATCAAAGGTATCAGCTTTTCAGGGAAATGGTACGGACCATAGTTGTTAGAGCAACGGCTTATTGTTACAGGCAGCCCGTAGGTACGGTGGTACGCCAAAACCAGCAGGTCTGCCCCTGCCTTACTTGAACTATATGGGCTGCTGGTATGGATAGGCGTTGTTTCGGTAAAGAACAAGTCAGGTCTGTCAAGCGGCAAATCGCCGTAAACCTCGTCTGTGGAAACCTGGTGGTATCTCTTTATCCCGTACTTGCGACAAGCATCCATTAATACGCTTGTGCCGATAATATTGGTCTGTAAAAATATTTCGGGATTTTCTATTGAACGATCAACGTGGCTTTCAGCCGCAAAATTGACAACGATATCGGGGTGTTCTTCCTGAAACAACTTGTCTACCGCGTCCCTGTCGCAAATATCCCCTTTAACGAAACGGAAATTGGGATTACCCATTACCGACTTCAGCGTGGATAAATTGCCCGCATAAGTAAGTTTGTCCAGACAAACTATTTTGTAATCGGGATGCGCTTTTAACATATGGAAAATAAAGTTACTGCCTATGAAACCAGCGCCGCCGGTCACAATAATCGTCATATTCTTCTCTCCTGTAACAATGCTAATGTCAATATTTTATCTTGTCGTTCACTACATTGAAAAGGTGTTGCCCGTAGGCGTTCTTTTTCATAAGCTCGGCTTGTTCCAGCACCTGCTCTTTGGTGAGCCAACCCTTTTTATAAGCTATCTCTTCTAAGCAGCTCATTACGATACCCTGGTGAGTTTGCATAAGCTGCACAAAATTACCTGCTTCTAAAAGGCTGTCGGTCGTGCCTGTGTCGAGCCACGTAAATCCCCTGCCTAAAAGCATTACATCGAGGTTGCTGTTTTTGAGGTACATCTGGTTCAGAGTGGTAATTTCAAGCTCTCCCCTTTGCGAAGGTTTTACCTCTTTAGCCATTTTGCTTACGCCCTTAGGGTAAAAATATAACCCCGTTACGGCGTAATTTGACTTAGGATTGTGAGGCTTTTCTTCTATCGAAATAACATGCCCGTCTTTGTCGAACTCTACCACGCCGAACCTTTCAGGATCTTTCACGTAGTAGCCGAACACGGTTGCATTGCCGTTTTCGGCATTTTTTACGGCAGACTCCAATTTATTGCGCATGCCGTTGCCGTAAAAGATATTGTCGCCCAATATCATACAGCAGGCGTCGTCGCCTATAAATTCTTCACCTATGATAAACGCCTGTGCAAGCCCGTCGGGCGATGGCTGTACCTTATACGAAAGGTTGATGCCGAATTTTTTTCCGTCGCCCAGCAGAGAAGAAAACCTTGGAGTGTCTTCAGTCGTGGAAATAACTAAAATATCTTTTATCCCCGCAAGCATAAGCATGCTTAACGGATAATAAATCATAGGCTTATCGTAGACAGGCAAAAGCTGTTTGCTTACAACCTGCGTTATGGGGTAGAGCCGTGTTCCCGAGCCACCCGCCAATACAATGCCTTTCATAATTTCTCCTTAAAACTTAAAACAGCTGAAACTTAAACGTTGCCGTTTGGTATTTATCTTTTTATTATTTTGCACCTTCGCGTTTAAACACGCTAATGATCGTTTTAAAAATGATCTTTATATCAAGCCATATGGAGCAATGGTCAACATAATACAACTCAAGTTTTTGCCGTTCACCGCTTTCGTACGTTGTATTACTCCTGCCATTCGCTGCCCACCATCCTATCATCCCGGGGCGGACTGAGAGCAATTTATCAACATCTTCACCATATTTTTCTATAGCTTCCTCTCGCATTAAAGGCCTCGGTCCTATGACTGAAATATCGCCTTTAAATATGGACCAAATATTTGGAAGTTCATCTAAACTTAATTTCCTTAACACAGCGCCAACTTTAGTAACACGCGGATCATTGTCTATCTTATATTCGCGTTTATACTGCTCCAGCTGTTCGGGCGTCAGCATATGTTCCAAATCATCGGCATTTTTTCTCATGCTTCTGAATTTTGCTATATAAATTTCCTTGCCGTTTTTGCCGACGCGTTTGTGCTTATAAAAAACAGGACCGCCGTCGCTACATTTAACAATTATAGCCAATATCAGATACAGCCAACTGAATACTATCAAAAATAACCCCGAAGCCAAGATATCGAAAGTACGCTTTACAAAACGGTAGCAACCGTATTTAAAGCCTCCCCTTTTTTGGTATTCAATTTTTTCAGCCCTTGCCTTATTCCCTTGCAGGACAACGGGGGCTTCCACAGCCTCGGCGGCGGTTATAGCCGCTTCCTCTTTTACTATTTCTTCTTCTGTAACTTTACTCATTCAACTCTTTTATCCTTGGTATATTTTCTTTGCCAGCATAAACGGGCTAAAATTTATATCGTGGCAAGACAAAAAGCCGATAGGATATCCCTTACCGGCAAAGAAGTTTATCGCGCTATATTGCCTTTTGAAAGCATCGCGGCGCATTCAGTATATGCTTTTATAATATATTTACAAATCGCTAATCCCATTTTATCCGTTCCGTACTTCTTTTGTCCCAGGCGCTATGCCGATTTGCCTCGTATATATCTATTGTTCAATGGCGTATAAATAACTGCATATTTTTACAGCAATTTTACATTTTTGATTATACCACTACCATAATAAAAAATCAAGTCTTTTTATAATATATATCGCCCTGCCCACTATTTGTCACTTATGGATATTTATATACAAAT
>JAJQII010000005.1 GCA_021199295.1 Clostridia bacterium
TTTTTTATATTCTCCCTATGGCACTAATAGCTTGCAATTGGCTTTTAATATATCGCCTATGTCTTTACCGTACTTGGCGGTAAGCTGTGAGAAGCTCTGCAATACGAATAAGAACCTTATACCACGTGAACGGGCTACCGTTACCATACCTTCTATATTGTCAAACTTCGGCAAGTTGCCGAACTCGTCTAATATGAAGTAAGTGTTACGCTTTAAAATCGCGCTGTCCGTCTGCATTTTTCTTAAATTTAAGTTAGCCTTTTCTACAAGTTCCTTGTACATCTGCATAATAAACAGCGTTACAAACCTATGCCTTGTAAAGCGTTCGTCAGGCACGATAATAAATACTGCGTTTGGCTGTTCGTCCATATTGACAATATCCAAATCGTTCTCGCTTGTAAGCGACAGTATGCCGTCGTCTGAAAGCTGTTGCATATAGGCGTTTACTTCCGAAAGGTAACTTGTAAGCGTTTTATCTGAAGTGATAAGCACGGTGTTTACAAGTCCCCTTACCTTTGAAAACTCGTCCCTGCCTTCCAACAGGTATTCCCTTAAGGCAGTGGTGTCTTCCGAGCAGTACTTTGTAATATTGTGGTAGACGTTGAAAAGAAGTAATTGTTTTTCTTCTATCTTGCCGTTAATACAGTCTTCACACATCGCAAGCACGAAACCCCATATAAGATTTCTTGCGCCTTCTTCCCACGTTGGCTGATCCTTATTCTTTACGGGGCAGATGGTATATACCAAGTCCATAGCGTTTTCAAATATCTCGTCCTTTAATTCCTGTATTCGTGTACGCAGTGAATCATACGAAAGGAATACTTCGCCCGCGCCCAAATACTTGCCGTCTTTAAATTCAGGGTGGTTTAAATCTTTAATCATTTGTATGCGCCTTGTAAGCACATTCATAGGATTCCACCTTTCAGATGAATACGGCTCTCTCAAATCCAATACGGATATTTTGTATCCCGCCTTTTTAAGCCCGTTTGCGTGTTTTTCGTACAACTCTTTTTTCGGGTCGGAAATGACTATGCTCGGCTTTGTCTTGCTGTTGTATAGAACTGATATGTTCTGATCCACAAACCCTGTAGTCTTGCCGCTGCCCGTAGTACCTACTATCAAAGCGTGTAACTGGCTTGTCGTTATGACTTCAACGTCCTTGCCCTTTTTCTCCGCGCCTATTACAATGCCGTCTTTATGCTTGGGAATATCGTTATAGTTTATAACTTCAAACTCTTTCATTTTTTTAAGTTGTTTAGTCGTAAGCCATTCGGTATCCTCCAAATCATTTTCTTTCATTGCGATATTCTGCGCGTCAATTCTGTACATCATAAGATACCCCGCCGCTACTATTCCGCTGACCACTCCGTATAGCAGCCAATAAGTACGTTTTGAAAGTATGTTGCCTATACTATCCGAGCCTAAAAGCGCGTATATAAGCATTATCAAAACGCCAATGAATAGGAATATTCCCGCCCATAGCAGAATGTCATACTTAAGGGATTTTCTCTTGCGATGTACTACATCTTTCTTTTTCAATCTTTATAATCCCCCTGTCCTTGTTTATTTTTTCTTTCACGTTCCCGTTCTATTTCCTCCTCAATTTCCTGTAATCTGTGTGTAAAATCGCGTTCAAGTGTTTTGCTCTCATTAAAAAATGATGATAAAAAGCCATTCAGTTTTTCAGATATTTTGTTTTTGGATATTGTAAGGCTACGCTTTAAATTTTTATCATTAGAAGCATACTTTTTACCTTTCTTCCGCTCGTAGTATTCAGGTTTAATAAACTTTGCAAGACTGATAACTAAATTACCCTGCCGTTTTTTGTAGTCGGCTTCTATATCCGACACTATTTTTATAACTTTCGGATCTATCTTGAAGTGATACTTCGGGTAATTGCTTTCTATCCTTTCTGCCGATGCGTTGTTTGCCGCCACAGCAAAAGGCTGTCCGCAGATGTTTTCTATTTTTTCTTTTCTTTCTTCCAATGCCTTATGAAAATTCCAGTCTGCTTTACACGCTTTTCTGTCATACTGCAACAATAGCTGTACTATCTTGTCCACCCTATCCCTGTATGGTTCCATATTCTTGCTTCCGTATGAAAGTCTCCCTTCTGCCGGCAAGACTTTCGCAAGCGCCAGGATTTCTTTTTTTGATTTCGTCTGTGCTTGACATGGCAACTTTGGCTGACGTTACTTCTCTCAAAGCCTTGTATGCTTCATCGCGTGATTTTGGTAAATTGTCTTTCTCATCATCTAAAAACAAGCCGAGCCTTACTTTGAATTGGGCAATAGCTGATTTATCTATTCTGCCTTTACGCCTATATGACAGATTGCCGACTCTGTCCCTGTATTTAGCTTCTTTCTCCCAAAAGCAAAAATGCACATGATAATGATGCGGTCTGTCTTTATGTAACGCGCACATAAGGTCTATGTTATCAGCCTTTAGCTTTGCATCCTTAAAAAACTGCGGGAATGTCTTTTTTACAAGCTCTATGCACTTTTCGTGAGTATCTATCTTATATGACTCTTCCTGGTTAAGAGATATATAGCCGTGCCAGATATTACCCTTATTGTTCTTCGCCCGCTCCTTCATTTCTGCAAGTTCATCATCCTTAATAATTCCCTTATCATTGAATACTGTGCGTTTGAAATATTCATAGACAGTAAACGGGTCTTTCTTTTCTTTGCGTTCCCCTTCCTGCTTTTCTTCAGTGGTCATATACTTGTAAATATTGGTATCTCCAGTCATATCAAAGAAAGCACGTTCCCTTGCGTTATCCATCCGTTGTTGTTTCGTTGCGTTTTTCGGCAAACTGTATGGCGTATACATAATATTCATTACTATTGGCTGATTGCTCATTTACACACCCTGCTTTTATCTACGCAACTTCTTCAGTTCACGCATTTCATAACTTTCAAGAAATACGGGTGTATCACTTAAAGCACCTTGCTCTAATTTTTCTTTGATATTTCCTTTCGCGTCTTCTATTTGTTTATTTACAAGCTGTGATGCCATTGACTTACACATAAGCACGTTAAGGTTTATCTCTTTAAGCAACCTTACCACGATTCCGTTGAGCATTCTTTCTGACGCTTCGCCGTCGTTTACGATAAGTTCCATGTTATCTTTCATATCGTCCGTGATATTCACTTCTCCTGTCGTTTCCTTTAGGAGAAAAGGCAAGCCGTAACTTAACGCAGCATTTATTATAGCGTTTGCACTTTTGTACTTTTCACTTTTCTCTGAAATTTCCAAGAGTGTGTTCCAGTTATCTTCATCTACAATCTTCACAAAAAGTTTACGTTCCTTATTGGTTGGAATTCCATATTTTCTTCCCACCGTTACACCTCCGTTACCGAACCCCCCAAAGAAAAGCAGGTATCCTGCTTGTTCTGAAAATGCACCGCATTTTCCTCGTTTGTGCGATTGTTTGCACAAACCTTATCCTGCTTTAAATTTGAAAAGAATTTTTCCGTATTTTCCCTTGTTTCAGCTATATCACTTTGATTTTCCGCTGACACCTTTTCTATGCGTTCTTCCGCTTTTTTGCAGAAAGTTTCGTTGATGTCTATCCCGATATATTCTCTGCCGAAACGCTTTGCTACCGCACCCGTTGTTCCGCTGCCGAAGAAAGGATCTAATACTATTCCGCCCTGTCTGCTTCCCGCTAATATGCACGGCTCGATTAATTTTTCAGGGTACATTGCGAAGTGTTCATCCATCTTGTAGCTGTTCGTGCTTACTTCCCACACGTCGCGCTTCCTTCTGAAGTTTTGGTCAAAGTCCGAGAAGTCATCACAAGCCCTGTCTATTCCCGCTTGCCGTACTTTTGTGTTACTGTATTTTGTGTTGGCTGACCTTCCCCTTTTGTACCGTTCCCTGCTCACGTCTTTGATAGGCTCTTGTATCGCTTTATAGTCAAAGTAGTACTTCGGTGATTTCGCTAAAAGGAATATATGCTCGTGGCACTTTACAGGTCTGTCCTTTACACTTTCAGGCAAACAATTTGTCTTATGCCATATCACTTCAGAACGCAGATACCACCCGTAATCTCTCAATGCAAACGCAAGCATCCAAGGTATTCCGATTAAATCTTTCGGTTTAATTCCCTCCCATTGTTTAGGCACGTCGTAAATACGACTTTTCATATCATATAGGTTTTTGTTTTTACCATTGCCCGCGACCTGAATACTCATAGGACCTTTGCCGCTACCGGCGTAACTGTCTGAAATATTTATCCATAGAGTGCCGTCATCTTTTAGCACCCTGTACACTTCCGCAAAGACTTTCACAAGCCTGTCTATGTATTCCTGCGGAGACTGTTCTACTCCTATCTGTCCGTCCACTCCATAGTCCCGAAGTCCGTAATACGGGGGACTGGTTACACACATATCTACCAATGAAGATGGAAGGGTTTTAAGCCCTTCCACTGCATCTGCACATATAATTCTGCTCACTGCTTTTTCTCGCCTTCTTTGCATTTTTCTTTTACCATTTTCTCTTTCAAGTCAAAGATATAGCATAAAAGTAAATAGCTTGGAATTATAGCGTCCTCCATATCGTAATAGTCAAGATCACCGTACTGCACATAATCCGCTAAAGCCTTTGCAAGTTTTCCCAACTCAGAATTAGAAAGACATTCCGTTATGACCACTAAACTATCAATTAACTCTTCATCCAACATATCATTCTCCCCTTGTTATTTTGATTTTTTGCTATCTACGCTTTCCGCATTAGCAGCCGCCGTTATAGCTATCGCACCTATAAGCGCGCCGAGATCGTCCATCTTTTCACTGCGGTAGTGTTTTTTATTCTCCGACATAACAAGGTATCCCTTTTTGCCGTTATAGCTGTTCTGCCTTGATATATCTATCTGCGTTTTTGCGTAGACATACGCCGCCATAACCTTTGCGTCCTTGCTTTCAAAAGTCTTGCCCTCAAAAGCGTAACCGCTTATAGCCTTGATAAACTGTCCTGCCTGTTTATCCGTCATTCCTTTTATGTAGTTAGCATAACTCTCTCTGAATTTTAAATATTTTTTCATTTTTGTAATTCCCCTTTTCTTTTTAATATTTTATCCGAGCAATCTGCTCATAGTGTTTACATACCAACGCTTGTCCCTGATATAGTCCAAGTCTGCGTCTGCCGTGCTTTCCCGTTTGTAGTTCACTGAATACAGAAGATTATGTAACTTCCATTCCCCGTATAAATCCGTGTTCTTTCTCGTAATTTCAATTCCGTGTTCTGCCGCATAGCGGCGAATAAATCGGACTACCCTGTACATTTCGGATTTATCTTTTACCTTGTATGATTCCACAACTTTCACTGCGGTATCATTGAATATAAGCGTAAGGTTTTCACCGCTCTTTAGTTGTACGCTTATACTGTTTTCCCCTTTATCTTCGTATAAAAGGCTACTTTCCACATCATTCAATATCTTTCTGTATTCTGTTATCCTTAAAAAGCAGACCGTGCTTATAACGGCAAGCGTCAGCGTTATTGCTACAAATAAAGCCTTAAATATACGCTTCATTATGTTTTTGCATTTGCACCCGACCTTGCCTTTGGCGTTGTTTTGGGTTTTGCCGTAGTTCCATTCTTTTTTATGTCCGCAACAAAATCTGCGGACTGTCTCATAAGTAGCGCATAATGAGCATTGGGCTTTTCGTCCCTGTACTGTCCCGACGCGCGGAATATCCTTGCGGTTTGTTCTTTATCTGCGCCGAGCATAAGTATTCTTGATAGAAGCGACCGCTCATCTTTTTCTTCATCATTGAAAAGCGTACCACCGTTGAATAGCCGCATAAAGACATCGCCGCCTGGTGAATCCTTTGCTTTTTCTACAAGTTCCCAGTCTTCCATATTCATAAGGCTTTTCACTCCCCTGCCCGTCATATCCGCTGGCTTTGGTACAGCTCTTGCCGCTATCTCGCTTGGTCTGATGAACTCTTCCGACTTTTCTTCCGTTACAGGTTGTTCTTCTTTGCTTTCCGTAACCTGTATGGTTTTCTCTTTCGCCGTTATGTACTTTGACATCTTGTCTGCATCTGATATTGCCGCGAAAAGCACGGTAGGGTTTTCCTTTATAGTTTCGTACCAACTGTTCACATATGCGCTGTTGTTCTGTATATGGCTCTCGTCCATAGGAACGCCGAACTCCTGGCAAAGAAACATACTTGCTATCTCCGCTCTCAATTCTTCCATTGCGTAGTTCGCGCTTCCGAACTTTCCCGACATATCTCTGTTAAGCCGCTTTTCGTGTCCCGTTGAATGGCTGGTTTCGTGCAGCGCCGTTGAGTAAAACTCGCCGTAGTTGTAGAAGTCGTTGCGTTTCGGTAAATGTATCTCGTCTTTGGACGGGCTGTAATAAGCCATACTGCCGCCGTATAATATCTTGGCTTCGTTATTGTTCCAATACTCTAACAGACGTTCCACCCTTTCATTTCTTGCCGTTTCGTCTATAGCTGTTTCGCTTACTTCCTTTTCAGGTATACCGTCTATAATGTCGCCGTTGAAAACGATATAGGTCTTTCGTAAGGGATAGACGTTTTCATGCATATAATCTTCCTTTTCGTCTGCCGACATTCCGTCTAACACGCTTCTGTCAAAGGGCTGTTTTGTTTCCCTGTCCCGCAGTTCAAAGAACGATATTGGAACACCTTTGCCCTTACCCATACTTTTGCCTTCATCATCTGTCTTGAAAGTCCAACCCTCTTTTTTCATCTGATTAAACGTTACCCAACGGTTATCTGAATAGCCCAGTTCCATAGAAACAAGCGTTAAAAGAAGATTATTACTTCCGTGATAACTTTTGCCGCGTATGGATTCAGGTGCGCCTGACGACTTCCAACCCTGCTTCCACATTGAGCCGTTACCGAGATTAGCCATTATAATGTCCATAGTTTTTTTATCCGAAGCACTTAACTTTTTATAAATGTCGCTCTCTTTATAATCTTCATTCATAGACAACTTCCACCTCGTCCGTATATAACGGCTCATCCCCGTCCATTACACTGTCGTCTTGTTCCAGATAATCTTCCAAGCTGTACCCTTTTGGCACTACTTGCACGGGAGTATCCCGTATATTTTTGTTATTTATTTCTGTTTTCCTCCTTTTTGTTAGTTACGTAATCGTAATACTGCATATTTCGATTACGTGTTTTTGCAAATCGTGATTTGACAAATCACGATTTGCTGATTTCTGAATTTTGCTTTCTCGTGTAAATATTAAGTTTTAAATTTTGCCGTTTCGTGCATATTCATCATTTTGAATTTCGCTGTTTCGTGTAAAATACGACAAATAAATTTTGCTTTTTCGTGATTTTACTCTTGATTATTTTTTCTGTATATGCTATACTTTAGTAAAGTAATACAAGGAGCTTTCCCTATGGAACTTAAACGTAAAGCATATGATGCACTCCTGCAATGGAAAAAAGAAAGCAACGGCACTACCGCCCTTCTTATAGATGGTGCAAGGCGTGTCGGCAAAAGCCATCTTGCTGAATATTTTGCAACTAAAGAATATAAGTCGTATATCCTTATCAATTTTTCAAAGGCGTCAAAAGCTCTGAAGGATATTTTCTTAAACGACCTTATGGACCTTGATTTGTTCTTCAACAAACTTTCTTTAATGTTCGGCAAGGAACTATATACAAGGCAATCACTGCTTATATTTGATGAAGTACAACGCTTCCCGCGTGCAAGAGAAGCAATTAAATTTCTCGTTGAAGACGGCAGATACGACTACATCGAAACAGGCTCTTTAATCTCGCTTAAGCAAAATACTAAAGACATTGTTATCCCCTCTGAAGAAGAGCATATGGAACTCAACCCTTTAGACTTTGAAGAATTTTTATGGGCTATGGGCGATACCGTTACCGTTCCTTTATTGAGAAAATGCTATGATAATTTGCAACCGCTCGGCGATGCTGTCCACCGTAAAATAATGAACAGTTTTAGACAATATCTCCTTGTAGGCGGTATGCCGCAAGCCGTATCGGAATACGCCACATCTAAAAGTTTTGCAAAGGTTGACCGTATCAAAAAGACTATACTTAATCTGTACCGTCAGGATATTACCCGTTTCGCAAAGGGGTATGAGAGCAAAGTTTTAGCAATTTTCGACCAAATACCAAGCCAGCTTTCAAAAAGAGAAAAGAAATTCTCAATCACATCATTAAGTAAAGACGCAAGAACCCGCACTTATGAAGATTCTTTTATGTGGCTTAAAGAAGGTATGATAACAAATAACTGTTATAACTCGACTGATCCATCTGTAGGCTTAAGTATGTCGCTTGACGAAACAAGCCAAAAGCTGTATATGCTTGATACGGGGCTACTTGTTACGCATACATTCAAAGATGACACCTATATGACCAACGAACTATATAAATCTGTTCTGTTAGACAAAATAAGCGTAAATGAAGGTATGCTTATGGAAAATGCCGTTGCACAGGCGTTCCGGGCAAGCGGACACAACCTGTTCTTTTACTCTCGCAGCGATAACGAAAACAGAGAAAATAATCTGGAAATTGATTTCCTGCTATTGAAAAAAGGTAAAATATGCCCCGTAGAAGTAAAATCTTCATCATACACCACCCATTCATCACTCGATAAATATATGAAAAAGTTTAAAGGTCGTCACGGGCAAGCCTATATTATCTATAGCAAGGATTTACAAGTAAAAGACAATATTGTACATCTGCCGATTTATATGGCTATGTTTTTATAACTTGTCATTTACGAGAAATCATATTCAAAAAACGCGTTTTCATAATATTCAGCTATTGACTTTTTTCTTGCCGTATGGTATTATTTAAATAACTTAATCGTAATTTGTGAGAAATGAGGTTTGCCCTAAAATGTAGGGCAAATCTCTTTTGTCCCCATTCGCCTTTTTTATTCGCTTTCTGCCAACTGCTTTACTTCTGTTTCCGTCGATTGAACGCCATCGTTTTCTACAGCTTTTCTCTTTTCCATCTCGTACTGCGCCAGCTTATCCTTCAAAAACTGCACGTAATCTGTTTCGGGCAATTTAACTGCGTCACCAGCTATCATCCCATAAGAAAAGCCGAGCATAAAGTTAAATTCTTCCAATTCATCTTCAGCCAAGTGCATTGTTACTAAATCTCTTTTGTTTTCAGCATCCGTGAAGTGAATATAACTATAATCGAGATAATTCTGCTTAAGTTTAGACGGCTCATCCTTGTCCTTATAGGGGTTCATTGTTTCTTCTTGCGTCATAAAGTCGCAAACATTAAGCACGATATTATAATCGTCAAATGTATATTTTCTTTTTGTTATCATCTTTACTTGCCGCCTTTGCCGCTGTTACTACCGTTTGAATTGTTTATTGGATTTTTTGCAGGAACATTTTGCAAGGATATTCTCCCCGGATTATCTCTTACTGCCTTCATTGCTGTATACTCATAGTATTCAGGCGATTTATCTGGACGAAATAGCCCGCTCGTTGCAAATATACGCAGCATCTGTTCCTTATTGCCGTTACAATAGTACGCCAACCAGTTCATAAGTGCCATATCCGAATTACTGTGATTATGTTTTAAATCTTCGCCGTTATACAGTCTTCTGAATGTATCGCCGTATTTGCCAGAGCAAGCCCTTTCCACAACTTCACGGTCGGTCATAATTGAAAGACCTTCTACGCCTTTGCCTTCACCTGTCCATGCGGTACGCTTGGTACATTTTCTTTCCAGCAAATCTTTCATGTCGGGGTTATCAAAATTCGCCAAATTGCTGAATCTCGACCCGTCTCCCGTCATTGCAATAAAATGCGTCTTTTGATAAAACTCTAAATCACCGTCTTTTGAAAAAGCCCTTAAGTCCATTCCATCCGTTGTGCCAAAAAGGTGTAACCCTTTGCCACTTAAAGAATATTCTACATATGTCTCTCCCGCTCTATCCATAACTTCAACTGCGAGATCAGAAAAGTATCCATTTTCACCAACGCAACCGTCGAGATCAATACAGCAAATTTTATCCTTACCATCCAAAGCGTAGGCGAGCGTTACGCCACCATTCTTTTTTGCGTATTCGCAAGCTGTTTCAAAGTTTGTCCACGTTTCGGGGTTATCGCTTTCCGCATATTTTCCCGTAACAGGAGAAATTAAAAACTTGTCCAACTTCCCGTTTTCTTTTTCTTTTGTCCGCACTATTACCCAATTAGGACGGCTTTTCATTTCATCTGGTACACTGTCCCTTAAAACTTTTTCCCTTTCAGTAAATTTGTCCTGTCTTTGGTAACCGAAATAATCTTCTTCTATCTTGCCTGCTACTTCCTTAATGTAATCTGATACAGATAATTCCGCAGACAAACTGTTTTTGTTGTCTTTAACCGTAATAGTAAAGTCTTCTGGGAGACTCAAAATTATTCCGTCTTCCATTTCAACAAGAAGACCGTTAGGAACATAGTAAGCATACCCTTCATATTGACCTTTAGGCATTTTGAAAAGGGTAGATTTATCATATTCCGCTATCCTTGCCGCTTCGGGAATTAACGCTTTTAACCATTTCTTTTTATCACCGTTTTCTCCGTTAGTTAAGGGATATTCCCTATTCAATTCCTTATATTCGGCATTCTGACACTCTTTAAAAAATTCCTTTGCGGTGAGTTCGTCTGTCTGTTCTTTATCCCTTGAACTTACATTTATGGTAAAGTCTTCAGGCAGACTTATTAAGATATTCTTGCCTTCGCTTTCTGTATCTTCAGATATAAGCGAAGTCGGGATATAAAAGCTACGCCCCGCAAACTTACTCGTATCAGGCATTACCAATAGTGTGGATTTATCGTAGTTGCCGCGGATAGCGTCCTGCGGCAGACTTATATCATATGTCTTTGTTCCATAGTCCTCCGCCGTAGTACCATCTATAGCCTTTGCAAGTTCTTCTGCGGTTAAAACAATTTCGTCGCCTTGTCTGTTTTTTAAGTGATATTCCTCTGCATATGATAATGAAAGTTCATATGCCGATTCTCTAGTATCGCTCTGCAAATCAGACAATATACTACTGTCTTTTATTCTGTTATTGAATACAAAATATGAATATCCTTTATACTCGCCGCTGTTTGGCATACGAAACATTGTAGATTTATTGTATCTTTTAATGTATGCTTGAGTAGACACCTTGGGATTAAACCACGTTACACTTTCAACCTTTCCGCTTATAATGTCATCTCTCAATTTAGCGGCGCTTTCATATGTTTCATGGTCGTAATAACCTTGTTTCCAGTCTCCGCTCTTTGTATCGTAGCCAATTGCTACTGCATAATCTTTTTTCCTTTGCACTACGGCATAATCCCTGCCGTCTGCGCCCTTTTTTATGTCAACGACGGTATCTCCGCGAGCCGTCTTGCTAACATATTTGTCTTGTTCCATTGTTTCCTCCATATTGTTTTTATTTTCTTTTTCGAGCCGTCTTACTTCATCTATAAAAGAGTTCATAAGCGTTGAGTGTGCGTTTGTATCTATGCCGTGCCTTACATCGTCGCTTTCGGATATAGGAGTCATACTTGCCCATTCCCTGTTTTCTTCAGAATATCTGCCGTCCCCTTTGTGGTTTTGCATAACAGTAGCAAGGACATAGTTCACACGTTCCTGACCGTATTCCGCTATAATATCTTTTGCAAAATTTGTATCGAAGTGATACGTACTATAATCGTAATTTTCATTGATACCTTTGGTTATAGCAGCAATACATTCCTTCGATTTTCTATATGAATCGCTGTACAGTTTTGCTTCGTCGCTATCCTGTCCGTCCTTAAACGCTTCCGCCGCTGTTTTTAAATAGATTGGCGTATATTTACTTGCTTGTTCTTCAACCTGTTTAATAGGTTCAGTAGGTTCCGTAATTTCTTCCGCTATTTCATTCTCTACTATGACGGAGTTTTCTTCGGCTTCAATTTTCTTCAGCATATCTTCGTAATAATCTTCACAATATTGTTCTATAAATTCCTGCGTATCGCTGTAGTTATTTACGCTTGAATACTCGCTGTCCAAATAGGCATCGTAAAGGCTGTTAAGAATATGTCCTTTATCTTCAAATAGCACCCTGTAATATCGCGATGATAAATCGCCGTCCTGTAAATAATCGTTTAATTCCGTCTTAACGTGAATTTCGTAATTATCATAGAAAATTTCTTCAGGCAGCTTACTCAATACTTCTTTCTTAAAGTCGTTAAATTCTTGCTCTACAGACTTTATAACTTCCGCTCTGTAATCGATAGACGCTTGCTCGTTTTCTTCTATCTTTTGTCTTTCTTCTTCTGTTTCCAATATCTCCTCCTTTTTCGCGAAATCAGGTTCGATGATAACCACCTTTTCGCCGCCATCTACAAGTTTCCTGACTTCTATATCCAATTCGTTATTATTCAGATGTAAAACGGTAACTTCTTCCCCATTTATTGTGTCCGTTATAGTATTTAATCCGTTTTCAGCGGCTACTCTTTCAGCGTGTTTGCCTGTAAGTTCGTACCCGTCGCCGTTCCGTATAAAGATATATGAGTCAGGCTCTTTTTGCCGTTGTGCGTTATATACTTTGAAATCTGCCTGCTGTAATGATTTGCGCTTTGTTTTCCTTGCTACGGGTTGCTCTTCGCTATCGCGAACTGACGTTTCTGCGCTATCAGGTACAGACATATACTGTTCGCCGTCGTCGTTTTCTTCGTCGCTGTCTATAATTACTTCCTCCCTGCGGTTCAAGTCTAATTCGGCGTTCAACGCCGCTTGCTCTTTAATCAGCTCTGCAAGTTTTTCCTTATGCTCAAACGGTACATTCAACTGCGATTTTGCTACTTCATAGTCACGTTTAAGATTTTCAAGTCTTGTTTTTGCGACATCTTCCCTTGCGGCAAAGTCCTTTATAAAGTTATCCAGCCTTGTAAGGTTTCCGCTCTCGCTCTGTCCTACAGTAATTTCGTATTGACCTGCACCTGCAATGGTAATACTACGTTCGTTGGCAAGGTACTCTATAGGATTCATACTGATTTTGAAGCCGCAATACTCTGCAACTACCGTTTCAGGTCTTGAATGATATAATGCTTCCGTTAGCGCTTTGCCGCCCTCTTTTCTGTCCGTATATACCTTGCCGTTTACGCTTATAAAAAACTCTTCGGGATCGGGGTTATAATTGTCTTTTATAAGCTCTATATCCTTTCGGATATTTTCAAGCAACAGTTCCTGTCTGCGGATGCGTTCGGGTAAATCTTTATTTACCTTGTCCTGCAAAGCATATAAATTCTTTTTATACTGTCCTTCAAGAACGCATAGCCTTGACACTTCGCCGTCCACTTCCATTTTGCGTTTTATCTTCGGGTTAGCCGCTGTTATCGCTTTAATTTCTGCATAGCTTAAAGTAGTTTCGTCTATATCTTCCGCTTCTCTTACCGTCAAGTCGCCGCGGTTAATCTGCGATATAAAACGCTGCTTGTTTTCCAGTATCTGATAGGAATAACTATCAAAGGTACGCTCGGTTACATAGGTAAAAATCTGTACTTTATCGTTAGAGTTGCCCTGTCTTATAATTCTGCCTTCCCTTTGTTCCATATCGCTCGGTCTGTAAGGCGTGTCTAAATGGTGTAAAGCTACAAGCCGCTTTTGCACGTTCGTTCCTGCGCCGCACTTTTCCGTTGAGCCGATAAGCACTCTTACCTTGCCTGAATTAACGTCGTCGAACAAAGACTGTTTCTGTTTATCGTTCCCCGCATCGTGGATAAAGGCTATTTCTTCTTCGGGAATACCCTTTTCCACAAGTTTATATTTAAGGTCGTTATAAGCGTCAAAGTCCCTGCCGTATTCGTAATCTTCAAATGCTTTCTTGGGTGTGGATAAGTCGCAAAAGACTATCTGCGTTCCCTTAAAATCTTTGGTATCGTTCCATATCTCGTAAATTCTTTCAGCACAAGCGTTTAGCTTACTTACAGGCTCGTCATCGGATAACGGGTCCATACACCTCGCGTCTAAAGCAAGTTTTTTACCGTCCGACGTTACCTTTAACATATTGTCTATATGCGGGTCTATGCCGCCTTCGTATATAGCTTCCGCTCTGTCGGCTATTTCTTCGGCAAGTTCTACAACCCTGTCAGAAGGCTTAAGATTTACAACAATATGCTCTGCTTCAGGCACGTCAAGTTTCACCATATCGCTTGTCTGCACATCGGCAAAACTGCGGTACATAGTTAAAAGTTCGGGTAGGTTTGTAAATTTTGCAAACCTTGTTCTCGGCTTATATCCCTGACCGCTCGGTGCAAGTTCCAATGACAACACCGTTTCACCGAAGTCTGCCGCCCACGCGTCAAAGAAGTCCAGACCAGCCTCTGCTAACGACTGTTTCTGCAAATAAGACTGCATCGTGTACATTTCCGTCATCGAATTGGATATAGGTGTTCCCGTCGCAAAAACAACACCCTTATCGCCGCCGTGAAGTTCGTTTATGTAGTCTATCTTCAGTTCCATATCCGAAGCCCTTTGGCTTGCGGTTGTGGAGATACCAGCCACATTGTTCATCTTAGTAAACAGGAATTTGTTTTTGAAATAATGTGCCTCATCTACGACAAGGTAGTCCACGCCTAAATCTTCAAACTTCAGAACGTTATCTTTGTTGCTGTCGTCCATTAAACGCTTTAACTGTACTTCTTTGTTCTTCTTTATGCGTTCAAGTTTTTTGACCGCACCGTCTGGCATATTGCTTGTATCCCATTGCGATGATATACTTTCGTCTATCCTTTCAATTTCTTCCCGTATCTTTCTGATTTGCCTTTCGGTTGAAATAGGTATTTTCGCGAAACTGCTCTGGGCGATGATGATGCCGTCCCAGTCGCCTAACGCCACCTTGCTTACAAACTTTCTGCGGTTATTCTTTTCAAAATCTTCTTTGGTTGCTATAAGTATCTTGGCATCGGGATATAAATGCAGCCAGTCTGAACCCCACTGTTCTACAAGGTGATTGGGGACTGTTACCATTGCCTTATTGATTAAACCCAACTGCTTTTGCTTCATAATCCCTGCGATACAGGTATAGGTTTTGCCGCTACCCACAACGTGGTGTAAAAGCGTGTTATTCCCCGGCATCATTCTCGCTATAGCATTCTTTTGGTGCGGCTTTAGCTCTATGGCGGGGTTCATACCCGGAAACTTCAGATAACTGCCGTCATAAGTAGGCAACCTGATTTGGTTGAAAATTCTGTTATATGTTTCTTCCAAATCGTTGCGGCGTTCGGGGTTTTCAAAGATCCACTCCTTAAACTCGTCCTTAATCTTGTTCTGTTTTTCCCTTGCCGCAAGCGTTTCCGCCTGATTTAAAACACGCTTCTCTTTACCGTCTGAATCTTCTACCACATCATAGATATTTACTTCCTTTAAATTAAGGCAAGCCTCAAACAGTCTGAAAGCGTTTGCCCTTGAAGTACCGTATACCTGTGTTGCCAACAGTCCCGCGTTATTCCTTATATAAGCCGCCTTATCCACGCGCCAGGATGAGTCGTGCGGGTTATGGTATATCTCTATTCCTTCCCTGCACCAATAGCCGAGATTTAAAATTTCCATAAGGAACTGTTTATAATAGTCCTTATCTATCCAGCTTGCGCCCATCCGCACGGATATTTCGCTTGCCGTAAGAGGTACAGGCTGTACCCTTTCAAGTTCTTTTACGTTCTTTTCAAAAGTCTTATCTGTTTCGGCATAACGCCGTGCAACTTGTAGTTTTTTAACTACGTTACCCGATAAGTACTGCTCCGCCGTTTCAAAGCCTGAATATTTATCGTTTATGTCTACTTCAAACGGGTTACGAAATACTGCATTGCCGAGTTCAAAAAGTACGGTATCATAGTCCTTTTTAGTTAATTCTTCTATGTACGCTATATCTACCTTGCCGCGCTCGTTCTTGCTTATCTGCAATGCTTCAAAGCAATCATCCGTCTGCGTTACCGCAACATATGGGCGAATTGTCCTTTTAGTAAATATCTCGGCTTTGGTATATGTCTTTTTATCTTCGCTTGCGTTTTCACAGGCAAATAAAAGTGCGCTGTCGCCGTCCTCTTTAAACAGTCTTACGTTAGTTTGGTTATTGAGATAGCCGTACCTTTTTACAAATCTGTCATTCCTATCATTTAATGTCCACTGTGCGATTTTGAGTTCATCGTCCGAACAGCCGTCCGTCTGCATTTTTAGAATACGGCGAAGTTCGGTACGCAGGTTTATCATTCCCGCGATACGCTCGTATGCGTCTTTAGGCGTTTTAGGTAGCATTTGTTCTACCATTCTTTCGCCCACACGCATATACACTTTGCCGTTCTCTGCTTTCAGGTTAAGCGGCTTGACATTGTAGTCTACTTCTTTTTCATCTTCCTTTTCCTCTTTAGGTTCGGGGTTAGTATAGAAGTCCTGCGGCAAATGCTGTATAGCTTCGGCTATTGCGTCCTTTAATTCACGTCCGTCGGGTTTTACGGTTACGTCCTCCGCGCCGTATAAACCTACTTCCTTTGCCAAAGTACCGAGTATCATTTCGGGGTGGTTGATAAAATAATTATTTATCTCGTACCCTTCTTTCGTAGTACCTGTGGAAAGCCATTCATCCGTTGTTGTGTCCGCATTTATCTTTTCTTTGCGCTTGCGGAAAAAGAGAATATCCGTTACAACTTCCGTTCCCGCCGTCTGCTTAAAAGCGGTGTTGGGCAGTCTTACCGCGCCTAACAGTTCCGCCCTGTCTGCAATATACTTTCTTGCCGACGGATTGAACTTGTCCATTGTGCCTTTGCTTGTGATAACCGCGACAATACCGTCAGGCTTTACCTTGTCCACGCTCTTTGCTATAAAGTAATCGTGGATTAAGAATTTATAGTGGTTGTAATCACTGTCCGCTACGCCGTAGCCGCCGAAAGGTACGTTTGTTACAACAAGGTCAAAACTGTCGTTTGCAAATGTGGTTTCTTCAAATCCCTTTATCTGCACGTTTGCCTGTGGATACAGCTTTTGCGCGATTCTGCCCGTGATACTGTCTAACTCCACGCCGTAAAGTTTTGCACCGTCCGAAATGCCGCCTGGCATATAACCGAAAAAGTTACCGACGCCGAGCGCGGGTTCTAAAATACGGTTATTGCCCTTTACTCCGAATCGCTCTAATGCCGAATAGATGCCGTTTATAACTTCCTTTGAAGTATAATGAGCGTTTAAAACGCTACCCCGTGCGGCTTCATAATCTGCTGTGGATAAAAGGCTCTTCAGCTCTTCATATTCCTTATGCCAGCTTTCGTTATACTCGTCAAAGACCTGCGCAATACCGCCCCAACCGACATACCTTGCAAGTACTTTCCGCTCGTCTGCCTTGGCTTGCCTGTTTTCTCTGTAGAGTTTATTGCATAGTTTAATTGCTTCTACGTTCTGCCTGTATCTCTGCTTTGCGCCGCCAAGTTCGGTTTGGTCAAGGACGGAGTTTAAGTCTGTGTTCTCTTCTTCAGGAGAAACACTTTCTATAATCGGTTCTTCTTCCAGCCGCTTTAATTGCAGACAGTACTGCGGATAAAACTCTACAGCTATATCATATTTTTCAAGATACTCATAGCCGGGAGTAGGCGGCAAAATAGCCTTTACTTCCTCTGCCGCGCTAATCTCTTGCTCTAACTCTTTAGTATGGTCGCGGATAAAATTTGCGCTTTCTTCGTACTCATAAGCGTGTAATGTACTTTTTCCGCTTTGGGTACGTTGCAGAGCGTCATCTATGAACTGGCGGGCTATTACTTTTATTTTTTCTTCGTCAGTTTTAGCATTGATACGTTCATTGCGGCGCTTTACGATATAGGCGTATTTCTCTTTTTCTTCATCGGTTAAATAATTGTCATCGTCTATTAAATCTGCGATGCCGACTGCAACCTGCTTCCATGTAAGAGATACATCTAAATTATTTTCGGGGTGTTCCCTGTCGCGCCAGCCCAAAAGATAGCCTTTGCCGTTCGTGCTGTACTGGTAGCCGTTATACCCTCCGCCACCGCCTATGCCGTATTCTTTCTTCAAGAAATCTGCAAACTCGGCTTCTGTAGGGTCTTCCTGGTACTTATCGTAAATACGAAATTTACCCGATGTAAAACCACTGCCACGTTTTAATCCCCATTCTATGAGCTTTTCTTCTTCTGTCTGTTCTTTGGGTTCTACTATATCGAACATTGATAGCTGCGGCTTGGGCTTGTCTTTACGTTTTCTTTGGCTTAACGGCTTGCCCTGCGGCTTTGATTTTGGCTTTTCTTCGTTTTCTGAAGGTTTATCGTCAATCTCGTCGTAATATTCTTCATATTCCGCGATCACTTCATCATCGTCCGATAAATCTGCTTCCGATTCGTCTGTGGAAAAGTCTTTATCTATGCCTTCGTCCGTGTCAAACGGCGATGGCTCGTCATATTTTGTAAGTTGCGGGCGTTTCGGCGGTTCATCAACAGCCGTTTCACCCTGCGCTTCTGCGTGGGATAGTATGTATTTTGGTTCTTCGCCGTCCTCTACAACTAACACGCTATGATTTTCAAGTATTTTATCTAAATATTTATCTGTAATGTGGTATGGGAAACCACACATTGGGATTCGCTCGGAAAGTCCGACATCCCTGCCCGTAAGCGTTAAGTTAAGCTCTTGGGATACTTTTACAGCGTTTTCTCCAAACACCTCGTAAAAATCGCCAAGCCTCATTATAACCACAGCTTGCGGATACTGCTCTTGTGCGGTCATATAGCGGTCATACATCGGGTTAGCGTAATGTTGCCTTTCCTTAACTTCTTCAGTCTTAGGCGGTAAAACAGGCTCGTCCGTGATGACTTCTTCTTCAGTATCATCTACCACGGGGACTTCGCTTATCTTGGCTAAATATGCATCTTCGATGTCCTGTTGCAGTATGTTTGCTGTCTGATATATCTCTTTAAACAGGTCTGCATTCTCCGCTACGGAATATGGCAAGCCGTTTAAGTGAATGTTACTGCTTTTAGGAAAACCCGTCTTACAGTAAAGTGAATAGCTTACGCCCTGGCATATAAGTCTGTTTCTATCCCCGTCTTCCGAAAGATAGCTATTTGACTGTAAATACCTTGCGACTCCCTTTTCTATCCCGTTATAACTTGCGTCATCTGGCGGATCTTCTCCGTTCAAATAGGCAAGTCCTTCTGTAAGGTGCTTTATAGGAAAGATTAGCCGCTGATACCGTTTGTTGCCGAAAGTGTCGCTTACATCAAAGACATAACTTATACCATCTTCACCGCTAAACCTGATACCTTTCCTGCCGCTTATTACGTGCCTTCCCATTGCATCCCACTCTTCGTAGGAAAAACATATCGTAGCCTTTGGTCGTTCCAAGACTATCTGACAGGCATCGTGCAAAGTTATGTACGGGTTTTGAGCTGAAAACCTATAAAAGTCTTTTAGTCTCTCACCATCCGTAAGCATTTCCTGTATTCGTTCGTTTCTACTTGCCATATTAGCTTCTTCTCCTATAAAAACGGCTGCTTGGTAGTTCACTTGAATACAGCGACATATTTACCGATTCTTGTCCCAAGGCAAAATCATCGCCGCCATCCCGCAGTGACTGCAATTTTTGTTGTTCTAAACGATCCTTATCGCGATCTATTTCATCTAAATCGCAGTCATCAAGGCTGTATTCTTTATTACCAAATTCTATATATATGTATCTCATCGTTTCCTCCCGAATGTTTCTTTCTCCACGCGTAGCCGTTCTTTGTATGTCGGAAAATAAATTACTTCTATTGCCGTTTCTGCGCCGAGAAAGTAGATAAGTAGCGTTACCTGATATACGGTAAATTTTTCTTTGTTCTTTAACTTCCTTTTAAAGTCACTTACCCGCATATTCAACTGATGTGCTAAATAAGGTTGCGTATAATAGTTGTCATAAATCCAATGTTTCAGCGTCCGCTTCTTAAGCGAACACCCATCCGAATACAACTCTCTTTTATGCCTGTCAATAAAGAGTCTTTCCGACAAGTACATATTTTGCTTTGAATCCATCCATACTGTCCTCCTCAAAATCAATTATTTTCTTTACTACTTTCTCGCCGTGCTTATTGTAAATATCACGGACGGCATCATAACCTATCCTGACACCTTGTTCGAGTAACTTAATAACTTCGACTTCAAGGTCAAGTGCTTCCGCGAGCTGAACATAGTTCTTAATTCCTTTCTCTTTGATAAATTCTCTGCATCCGTCGATATTTAACTTCATTTTTTACTCCTTTCGGGGGCTTAACTTTTTTATCCCCCTCACTTGGTAGCCAAATGAAAGGGCTAAAATATGCGATTTTTCAAAAAATTTTTTAAATTTATATTTTTTAAACACAATATACACATTG